>JBQCIO010000162.1:0-7141 GCA_051953655.1 Motilibacteraceae bacterium
ATCCTTCCATGCTTACCGCGACAGATCTGGCGCGGTAAGCATGGATCGCTCACGTCCACGTGATCGTTCCGATTGGGGCTGGAGTGGGCCGGGGGCGGGTGGGCGGGGTGAGCGCGAGGTGGGGCAGGCGCCCCAGAGGCCGGCGCGCTGCGCGCGGGCGGTCCGCGCGAGGGCGGACAGGTGGGCGGCGTAGCGGTCCTGGCCGGCGTAGGTGACCGGGCGGACGTCGCCGGCGGCCACCAGCACGTCCTCGAGGAAGCGGCCGTCGGGCAGCCAGACGTGCCAGAGCTGGCGGCCGAACTCGTCCTCGTGCCGGGTGCCCTCGTAGGCGGCGCGCAGCTCGGCCCCCGGCCGCAGCAGGACGGACAGCGCGTGCGATGCCTGCGGTCCCCAGCACTCCACCGGGGCGTCCGGCTTCACCGACTCCGGCGCGTTCACCGCCACCAGCCGCACCCGCACCGAGCTGCGCCCGGCCGCGGGACCGGAGAGCGGGTCGGCCAGGAACGTGTCGCCGTCGACGACGCGCAGCACCCGGGCGCGGAAGGCGTCGGCGGGCGGGATGGGCCCTCCGGCGGCGGTGACCGTCGGGGCCGGGGCGGGTGATGCGCTCCCCTGGCAGCCCGCGAGCAGCCCGGCGAGCAGGCCGGAGACCAGCCCGGCGACCAGCACAGACAGCAGCCCGGACGGCACGAGGGCGGGGAGGGGGCGCACCCGCCCATCCTCCCCGCCCTCGTGCGCGGTCCGGAGATGCCTACGCCGGGATGGCGACCTCGACCTCGGCGACCTCGCCCTGGCGGGCGAGCACGGTGCGATCCACCGGCGACGCCTTGGGCGCCAGGGTCCGCACGGTCCACGTGCCCGGCGCCGCGAAGAAGCGGAAGTGCCCGGTGGCCGAGGTGGGCACCTCGGCGGTGAACTCGCCGGTGGCGTCGAGCAGGCGCACGTAGGCGCCGCCGACCGGCTCGCCCTCGCGGGCGACGACGCCCTGGATCACGGTCTCCTTGGCCACGTCGATCCCCTCCAGGGACAGTCCGCCAGTGGTGGCTCCGCACATGTCAGCTACCGTCCCCCAGCTCGACCGGCACGCCGACCAGCGAGCCGTACTCGGTCCACGAGCCGTCGTAGTTCTTCACGTTCGGCTGGTCCAGCAGCTCGTGCAGGACGAACCAGGTGTGCGCCGAGCGCTCGCCGATGCGGCAGTAGGCGATCGTGTCCTTGGCGAAGTCGACGCCGGCACCCGCGTAGAGGTCGCGCAGCTCGTCGTCGCTCTTGAACGTGCCGTCGTCGTTGGCCGCCTTGGACCACGGGATGTTCTTGGCGCCGGTGACGTGGCCCGGCCGCTGCGACTGCTCCTGCGGCAGGTGCGCCGGCGCCAGGATCTTGCCGCTGAACTCGTCGGGCGAGCGGACGTCGACCAGGTTCTGCGCCTGAGTGCTGGCGATCTCGACGACCTCGTCGCGGAAGGCGCGGATGCTGGTGTCCGGCTCCGACGCCGTGTAGGAGGTGACGGGGCGCTCGACAGCGGCGTCGACGAGCTCGCGGGAGTCGAGCTCCCACTTCTTGCGGCCGCCGTCGAGCAGGCGCACGTCCTGGTGGCCGTAGAGCTTGAAGTACCAGTAGGCGTAGGCGGCGAACCAGTTGTTGTTGCCGCCGTAGAGCACGACGGTGTCGTCGTTGGCGATGCCCTTGCCGGACAGGAGCGCCTCGAACTGCTCCTTGTTCACGAAGTCGCGACGGACCGGGTCCTGCAGGTCCTGCTTCCAGTCGATGCGGACGGCGCCACGGATGTGGTTCTTGTCGTAGGCGGACGTGTCCTCGTCCACCTCGACCAGCACGACCTTGGCGTCGTCGAGGTGGGCCTCGACCCAGTCGGCGTCGACGAGCACTGCGGAGCGGCTCATGCGGAGACCTCCTTCTCGTTCCGCGCCGAAGGGGTCGACGGCGAGCGGAACAGCGATCGGAACAGTGGGATGCGCGTGATCAGCAGGAACATCTCGCAGCCCAGGCAGTAACCGAAGGCCGCGTTGAGGAAGGCGGCGACCAGCGCGAGCGCGGTCGCCCCCAGGGCGAGCACCGAGGACCCGGCGGCGAAGCCGACGAGCCCGAGGAGAGCGAAGACCAGGCCGACGGCCTGGGCGAAGCGGGGCGGCGCGGCGTCCTCGAGCTCGCGGGGCGGGCCGAGGCGCGGACGGACCAGGCGCCGGTAGAGCACGCCGTAGGGCGAGGCCTGGACGCCGAGCAGCGCGCCGGCCGCGAACACGACGGCCTGCAGCGCCAGCAGCCAGCCGGCGCCGGTGAGCAGCACGACGGCGAGGACGACCGAGGTGAGGGTGGCGGCGAGGCGCTGCCCGCGCGGGTCGACCTGCGGGCGGTCGGGTGCGGTCCGGAGGGGTGCAGCCACGGCGACGCGCGCGTCGCGGGACAGTTCGTCGAGGGACATGACAGCGAGCTCCTGTGCGCGAGGTGGGGTCGGCGCACGACAGGAGGTCAGCGAGAGGACCTGTGCACGCCGGGGACGCCTGGACGCGTCAGGGCGGCGTGTCGGAGACCGGGAAGCGCCGCCCCGTCAGGGCATGCGACAGAGCGAGCTGGTGGTGCGGCCGAAGTCGACCGACCTCCGCTTGGTCAGCTCTGTGGTGGTCACGGTCCAGGAGCGTAGACCGCTGTCCAGAACGTGGGCGAGCCGGGTCCGCATCATGGGACGAGGTGTCCAGGACACGGGCACGTCGCTCAGCCCGCCGCGGCGCCGAGCGCCGCGAGGACGTCGGCCTTGCGCGGGGCCCCCGCCGCCCGCTGCACGACCCGTCCCGAGCCGTCCAGGACGAAGGTGGTGGGCGTGCGCAGGACGTCGAGCCGCCGCACCAGGTCCAGGTGCTGCTCGGCGTCCAGCTCCACGTGCGCGACCCCGGGCACCGAGCCGGCGACGTCGGCCAGCACCACCCGGGTCACGCGGCAGGGCTGGCAGAACGCCGAGGAGAACTGCAGCAGCGTGAACCGATCGCCGAGCGCGGCCCCGAGGTCGGTCTCGGTGAGCACCGCCACCGCGGGGTCCCCCGCCGCGGCTCCTCCGGCCTGGACGGCCCCCACGCTGCGGACCCGGCCGTCGGTCCGCCTGCGGTAGAGCCCGAAGGCCGTGGCGGCCAGCAGCGCCACGACCAGGACGACGACGCCGGTCATGGGCTGCCCCAACCGACGCCGGGCCGAGCACATTCCCGAGCACATTCCCGGGCGCAGGCGCAGCCTTCGGTCACGACGCCGGTCACGACGCCGGTCACGACGTCGAGCCGAGCGTGACGTCGGTGCCGGTGACGTGCACCCGCACCCCCGGCTGGGTCACGGCGACCCCGGCCAGCTCGATGCCCTGCGGGAGGTCGGGCACCGGCGCGCGGTAGGTGGCGCGGCGCTTGACCGCGTCGGCGAGCGAGGCGGCCAGCTCCCCGCTGCCGCCCACCGACACCCGCTCGGGGGTGATGACGACGTCGCGGCCGTCCACGGCGACGTCGGCCAGCGCGGACACCGCGACGTCGACCCCTGCCACCGGCAGCTGGACCTTCACCCGCACCCGGTCGCCCTGGGCCGACAGCGCACCGGCCGGCAGGCCGGCCGCCTGCTCCACCTGGGCCCAGCTGACCAGCGCGGTGGCGTCGAGCCGGCCGGAGGTGACCTGCTGGCTGGAGGAGCGGTCCGACCCGGACAGCCGGACGTCGTGCAGCTCGGCGTCGACGTGCCGGAGGGTGCCCCCGGCGACATCGAGCGAGCCGGCGGTCACGTGCGCGGCGGGCACGGACCGGCGCAGCAGGTCCGTCAGCACCGGGAAGCCCTGCACGCTGACGTGCGGGTCCTCCGCCCCCTGGGCGGCCAGCCGGTCGGTTGCCTGCCGCGAGACGACGAACGCCGCGGCGCGGTCGGCCGCCACCAGGAGCAGCAGCACCACGACGATCGCGACGACCAGCTTGCGCACGGGTCAGCCCACCAGCAGCCGGCCGAGCACGTAGGCCAGCGGAGCCGCGAGCAGCACCGGCAGCACGGCCGCGGCGGCGAGCGTCGGCACCGGCTCGCCGCGGTGGCCCGGAAGCAGGGCCGCCAGCGCCTGCCCGACCGCGCCCACGGCGCCGGCGGCCAGCCCGAGCAGGGCCCCGACCAGGGGACCGGCCGAGCCGATGGCTCCGGCGGCGGCCCCCGCGGCCACGGCCACCGCGATGGCCACGACGACCGCGACGACGCGGGCGGAGGCGCTGCGGGCCCCGGCACCGAGGCCGGCCAGCGCGGCGGCGACGCCGGCCGACAGCGCGGTCACCGCCACCAGCGAGGTGCCGTCGGGCAGGGCGCGCGCCGCGAGCAGCGCGGCCCCGAGCCCCACGAGGGAGCACGCGGCGGCCCCCGCGGCGAGCGAGCCGACGAGGTCGGGCCGGCCGTCGCGCCGGGCCAGCTGCACGGCGAAGAGCCCCAGCACCGCGGCGCCGAGCACCCGCGGCACCGGGGCCAACGAGGCGCCGTCGGCGAGCACGAGGGCGTCGGCCAGCACGGCCACGAGGGCACCGAGCGCCTGGCCGCCGAGCCGGCCCGGGGCGCGGACGGCGGCCCACCAGCCGGCGAGCAGCGCCAGCTGCAGCACCGCGAGCGCGACGACGAGCACCTCGCGCCCCACGCCGGCGCCCAGGGTCAGCAGCGCGGCCGGCACCAGCGCGGCGGCGGCCACGAGCGGGTGGACGGGAGCGGGCGGCCCCAGCGGCGCCGTCCGGGCGGGCGGGTCGCTCCGGTCCGCGGCGGCCCGCTCCACCGGCTGGGCCGCCGGCTGCGGGGGCACGCCGAGCTGACCGGGGGGCTCGCTGGTCGGCTCGCTGGGCGGTGCGGTCGCCGACGCCGATGCCGCCGCCCGGCGGTGCCGCCCGGCAGCCGAGCCGACGGACGGATCGCCGGACGCCTCCGGCGCGTCATCGCTGCCCCCCGCGAACGGCGGCAGGACCTCGACGACGGACCCGTCGGCCAGCACGGTGCCCGGCCTGGCCCGCACCTCGTCGGCGAGGTAGGAGCAGCGCTCCAGCACCCGGCCCAGCTCCGCACCGTGGGCGGCCCGGGCGGCCTCGAGCGCGGCGGCGAGATCGGCGCCGTCGGGCAGCTCGACCTGCTCCTCCGCCGTCCCGGCCGCGGCGCGGGCGGCGGCCCAGTAGCGCAGCGTGACCCGCATCAGCCGCCCACCCCCACCCGGGTCAGCGCCCAGCGGGCGATCCGGTCGACCAGCTCGGGATCGGCGGCGCCCTCGGCGTGGCCGAAGCCGGCCTCGACCCACAGCTCCTTGGGCTCGCGGGCGGCGGCGTGCACCGCCTCGGCGTGGGCGACCGGGAAGTAGGGGTCGGCGTCGCCGTGCACCACCAGCAGCGGGGTGGGCGCGATCCGCGCGGCAGCCTGCGTGGGCGACTCGGGCACCGGGTCCCACCCGTCCTCGGCGATGCGCGTGCGCAGGCACCAGCGGGCCACCGCGCGCCCGGCGTGGGTCTCGACCGCGAGGTGGACGCGGCGCATGGGCGGGGTGCCGCGGAACCACCAGCGGCCCGGGCCGCTCACCGCGACGACGGCGTCCACGGGCCGGGCGGCCACGCCCCCGGCCGGCGGGTGCAGCGAGCTGCCGTCGGCGGACGGGTGCTGCAGGGCTGCGTGCCGCAGCACCACGGAGGCGCCCATCGACCAGCCGACCGTGACGACGCGCTGCGCACCCTGCGAGCGCGCCCAGGCCACCGCCGCGTCGAGGTCGAGGACCTCCCGGTCGCCCACCGTGGAGGCACCGCCGGAGCCGCCGTGGCCGCGGAAGTCGAAGCTGACGACGGCGCCGTGGGCGCGCAGGCCGTGCACCACCGCACGCACCGCGGGGCGGCGCCAGGAGCCGGTGAAGCCGTGCGCGACGACGAAGACGACCCGGTCCCCCATGTCCGGGGCCGGGTCCGCCCCGTCCAGCGGCGGGTCCAGCGGCGGGTCAAGGACCGCCTCGATCCGCACGCCGTCGGCCGCGGTGAGCAGGTGCACCGGCGGCAGCGGGCCGTCGACGACAGGGGCCCACCGTCGCGCCCGCGACTCCCACCGTCGGACCGAGGACGGCGCGGCCGGGACGCGGGGGGAGGGCCGGTCCAGCCCTCGGGTCCCCGTCGCGCGCCGCATCCCGCTATCCTGCCTGACCAGAGGACCTGGGCGCCGTGGCCCCCGGGTCCTTTCGCGTTCACCCCGCCGTCCGGCGATCCCGGAGGGCCGGGCGGACCCGTGCGTCAGGGCTGCTGCGGCGGCCACCGCTCACCCGGGGAGGTCGCCCATGAGCCGGATCCTGCTGCTGACCAGCTCTGTCCAGCCCTCGGCCGAGGTGCTGCCAGCCCTCGGCCTGCTCAGCCACAGCGTGCGCATCCTGCCCGCCGAGCCCTCGGCACTGGTCGACGCGCCACCGTCCGACGTCGTGCTCGTCGACGGTCGCCGCGATCTGCCGCACATCCGCTCGCTGTGCCGGCTCATGCGCACCACCGGCGTCGACGTCCCGGTGGTGCTGGTCGTCACCGAGGGCGGGATGACCGTGGTCAACGCCGAGTGGGGCGTGGACGACGTGCTGCTGGACACCGCGGGGCCGGCCGAGGTGGAGGCGCGGATCCGGCTCAGCACCGGCCGGCTGGCGCTGGCCGGGTCGGCGGTGGACGAGGCGCCGCCGGAGATCCGCAGCGGCGACGTGTCGATCGACGAGGCCACCTACACCGCCAAGGTCCGCGGCCGCACGCTCGACCTCACCTTCAAGGAGTTCGAGCTGCTCAAGTTCCTCGCCCAGCACCCGGGCCGCGTGTTCACCCGCGCCCAGCTGCTGCAGGAGGTCTGGGGCTACGACTACTTCGGCGGCACCCGGACCGTCGACGTCCACGTGCGGCGCCTGCGCGCCAAGCTCGGGGCCGAGCACGAGGCGCTCATCGGCACGGTGCGCAACGTCGGCTACCGGTTCGTCCTGCCCACCCCGGGTCAGGAGCGGGACCGGGAGACGGTCGACGCGTGAGCTGGGGCGGGAGCTGACACAGGAGCTGACACAGGAGCTGACACAGGAGTGGGGGGGGGCCCCCCGGGGGACCCCCCCCCAAAAAAGAAAAAACAAAAAACCGAGGGCACCAGGAGAAAAAAA
>JBQCIO010000163.1:0-24142 GCA_051953655.1 Motilibacteraceae bacterium
GGGGGGGGGGCGGGGGGGCGGGGGGGGGGGGCGCGGGCGGGCGGCGGCCCCCCCACCCCTCCCTCTGGTTTTTGTGGGGGGGGGGCCCCCCCCCCCAAACCCTTTGGGTGGGGGGCCCCCCCCGACCCAATAAGAACGATCATGAAGGTGACGTGAGCCGGCCGCCGGACCGGCCCCGCACGCGGCTCCCTCCGTCACCAGCGCCGGTGGCCTTGCCCAGGGGACCGCAGCCGGGCGTCGGGTCGAACCAGCTGCATGAGGGGACCCTCACTCGCCGAGCATCGGGTCAGGGTCCCCCCACACCCCATGCGCAAGGATGCGAACCGTGGCGGAGGGCGAGCGGCAGAGGACGGGCGCGGGGCGGCTGGCCCGGCTGGGGTTCGTCGACGTCGGGCGCACCGCGCGGCTGCTCGACGGCGGGGCGCTGGTGGCGCCGGAGAACGGCGGCCCGCTGGGGGAGGAGCTGATCGAGGCGCTGGCCGGCGCCGCCGACCCCGACGCCGCGGTGCTCGGGCTGACCAGGCTGGTCGAGGCGCTCGGCCCGGACGCCGCCGCCCTGCGCAGGGCGCTGGAGGTCGACGAGGAGCTGCGCGACCGGCTGGCCGCCGTGCTCGGGGCCAGCCTCGCCCTCACCGACCACCTGGCCCGCCACCCGCGCGACTGGCGGCTGCTGGCCACCGGCAGCGAGGACAGCCCCGAGCCGGCGGCCGTCCGCGCGGAGCTGCTCGGGGCGGTCGGCTCCGACGGGACGTCGGAGACCCCGGTGGCGGACCCGGCGAGGACGCTGGAGGGGCTCGCCCCCGCCGACGCCCTGCGGGTCGCCTACCGGCGCCGGCTGCTCGACCTCGCCGGCCGGGACCTCACCGGGGTCACCGACGTGGCCTCGGCCGCGGCCGAGCTGGCCGACCTCGCCGCCGCGACGCTCGACGCCGCGCTGGCCATCGCCCGCGCCGAGCTGCCCGCCGACGCCGCACCCTGCCGGCTCGCGGTCATCGGCATGGGCAAGTGCGGCGGCCGCGAGCTGAACTACGTCAGCGACGTCGACGTCGTCTTCGTCGCGCAGCCGGAGGGCGACGGCGACGAGGGCGAGGCGCTGCGCACGGGCACCCGGCTGGCCAGCGGCCTGATGCGGGTCTGCAGCGCCGCCACCGCCGAGGGCACGATCTGGCCGGTCGACGCGAACCTGCGGCCGGAGGGCAAGGACGGCCCGCTGGTGCGCACCCTGGCCAGCCACCGTGCCTACTACGAGCGGTGGGCGCGCACCTGGGAGTTCCAGGCCCTGCTCAAGGCGCGTCCGGTGGCCGGCGACGTCGGGCTGGGCGAGGAGTACGCCCGCACGATCCTGCCGCTGGTGTGGCAGGCCGCCGAGCGCCCGAACTTCGTGCCCGACGTCCAGCAGATGCGCCGCCGGGTGGAGGAGCACATCCCCGCCGCCGAGGCCGACCGCCAGCTCAAGCTCGGCCCAGGAGGGCTGCGGGACGTCGAGTTCTCCGTCCAGCTGCTGCAGCTCGTGCACGGTCGCGCCGACGACCGGCTGCGCAGCGGCAACACCCTCGAGGCCCTCGAGGAGCTGAGCACCCACGGCTACGTCGGCCGCGACGACGCCGCCGAGCTCGACCGCGCCTACCGGTTCCTGCGCTCGCTGGAGCACCGGATCCAGCTGCACCGGCTGCGCCGTACGCACGTGGTCCCCGACGACGAGGCCGACCTGCGCCGTCTGGGCCGGTCGCTCGGGTACCGCTCCGACGCCGCGTCGGAGGTGGTCGCCGTGTGGCGCCGGCACGGCCGCGAGGTGCGCAGGCTGCACGAGAAGCTGTTCTACCGCCCGCTTCTCGACGCCGTCGCCCGGCTCGCGCCGGAGGAGGTGCGGCTCAGCCCGGCCGCGGCCGAGGCCCGGCTGCGGGCCCTCGGCTACGCCGACCCCGAGGGGGCGCTGCGGCACATCTCCGCCCTCACCAGCGGTGTGAGCCGCCGAGCGGCCATCCAGCGCACGCTGCTGCCGGTGCTGCTCGGCTGGTTCGCCGACGCCCCCGACCCCGACGCCGGCCTGCTCGCGTTCCGGCAGGTGAGCGAGGCGCTGGGGAGCACCCACTGGTACCTGCGCGTGCTGCGCGACGAGGGCGCCACCGCCGAGCGGATGGCCCGGATCCTGTCCACCAGCCGCTACGCCGTCGAGCTGCTGCTGCGGGCCCCTGAGGCCGTGCAGCTGCTGGCCGACGACGACGAGCTGGTGCCGCGCGGACGGGCCGCCCTGCTGGACGAGGCGCTCGCCTCCGCCCGCCGCTACGACGACCCGGTCCAGGGCGTCACCGCCGTGCGCGCCGTGCGCCGCCGCGAGCTGTTCCGCACCGCGGTGGCGGACCTGCTCGGGCTGCTGGACGTGCGCGGCGTGGGTGACGCGCTCACCGACGTCGCCGTGGCCACCATCGCCGGCGGCCTCGACGCCGCCACCCGGGCGGTCGTGGCCGAGCGGCGGAGTCCGCTGCCCACCCGGCTGGCCGTGATCGGCATGGGCCGGCTCGGCGGCCACGAGCTCGGCTACGGCAGCGATGCGGACGTCCTGCTCGTCCACGACCCGCTGCCCGGCGCCGACGAGCAGGACGCCCACGCCGCCGCCCTCGCCGTCGTCCAGGAGCTGCGCCGGCTGCTCGCCCTGCCCGCCCCCGACCCGCCGCTGCTGCTCGACGCCGACCTGCGCCCCGAGGGACGCAACGGCCCCCTCGTGCGCACCCTCGGCTCCTACGCCGCCTACTACGCGCGGTGGTCGCTGGTCTGGGAGGCCCAGGCCCTGCTGCGGGCGGCACCGGTGGCCGGCGACCCGGCGCTGGGGGCGGAGTTCCTCGCCCTCGTCGAGCCGCTGCGCTACCCGCCCGGCGGGCTGTCCGAGCACGACGTGCGCGAGGTGCGCCGGCTCAAGGCCCGGATGGAGGCCGAGCGCCTGCCGCGCGGCGCCGATCCCACGCTGCACACCAAGCTCGGCCGGGGCGGGCTGTCCGACGTCGAGTGGACCGCGCAGCTGCTGCAGCTGCGTCATGCCGGGCAGGTGCCCACGCTGCGGACCCCGCGCACCCTCGACGTCCTCGACGCGGCCGTCGACGCCGGGCTGCTCGCGGCCGAGGACCGCGACGTCCTGGCCGAGGCCTGGCGCACCGCCACCCGGCTGCGCAACGCGGTGTCGCTGGTGCGCGGTCGCCCCGGCGACCTGCTGCCGACCGATGTGCGCGAACTGGCCGGCATCGCGTGGGCGGTCGGTTACCCTCCGGGATCGACCGGTGCGGTCCTCGACGACTACCGCCGAGTGGTGCGACGGTCCAGAGCCGTCGTGGAGAGGACGTTCTACGCATGAGCGCCACGGCGGCCGGTCGCAGGGTGCGGGTCGTCGACGTGCTGCGCCACCGCGAGGTCGCCGGCCTGGTCTGCGGCCAGGTGCTCAGCGACTGGGGCGACCAGGTCGCCCGGGTGGCCCTGGCGATGCTCATCCTGCGCGAGTACGACAGCGCCCTGCTCGCGGCCCTCGTCTTCGCCGTCTCCTACGCCCCGGGCATGCTGGGAGCGGCGCTGCTCGGCCCACTGGCCGACCGGTTGCCCCGCCGCGAGGTGCTTCTCGCCTGCGACGCCGCCCGCGGCCTGCTGCTCGTGCTCCTCGCCCTGCTGTCGGTGCGGGGCGGGCCGGTCCTGCTCCTGCTCGTGGTGCTGCTGGTCGCCCAGCTCATCGAGGCCCCGTTCACCTCCGCGCGGCGCGCGCTCCTGGCGGACCTGCTGCCCGACCCGGCGCGCTACTACGCGGCCGAGGGGCTCATGCGGGTGCTCTACCAGGCCGACCAGGCGGTCGGGTTCCTGCTGGGGGGCGCCGTGGTGGCGCTCGTCGGCCCCGAGGCCGGGCTGCTGCTCGACGCCGTCAGCTTCGGGGTCAGCGCCCTGCTCGTGCTGGCCCTGGTCCGTCGCCGGCCCGCCGCCCTGCAGTCCACCCCCGGGCTGCGCGGCTTCCTCGCCGACCTGGCCGAGGGCACCCGGTTGGTCCGGCGTGACTCCCGCCGCCGGGCGCTGCTGCTCGTCGGCTGGGGGTCGACGGTCTTCCTGGTGGCACCGGAGGGCGCCGGCCTGGCCTACGCCCGCGCCCACGGCGGAGGGTCGCTGTCCGGGGGCCTCCTGCTCGCCGCCCTCCCGCTCGGGGCGGCCGCGGGAGCCGCGCTCATCCTCCGTCGGCCCCCGGCCGATCAGCTCGGCCTGGTGCTGCCCCTGGCCGTCGCCGGCTCCACCGTCCTGCTCGGCGCCGCCGTGGACCCGCCGGTCGCCGTCGCGGCGGTGCTGTGGGCGGTCAGCGGCGGATGCCAGGGCTTCATGCTCACCCTCATCGCGACGCTCGTGACGGTCACGCCCCCCGAGGCTCGCGGGCGCGTCAACGGCCTGGCCTCGGCCGGGTTCGCCACCGCCGGCGCGGCCTCCTTCGCCCTGGCCGGATGGCTGTCGGACCGCGCGACTCCCGCATTCGCCGTCACCCTCGCCGGCGTGCTGGGCCTGGCGGTGCTCGGCCTGGCCGCGCGGGTGTGGCCGGAGGCCGCGCTGCGCCGCGCGGTGCTCGCTGCCGCCGCCGCGTCGCCGGCGTCGACGCCGGCTCCCGGCGCCCCGACCGAGCGGCCGGCGGAGGCGTCGGCCGAGCGGGACGCTCCTGCTCCGGCCGCGCTCACGCTGCCCGAGCCGCGCGCCGCGGCGGTCCGCACCGGCGACCCCGCCTGAGGCCGGCGCCGCGGGCCGTTCGCCCCTGCCGCAGCCGTGCGGACGCCGGGAGGGTGGGAGACGGACGACGGTGACCGGTCGGCGGAGGGACGCTGACCGCTGCCGACGGCACCCCGGAGGCGGGAGGCGGCGATGACTGGGGCCCGTCCCGGCCGGCCGACCGGCCGGGCGAGGGGTCGGGGACGCGATGGTGCGGAGGATCCGGCCGCGGCTCGCCATGACGCGCCGCACCCAGCACCCCCTGGGCCGCCGGACCCCCGCCGCACCCGGCGGCACCCGACCGTCACACCAGCCGGTTACCCGCACGAGCTCGAGCGCGACGTCGTCCTGGCCGACGGCCGGACGGTGCACGTGCGGCCGGTGGTCCCGCAGGACCTCACCGCGCTGCGGGCCGCGCTGCAGGCCGCCGAGCCCTCCCTCGTGCACTCGCGATTCCTCGGGGCGGCACCGCCGGACCGGCTCATCGCGCGCCGGCTGCGGGCCATGGACTACCGCCACGACCTCGCGCTGGTGGTGCTCGACGGCGAGCAGCGGCTGGTCGTCGTGGTGGAGTACGCCGTCGGCAGCACCGGCGAGGCCGACCTCGCGATCGCGCTGTCCCCGGACTGGCAGGGCGCCGGCCTGGGCACGTCGCTGGTGCGCCTGCTCGCCCTGGCCGCCCGCGAGCGCGGGGTGCGCCGGCTCACCGCCGTGTTCGCCCCGGACAACACCGCCGTGGCCCGGCTGCTGGACGGCGTCGGCGTCCCGGTGACCCGCGGCCGCGCCCACGGCCTGGGCGTGATCGAGCTCGACCTGCTCGCCGTGCCGGTCCCGCCGCCGCCCCCGCTCACCGGCTGATCGTGCACTTGGAGGGGCGGGGTGAGAGGGCTCAACTGGCGCGGACGGCTGCCGACACGAGCAGCATGCGGGTGGAGGTGACCAGGGCCGGTGCCGGGGGGCCGGAGGTGCGCACCGGCATGAGCGGGCCGCGACGGGTGTGGGTGCGCGAGGTGGTCCTGCACTGCGGCGAGATCGAGGACGCCAACGCGCTCGCCGCCGTGGTGGCCGCCCTGCCCGGCGCCGACGGGCCGCACCGGGCGGTGGGCGGGGGGTGGCAGGTGCGCCTCGAGGTCGAGGTGACGGCCCAGCGCAGCTGGGAGTCCTCGGAGCAGACCGGGCGCCGCGGGGCACGGATCCTGCTCACCGCCTACGAGCACGAGCGCTCCCGGCGGGCCGAGCGCGCCGGTCGTCGCTGACGGCCTCGGGCAGGCCTAGAGCGCCCCCGCCTCGTCCAGCACGTCCTCGAGGATGCGCCGCATCGGCACGGTGGCCCCCAGCGTCGACGACAGCGCGAGGGTGCCCATCACGGCGCGGTGCTCGAGCAGGTAGGACGGCGGGAACCGGAGCCGGGACACGCCCTCCAGCGCCGCGCCGGGGTCCGTCCACCGGCTGGCCGACGTCGAGAGCCACTCGGTGCTGAAGGTGAACTCCGGCTGCGTCCAGATCCGGGTGTCGACGTCGAGCAGGTCCATGAGCGCCTCGGTGCTGGTGGCCTCGTCGGCCAGACCCGCCTCCACCCAGGCCTGCCGGATCTCCTCGCCCTTGTCCGACGCGGCGTAGGAGGCGGTGGTGGCGAAGAGTTGCGTGAACAGGCCCGCACCGGCCCCCACCGAGCCGAAGTCGAGCACGCCGAGCCGGCCGTCGGGCATCAGCCGGAAGTTGCCCGGGTGCGGGTCGGCGTGGATCGCGAACACCCGGCGCGGGGAGGCGAAGGTGAACTCGCACAGCATGCTGCCGGCGGCGTCGCGCTGCTCCGCGGTGCCGCGCGCCACGACCTCGGTGAACGGCATGCCGTCGAGCCACTCGGTGACCAGCACCGACTCCGAGGCGTGCAGCACGGCCGGCACGTGGACGAAGCTGTCCTGCCAGCCCTGCGCGAAGCGGTGCATCCAGCCCGCCTCGAACTCGTAGTCGAGCTCCTCGGTGAGCCGCGCCGCGTGCTCGTCCAGCAGGGCCCGCAGGTCCAGCGAGGGCAGCAGCCGGCTCAGCAGCGGCGACATCGCCCGCAGCTGGGCCATGTCCGAGCGGACGGCCCGCGGAGCGTCGGGGTAGCGCAGCTTCACCGCAACGGGGCGCCCGTCGGTCCAGGTGGCCCGGTGGACCTGGCCGAGGCTGGCCGCCGCCACCGCTTGCTCCTCGACCTCGACCCCGGCCGGCAGGACCGAGAGCAGCGGGGCCACCTTGGCGTAGGGCAGCGGGTCGGCCTGCTCGTAGAGGCGGCTGAGCGACTCGAGCTTGTCGGCGAGCTCCGGTGGCAGGGCGGAGGAGAACACGGCCAGGGCCTGGCCGAACTTCATCGCCGGGCCGCGCACCTTGGCCAGCGTCGTGACCAGCGCGTCCACGCTGGCCTGGGTGGCCTTGTCGTAGGCGGCGGCCCGGTCGGCACCCAGGGCCGCCCGGCCCGCGGCTCCGGCCATCCGTGCCCCGGCGCCCAACGGGACCCCCGCGAGCGACACCGCCCGACGCACCAGACCCACGCTGCCGACCGTCCTTCCTCGCCTGCTGCCCTCGTTCCCCGTCCCGACGGCTCCTACCGGCTGCACGTCGTACCTCCACGGTCGCACAGCGGCGCCGGGTCGGCGCGCCGGGACACCCGGGCCAGCCGGACGAATCGCGGCGAACCGAACGCGGGCGGCGCGGCCAGCGCGGTCCGGGATCAGGACGCGGGCGGGGCTGCCGATCAGCAGGACGCGCTCCTGCGCCGTGGGCCACGGTGTCGGGGGACCGCCGCCGGCGTGGACAGCAGGACCGCGGTCCCGCCGGGCCTAGTGCGATCGGCTCATGCGGCCGGAAACGCCCGACGGTTGCATGAGCACGGTGGCATGGGTTCGAGCACCAGCGGTCCAGCCAGCCAGAGCCCAGCCGGAGTCCAGCCGGCATGAGGACCGGAACGCGTCGCGGGGGCCGACCGAGCAGGAGAGGGGGACCGGTGGTCCACCAGCGTGGCCCGCGGCTGCCGGCCTCGGCCGTCGCGACGGCGCTCTGGGCCGTCGCGTTCTGCCTGGCCGTCGTGGCTGGACGCGCCACCCGCCCGGAGGGCAGCGAGGTCGCACTGGTGTGGCCCGCTGCCGGCATCGCGATCCTGTGGTGCCTCGACGCCCTGCGCCGCCGGCTCCTGGCGGTGTCGCTGGTCACCCTCGGCGTCCTGGCGTCGCTGGCCAACCTGCTGACGGGTGCCCCGCTCGGCGTCTGGCTCGGCTTCGGCCCGGTGAACGTCGTGCAGGGCCTGGTGGGGGCGCTGGTCCTCGTGCGGCTCACCGGGGCGGCGTGGCCGCGGCTGGACACGGTCCGCTGCGGCGTCGCCGTCGCCCTTTGCTCGTTCGCCGCCTCGGTCCTCAGCGGCCTGCTGGGAACCGCGCTGCTGGTCGCCTTCGCGGGAGTGGGCGCCCGGCACGCGCTGGTCGATCTCGTGCCCCGCAACCCCGTCAGCAGCCTGCTCGTGCTGGCGCTGGTGCTCTCCGCCCCGCCCGCCGCGGCCTGGCGCGGGGTCCTGACCCGGCTGCGGCCCGCTGCCCGAGCCGGCGGAACACCGAGGCAGCGTCCCGGCGACCAGCCGTGGACGGCGGCCCGCCTGGTCGAGCTGGTCGCGCTCGTCGCCGTGGCGACGGCCGGTTACACCGCGATCTTCTGGATCGGCTCCGGGCCGGAGGGCTTCCTGCTGCTCCCGCTCGCCGTCTGGGCCGGCCTGCGCTTCGGCGTCTGGCCCTCCGCGCTGCTGGAGACGATCACCGGCTCGCTGGCCATCGTCGCCACCGTGAAGGGCTACGGCCCGTTCGCCTCGATCGACGACGTCCTCACCCGGGCCGTGCTGGCGCAGTCCTTCGTCGGCGTCTCGGTCCTCATCGGCCTGGCCGTCGCCCTGGTCCAGGCCGAGCGCACCCGTGCGCTGCAGGCTGCCCTGGCCAGCGCCCGTGCGCTGCGCCGCAGCATCGACGGCGCCCTCGTCGGGCAGGCCGTCGTCGCGCTGGACGACCCCGCCTTCCCCGTCCTGGACGCCAACCCCGCCCTGGGCCGGCTGCTGGGTCAGCGCCCGGCCGGGGTCGTGGGCCGCGCGCTGCCCGAGCAGCTGGTCCCGCCGGACGGCGAGCTGCTGCGCGGCGTGCTCACCACCCTCGCCACCGGCGAGAGCTCGGCCTGGGAGGGCGAGGTCCGGCTGCGCTCGGACGGGACGGCCCAGCGCTGGTGCCAGGTGGCGCTGGCGGCGCTGCCTGCCGGGGAGGACGGGCGGGGGGTCCTGGCCCCGGGGCGCACGGCAAGCCTGCAGCTGCTCGACGTCACCAGCCGGCATGAGCTGGAGGAGGAGCTGACCCACCGGGCGCTGCACGACGAGCTCACCGGGCTGCCCAACCGCACCCTGCTGCGCGACCACGTGGAGCTGGCCCTCACCGCGCAGACCAGGGCGGGCGCGGAAGGGCTCGCCCTGCTCTTCTACGACCTGGACGGGTTCAAGACCGTCAACGACTCCCTCGGCCACACCGTGGGCGACGCGCTGCTGGTGGCCGTGGCCGACCGCTTCCGCGCGGCCATCCGGCCCGGTGACACCGTGGCCCGGGTGGGTGGCGACGAGTTCGTCGTGCTCTGCCCGGGGCTGCGCACCGCGGAGGAGGCCGAGGCGGTAGCGGCCCGGGTGATGGGCGAGGTGTCCGCGCCGCTCACCGTCGAAGGCCACCGGATGCGGGTGGGCGCGAGCGGCGGGGTCGCCCTCTACCGGCCGGGGGTCGCTGTCGAGGACCTCCTGCGCGAGGCCGACTCGGCGATGTACGAGGCCAAGGGGACCGGTCGCGGACGGGTGGAGCTGTTCAGCGAGCGCCTGCACGCCCGGGCGCACCGGCAGCTGCGGCTCGCGGAGGAGCTGCGGCTGGCCCTGGCCCGCGAGCAGTTCGTGCTCCACTACCAGCCGGTCGTCGACCTGCTGGACGAGCGCGTGGTGGCCGTGGAGGCGCTGGTCCGCTGGCAGCACCCCGAACGCGGGCTGCTGCTGCCGGGGGAGTGGCTCGACGTGGCCGAGGACAGCGTGCTCATCCTCGCGCTGGGCGCCTGGGTGATCGAGCGGGCGTGCCGGGACGGCGTGCGGGTCGCGGCCGCCTGGGGCCGGCCGATCCCGGTGCACGTGAACGTCGCGGCCCGTCAGCTGGCCGAGGCCGACTTCTGCCGCACGGTGCTGAAGGCGCTGGAGACCAGCGGCCTGCCGGCGGCGCAGCTGGTGCTGGAGCTCACCGAGAGCCAGCTGCTGCGGGTGGGGGAGGGCGTGGTCGCCCAGCTCGAGCAGCTGCGCGGCCTGGGCGTCCGGCTCGCGGCCGACGACTTCGGGACCGGCTACAGCTCCCTGAGCCAGCTCACCGAGCTGCCGGTCGACACCCTCAAGATCGACCGGTCCTTCGTGGCCGCGCTGCCCGGCGACCCGCGGGCCCGGGCCGTGGTGGGCGGCGTGGTCGCGATGGGCGCGGCCCTCGGGCTGCCGGTCGTGGCCGAGGGCGTGGAGGACGCCGACCAGGCGGCGGTGCTGGCCGACGCCGGGGTGCGGCACGCCCAGGGCTACCGGTGGAGCCGGGCGGTCGACGTCGAGCACCTGCTCTCCGCGGAGGTGCTGCGGCGGCTCCCGCACCCGCGCACCGCCTAGCGAAGTCCGTCGTCGGGCCCTGTGCGCGAGCACAGCAGGGACCCGAGCGGCTCACGCGGCTCAACCTCTGAGGCGACCGGCCGACAGGGACGCGCAGACGCCGTCCCCGACGCCGGAGCCGAGCAGCACCGTGAGCCGCACCCGCCCCATCAGCCTGTTCGTCCACGCTCACCGTCCGGATGGGCCCGTCAGCAGCCGGTGGCGCTGGGCGGTCCTGGCCGGCGCGGCGGTCGTCACAGCTCTCGCCCTGGTCGTGCAGCCGGTGGTCCGCCTCGGGATGCCGATGCCGACCGCCGCCGCCGCGGCCCCCACGTTCGCCGCGCCGGTGGCCTGGCACGGCGACCTGCCCGACCCGCACGTCGTCGCCTACGCCGGCCGCTACTACGCCTACGGCACCACGACGGCGGGCGCCAACGTGCCGGTGCTCACCAGCGCCGACCTCCTCCACTGGGTCACCGGCCCGCGCGCCGGCCGGCCGGTGGCCGACGCCCTTCCGGTCCCGGCCCGGTGGGCGGTGCACCGGCCGGGAGGAGGCGGCACCGAGGTGTGGGCGCCGTCGGTGGCCCGGCTGGGTGGTCGCTGGGTGATGCACTACGCGGTGCTCGCCCGCGCGGACGGCCGCCACTGCATCTCGGTGGCGACCGCGACGTCGCCGCTGGGTCCGTTCGTGGACCGCAGCACCCGGCCGCTGGTGTGCTCGAGCGACCCGATGGGCTCGATCGACCCGACCGTCTACACCTCCCACGGGGTGCCCTACCTCATCTGGAAGAACGAGGGGGTTCCGCGCCGCGCGCCGACCCGGGTGTGGTCGCGGGCCCTCACCGCGACCGGCACGGCGTTCGTGCGCGGCTCGGCCGCGCACCAGCTGCTGGTCACCGCCCAGCGGTGGGAGGGCAACCTGGTGGAGGGCCCGAGCATGCTCTCCTACGGCCGCCGGCTCTACCTGTTCTACTCGGCGAACTCCTGGGACACCGCCCGCTACGCGACCGGCTACGCCGTCTGCCGCAGCGTCCTCGGCCCCTGCACCCGGATGTCCAGCGCCCCGCTGCTCGCCTCGACGCTGCACGAGCTCGGTCCGGGCGGCCCGTCGGCCTTCCTGGACTCCGCCGGCCACCTGCGCCTGGCGTTCCACGCCTGGGCGGGCCCGGCCACCAGCTACCCGCGGGGGGAACGCACCTTGCACGTGGCCCGGCTGTCCGCCGACCGGTACGGCCGGCTGCACGTCGTCAGCCGCTGACCGTCCGCCCCCGCCCGGTGCGCCTCAGCGCGGCCCGGCCGGGCGGCGCAGGTGCTCGACCGCTCGCTCGGTGGAGGAGTCCTCGACCACCCGGCCCTGCTCGAGCACGATCCCGCGGTCGCAGACGTCGCTGACCAGGTCCAGGTCGTGGCTGACGACGACGAGGGTGCGGCCCTCGGCGCTGAGCTGGCGGATGCGCTCGATGCAGCGGGCCTGGAAGGGCTCGTCACCGACGGCGAGGATCTCGTCCACGAGGAACACGTCGGGCTCGGTGTGCACCGCGACGGCGAAGGCCAGCCGCAGGAACATCCCGGAGGAGTAGAACTTCACCTCGGTGTCGACGAACTTCTCCAGGCCGGAGAAGGCGATGATGTCGTCGAACCGGCGCCGCACGTCGGCCTCGCTCATCCCGAGGATGGCGCCGTTGAGGAAGACGTTCTCCCGGCCGGTCAGGTCCGGGTGCAGGCCGGCGCCCACCTCGATCAGGCCGGCCACCCGGCCGGCCACGCGCACCGACCCGCTGTCCGGGCGCAGCACCCCGGAGATGAGCTTGAGCAGCGTGCTCTTGCCCGAGCCGTTGAAGCCGAGCAGCGCGAGGGTCTGGCCCTGCTGGACCTCCAGCGAGACCGAGTCCAGGGCCAGGAAGGTGTCGGTGAGCTGGCGACCGCGCACGGCCATGACGGCCAGCTCCTTGAGGGCTCGGGTGCGGCGCAGCACGAACCGCTTGCTGACGTCGTCGACCACGATGGCGGGGGAACCGCTGGGAGACATGGCCTGCCTCAGAGCTCCTGCGCGAAGCGGCCCTCGAGCCGCGAGAAGACCAGCTGTCCCAGGACGAGCAGGCCGCACCCGAGCGCCAGCGCGGCCAGCCCGCGCTCCCACAGGTGGGGAACCAGCGAGGCGGCCCGCTCGGCGTCGGTGGCCCAGAACGCGCGCTGCACCAGCTGCACGGCGATGGTGAGGGGGTTGGCCAGGTAGAGCTGCAGCAGCGCGCCGTCGCCGAGCGCGTCGCGCACCGCGGTCCACGGGTAGAGCACCGGCGAAGCCCAGGTGAGCACCAGCAGCAGAAGGTCGACGATGTTCTCGATGTCGCGGAAGGACACGTTGACCGCGGCCATGAGCAGCCCCAGGCCGAGCGCGGTCGTGGCGGTGATGGCCAGCGCCAGCACCGCGGCCACGACGGCCGGCACGGTGGGCACCCAGCCCACGACGAGCGCCCCGACGAGCAGGACCACCAGCTGCGGGACCAGGTGCACGCCGGCCACGCACAGCGAGGACACCGGGAACAGCTCGCGGGGCAGGTAGATCTTCTTGACCAGCGGGGCGTTCCACACGACCGACCGGGTGGCGTTGCCCAGGGCCTCCCCGAAGCTGGTCATGACCACGAGCCCGGCGAAGAGGTAGAGCGCGAAGTCGGGCAGCGAGCGGTTGACCTTGAGGAAGACGCCCAGCACGAAGAAGTAGACGAGGAACTGCACGGCCGGCTTGACGTAGGACCAGGCCAGGCCCAGCACCGAGCCCCGGTAGCGCACCCGCAGCTCCTGGCGCACCAGCAGGCGCAGCAGGAACCGGTTGCGCGCGACCTCGAGCAGCCCGCCGCTGCGGCCGGGCTCGATCAGCGCGGGGACGGCCTGTGTGCTCATCTCGCCGCTCCGGAGGGTCCGCCCACGCCGGAGGCGCGAAGGGTGCTCCGGCCGCCGGCGAAGGTGCCCGCCCAGGCGTCCACCGACGTCACGTCGGAGAGCGACTCCCGGTAGCGCTCGGCCAGCGCCGGCCACTCCTGCAGCAGCCGGCGGTGCACCGCGACGCTGCGCGCGAGCAGCTCGGCGGAGCGGGAGCGGTCCCGCTGGTACCAGGACGCCGACGTGCCGTCGGAGCTGGAGACGACGGCGCTGTCCAGACCGGCCAGCCGCCACCACTGCGCGTCGGCGGCCGCGAGCTGCTCCTGCGGGCGCAGCCGGGCGCCGGTGGGGACGTCGCGCAGGTGGTGCAGGGCCGCGGTGGCGGCGCGCGCGACCAGCCCGAGTGGGCCGCGCGGCTCCTCCGGCTCGCGGCCCTTGCGCAGCGGCTTCTCCCGGTGCGTCGGCGGGAACTCGGCGAGGTCCTGGCGCGGGCGCGCGTCGGCGAACTCCTGGCGCAGCTCGCGGATGCGGGGGAGCGCGCCGGGCAGGCCGGCGTGCAGGTGCTCGGGTCCGGCCAGCACGTCCTCGAGCGCCTGCAGCCGCAGCTCGGCCACCGAGTACTGCAGGGCGAGCACGTGCTTGACCTGGTGGTTGAAGCTCTCGCGCACGAACCGCCCGCCGCGGGGGTAGGGCGAGTGCAGCAGCGCGGTGACCGCACGGTTGCGCTGGTGGAAGTAGGCCTGCCAGTCCAGCGCGTCGTCCTTGTCCGTCCACGGAACGTGCCAGACGTTCATGCCGGGAAGGCTCACGGTCGGCACCCCTGCCTCAGTGGCCCGCAGCCCGTACTCGGCGTCGTCCCACTTGATGAAGTAGGGCATGGACAGACCGAGGCTGCGCACCACCTCCAGCGGGAGCAGGCACATCCACCAGCCGTTGTAGTCGACGTCGACCCGACGGTGCAGCGCGCGGGTGGCCCGCAGGCCGGCCAGGGAGAAGTCGTGGTCGGTGACCGCGGCGCGGGCCGGACCCCAGAAGAAGCGCCAGCGCTGCACGCTCTCGCCCGCCGAGTGCAGGGTGGAGCGGGCGTAGAGGCTGAACATGTGCCCGCCGACGATGGTGGGCGTGCGGCACAGGTCGGCGAAGGCGAGGCCGCGCAGGATCCCCTCGGGCTCGGCCACCACGTCGTCGTCGAGCAGGAGCACGTAGCGGCTCGCGCCCTCGGCCAGCGCCTCGGCCATGCCGCGGGAGAAGCCGCCCGAGCCACCGAGGTTGGGCTGCTCGAGCACGGTGAGCCGCTCGCCGAGCAGCGCGCGCGCGACCTCGAGGTCCGGCCGGCCGGTGACCTTGCGCCGCCCCTGGTCCACGACGATCACGCGGTCGAGCACGCCGCGGGTGCCCTCGTCCTCGGCCAGCTGGCGCACCAGCGCCGCGCACGACTCGGGGCGGTCGAAGGTGGTGATGGCGACGGTGGCCGTGCCGGGGGAGCGCTGCGAGGTCTGACGACTCGGCGAGCTCTGCTCGCCCTGGGCGGGATCCTCGACGTCCTCAGGCGCCCGGGCCACCCACTCCGCCTGCTCGAGCACGGCGCCCTGGGCCCCGGCGGCGATGTCGAACCAGTACCAGCCGCCGTCGATGAAGCGGTGCAGCGGCAGCCGGACGACGTGCTCCTCGGTGCCCTCGCCGACCGAGACCGCCTCGACGCGCTCCACGCTGCCGCTGGCGGTGGAGCGCATGACCAGCACGGTGGCCGGACCGGTGACCCGCACGTGCAGCTCGACCTCGTCCAGCGTGGTCCAGCGCTGCCAGTAGGACGCCGGGAACGCGTTGAGGTAGGAGCCGAACGAGATCCGGGCTCCGGGCTGCACGCGCATGCGGCGCCGGCCGAGCACGTCCTCGGGGTGCTGGCGCCGGGGCGCCGCCAGCAGCTGTGCGCCGCCTTCCCCGTCGGAGCTGTCCCCGGAGGTCAGGCCGCCCTCGACGTCGACGTAGAGGGGGAGGACGTCGAGGTCGCGCTCCTCCGGCAGCACCACCCTGGCCAGCACCCGGCCGTGCCCCTGGTCGCGCAGGTCGGCCGACGGCACGTCCGTGCCGGGCTGGGAGCCGTCGCGGTGGACGGTCCTCGTGCCAGCCGTCGTCCCGGTCGTCCCGGTCGAGGTCGTGCTCACGCCGCCCCCTTGCGCTCGGTGCGGTGGGTGTCGGTGAGGGGCGCGCCTTCGCGCACGTGGGGGGCCAGGACGTCGTCGACCAGGTGCAGGGCGGAGGCGATGGCCATGTGCATGTCGAGGTACTGGTAGGTGCCGAGCCGACCGCCGAACAGCACGCCCTCCTCCTGCGCGGCGCGCTCGCGGTAGCGCAGCAGGCGGGCACGGTCCTCGGGGGTGTTGATCGGGTAGTAGGGCTCGTCGCCGACCTCGGCCGCGCGTGAGTACTCGCGCATGACGACGGTCCGGTCCCCGGGGTACCAGGTGCGCTCGGGGTGGAAGTGCCGGAACTCGTGGATGCGGGTGTAGGGCACGTCCTCGTCGGCGTAGTTCATGACCGAGGTGCCCTGGAAGTCGCCGACCGGGAGCACCTGCGTCTGGAAGTCGAGGGTGCGCCAGCCCAGCCGGCCCCCTGCGTGGTCGAAGTAGGCGTCCAAAGGACCGGTGTAGACCACGGGGATCTTGCGCAGGTACGCGTCCCGGACGTCGTCGAACTCGGTGTTCAGCCGCACCTCGATCCGCGGGTGGTCGGCCATCCGCTGCAGCAGCGCGGTGTAGCCGTCCGTCGGCAGCCCCTCGTAGCGGTCGGAGAAGTAGCGGTTGTCGTAGGTGTAGCGGACCGGCAGGCGCGAGATGACCTCGGCGGGCAGCTGGGTGGGGTCGGTCTGCCACTGCTTGGCGGTGTAGCCGCGGATGAACGCCTCGTAGAGCGGGCGGCCGATCAGCGAGATCGCCTTCTCCTCGAGGTTGCGGGCCTCGGCCGTGTCCAGCTCGCCGGCCTGCGAGGCGACCAGCTCGCGGGCCTGCGCGGGGGACAGCGCGGCGCCGAAGAACTGGTTGACGGTGGCCAGGTTGATCGGCAGCGGGAAGACCTTGCCGGCATGGGTGGTGAACACCCGGTGCTGGTAGCCGGTGAAGGTGGAGAAGCGGTTGACGTAGTCCCACACCCGCTCGTTGGAGGTGTGGAACAGGTGGGCGCCGTAGCGGTGCACCTCGATGCCGGTCTCGGGGTCGGGCTCGCTGTAGGCGTTGCCCCCGATGTGGCCGCGGCGCTCGACCACGAGCACCTCCAGGCCCAGCTCCTCCGCGGCCCGCTCGGCGACGGTGAGCCCGAAGAAGCCCGAGCCCACCACCAGCAGGTCGTGTGTCACGCCGTCGTCCTTCCGCTGTAGGGAGTGTTCGTGCCGCCGGTACCGGTGGTGCGCCGGCCGTCGTCCGTGCCCTTGCTGCGCCCGTCACGCAGGTCGACCACGGTGCCCCGGGCCGTCGTGCCCGGTGACGGGGATGTACCCCGCGGCGGCACCGGCCAGCCCTCGTGGTCCAGGCGGGGGCCGCGCTGGGCGACGAGCGCCCGGTAGAGAGGCCGGCGGACCGACGCGGGGACGAGCCGGTAGGCGCCGCGCACGACGACGTTGCGGCCCAGCTCGGCCGTGCTGGTGAAGCCGATCTGCCGGAGCCGCCACTGCAGGCGCAGCTCGGACACGAGCAGCCGCAGGCCGCCGCGGCGGTCGTAGGCGCCGTCGCCGACCCGGTAGAGCACCAGCGGCTCGGGCACGTTGGCCACCCGGGCGCCCCGGGCGATCATCCGGGCGAACAGCCAGTAGTCCTCCATGAGGGGCAGGTCCTGGTAGCCGCCGGCCGCCTGCACCGCCGAGCGCCGCTAGACCACCGAGGGATGGTTGAACGGGTCGTGCAGGCGGGCGGCCCGGACGATGGCCTCCGGCGAGGTGGGAGGCACCCGCACCCCCACCACCTGGTGCTCGTCGCGCTCGAACTCCAGCAGCGCGGACCCGACCAGGTCCGCCTCGCCGCGCTCGACCACCGGCACCTCGACCTCGAAGCGGTGCGGGAGGCTCAGGTCGTCGGCGTCGATCCGGGCGACGATGTCGTGCGAGCAGGCGGCCAGGCCCGCGTCGAGCACCGGCCCGAGGCCGACGTTGCGCGCCAGCCGGACCCGGCGCACCGGCACCGGGCAGCTGCGCAGCAGACCGTCCAGGTGCCGGGCCAGCTGCCCGGGCAGCGGCCCGTCCTCGACGACCACCAGCTCGTCCGGGCGGCGGCTCTGCTCGTGGACCGACGAGCGGACGGCCCGCTCGAGGTAGTCGGGGCGGTCGCCGGCCCACACGGCGAGCAGGAGGGAGAAGCTCGCGCGGGGGTGACCGCCGCCGGACCGGGAGCGGGCCGCGTCGGTGGTGCCCGGGGTCGTCAGCGGGGAGCTCGACGGAGGGGTCGTCGAGAAGGGCTGGGTCATGGTGGGCTCCCGCCGAGAGGGTCGGCCACCGGCGCACAGGCCGTCGCCGGGGCGGAGGTCTTCGGGGTGGAGGTGGGGGTGGAGGTCGTCGGGGTGGCGGGCGGCAGGTCGAGCCCGAGCCCGGCGAGCACCTCCGCGTTGGGTCGCGGCCGGTCGCGGAGTCCCCGGGCGACGCCGTGGGCGAGCCCGCGCAGGAGGACGCCGCGGCGCGGCGAGCGGGCGATGGTGCGCAGCCAGTGCCTGGCGGTGGCCCCGGCGTAGAGGACCCGCTCGGGGGCGGACAGGCCGGGGCTCAGGCGCAGCAGCCACAGCTTGTTGCGCACCTCGTGGACGAACCGTTCACCCGGGTCGGTCTCCGGCCCGGCGAAGGCGCGGGTGCGGTGCTCGACCACGCTGCCGGGGCAGAGCACGCCGGTGCGCGTGCGCAGCAGCCGCAGGGTCAGCTCGAAGTCGTCGTTCCACAGGAAGTAGTCGGCGACCGGCAGCCCCTCGGAGCGCAGGGCGACGGCGTCGACGAGGACGGAGACGAACGAGGCCGACCGGATCGGCACGCACAGGTGCGCGGCGGCGCGCTCCCGTTCCCCGGGTCGGGCGAGGGGGCGCGGCCGCGGGGTGTTCATCGGGTGGTCGCGCCCGTCGGTCCAGACGACCCGGCTGGCCACCAGGGCCGGGGCCAGGTCGCTGACGGCGACGTCGAGGAGCCGTTCGAGGGCGGTGGGGTGCGGCACGCAGTCGTCGTCGAGCAGCCAGAGCAGGTCCGGGGCGTGGTGGCCCAGGGCGTGCGCGAGTCCCGCGGTGAACCCGCCGGCCCCGCCGGTGTTGCGGGACAGCACGACCAGGTCGGCCTCGGGGTGCTCGGCGCGCACCTGCTCCGCGGTGCCGTCGGCGGAGGCGTTGTCCACGACGACCAGCACGTCCGGGCGGCGGGTCTGGCCCTGCACCGCGGCCAGGCACGCGCGCAGCAGGTCGCGCCGGCGGTGGGTCACCACGACGGCGACCACCCGGGTCGCCGCCGTGCTGCCGTCGGCGTCCTCGACCGAGACAGGGGCCGGCTCGTCGGCCGGGACAGCGGCGGCGGCGGGGAGGCGCCCTGCCGAGCGTGGCGGGGCTCCCGGCGACGACGGGGCGGGCGACGACGGGCCGGAGGCTGCTCGCGACGCCTGGCGACGGGCCCCGCGGACGGCTCGGAGCGACCGGAGGCCGACCCCCGCCGGCGCCCGCTCGTCGACCTCGGCGATGACGCCGAGCAGGACGGCGCCGAGCAGCACCCCTCCAACCTGATCGCTGAACCAGTGCCAGTCCAGGTACAGGCCGGCCCCGGTGACCAGCAGCGTGGGCACGGCCACCGCACCGGCGGCCACCCACGGTCGCACCCTCAGCCGGGAGTAGCGGGCCAGGACCCAGCAGAGCAGTCCCCAGGTAAGGACGACGTTGGAGGCGTGGCCCCCGGGGTACTCGGTTCCGCCGACGAACAGGTGATCGCTGCCGCTGTAGGGATTGCTCCGGCCGATGCCCAGCTTGAGCGCCCCCGCCACCACGTTCAGCGCCAGCAGGCCGAGCCCGGCGACGACCAGGGGGCGCCAGGAACGACGTCTGGCGGCCAGCAGCACCGACACCCCGAGCAGGACCGGGCTGACCCAGGCCCGCTGGCCGAGCGGCAGCAGCGCGCGGGAGAGCCGGTTCAGCGTGGGGTCGGCGCCGTGCCAGGCGTCGAAGGCGAACCGGCTGTCGAAGGCCCGCAGCGGTCCGGACAGCAGCACGTCCGCCGTGACCAGGAGGAACACCACCGCGCCGGCGGCGAGCAGGGCACGCCGCGCCCGCCGGCGCCCGGCGCTCCAGCGCGCCGGGTCCGCGGGACGGCTGTCGTCAGCGTGCTCGTCCCACTGCTCGTCCCGTCCGTCGACCCGCTGTCGCGGGCGCGCTGCGGACGGTGGTCGAGGATGGGTGGCCCCTGGGCCCCCGGGCGGGGATTGGGGCCGCCCGGGGGTCTCGAGGTCGGCGGACATCACTCCTGTCATCACCCAGACGACGAGGGCTCAATCACCAGGAGTTCCGCCCAAGCGCAAAGAGATGGTCCAGAGCTGAGGAGCGCAACGGTCGGGGTGGGCCGGGGGCGACAGGCCGCCGGATGCGGCGAACGGCCGGGGGAAACAGGCGCAGACTCGCGGAAGGGTTCGCCGTCCCGGTCCCGGGCTGCTCGCCCGGACTCGCCCGGACTCCCACGGACTCGCACGGACTCCCACGGAGGTGGGCCATGCCGGAAGCGCTCTTCGGACTCCTCGTCGTCCTCGTCGTGGCAGCCATGCTGGCCGCGGTCGTCCGCCTCGGGGTGGGGCTCGCCGACTCGGCCGGCGCCCGGCGGGTCGCCCGTCAGCGGGAGGCGTCGCGGTGGGCGGTGGTCCACCACGCCGACCCGCGCGGCGGCACCCTGGTGTGCGTGGCCCTGCTCTCCCCGGACGGGGTGGAGCTGGACCGGCGACCGGTCCGCCGCGTCGACGACGCCGACCCCGCCTTCGACGAGGCCTTCCTCGAGGCCGTGCTGGCCGCCCAGGCCCGGGCGGCCCTGTTCCAGAGCGCTGCGGGCGCCTCGCTGCCGCACGGGTGAGCCGGCGGGGGAGCGTCCCCGGGCAGGCTCGCCAGTCCCCTCAGTCTCGGGGGCGCTGGTCGTCGTCGAGCACCGGCAGGAGCAGCTCCACGCTGGTCCCGTGGCCGGGGGAGCTGGTGAGCGAGGCGAACCCGCCGGCGGCGGTGACGATCCGGCTCACGCTGGCCAGGCCCAGGCCGCTGCCGGTGCCCCCGCTGCCGCGGTGCCGGGTCGTGAACAGCGGCTGGAAGGCCCGCCGGCGTACGGATTCGTCCATGCCGCAGCCGGAGTCGGTGACCCTGAGCCGCACCAGCCGGCGGACGTGCGGTGCGAAGCGGCTCTGGCCCACGGCTCCGGGTCCGCCGCCGGCGCGCACCGCGGCGAGGGCGGAGCGGCCGCCGCCGACGGTGGTGCCGCCGGCCGCCCGGGCGGCGGGAAGGTGCACCGGCGGGTGCAGCGCGGGATGGTCCGCGGCCACCAGGTCGGTGCTGATCGTGATCGTGCCCTCGCCCTCGATGGCGTGCACGGCGTTGGTCACCAGGTTGATCAGCACCGTGTCCAGCTCGGCCCGGCTCACCCCGACCGTGGCCGTTCCCACGCTGGTGAGGCACCGCAGGTGGCGTCCGCCGCCGGCCAGCCGGGCCAGGACCGGGACGAGGTCGCCGACCACCGCGTCGACGTCGCAGCGGTGCGCGTCGCGCTCCTCCTCCTGCGCGTAACGGGACAGCGCCGAGACCAGGTCGCCGGTGCTCTCGGTGACGTCCTCGAGCTGGTCCAGCAGCGGAGCCACCGGCTCGACGGCGGCCAGCCCCGCGGGCAGGCTGCGGCGCAGCGCCGCGGTGGTCATGAGGATCGCGCCCAGGCTGTTGCTGACGTCGTGGGCCACCGTCCCGGCGAGCTCGGCCAGCTCGCGCAGGTGCCGGGTCGCCGTCTCCTGCGCGGTCCGGTGCTCGACCTCGGCGGCCGCGAGCCGTTCGGCCGTCACGTCGCGCGCCACGGCCGAGGCGCCGATGACCCTGCCGTCGGGATCGAGCAGCGGGGAGACGCTGAGGTTCACCAGCACCCGGCGCCCGTCCTTGGTGACCCGCTCGGTGTCGTGCCGCTCCACCGGCCGGCCGTCGCGCACCGCCGCCAGGATCTGGTCGATCTCGGCGTGGCGCTCGGGAGGGGCGATCAGGTGGACCGGCTGCCCGACGATCTCCGCCGCGGTCCAGCCGTAGAGCTGCTCCGCCGCGGGGTTCCAGGACCACACCGTGCCGTCGACGCCCTTGGTGAGGATCGCGTCGTGCGAGTGCCGGACGAGCGCGGCCAGCAGCTGGGCCTGCCGGTGCTCGTCCTGCCGGTGCCGCTCCACCTCGGCCGCGGCCAGGCGCTCGGCGGTGACGTCGTGGGCGATGACGGCCGCGCCGATCACCCGGCCACCGCCGTCGCGCAGGGGCGAGACGCTGAGGTTGACCACGACCCGGCGCCCGTCCTTGGTCACGCGCTCGGCGTCGTGCCGCTCGCGCGGCACGCCGCGGCGCACCGCGTCGATGATCTCGTCGACCTCGTGGTGGCGGTGGGCCGGCACGATGACGTGCACGCTGCGACCCAGGACCTCGGCCGCGCTCCAGCCGTAGAGCCGCTCGGCCGCCGGGTTCCAGGACCAGACGGTCCCGTCCAGGCCCTTGGTGAGGATCGCGTCGTGCGAGTGCTGCACGAGGTTGGTCAGCAGCTCGCTGCTGCTGGGCAGGGGCGGGACGGGTGACGCCGCGGTCGCCGTCGTCTCGACGGCCCGCACCGGCTCGACGTCGGCGGCCGGCTCCGCGGCCGGGGCCGGACGCCCGAACAGCCAGCCCTGACCGTGGGTGTAGCCCAGGTCGAGCAGCAGGCGGCGCTGCTCCTCCGTCTCCACGCCCTCAGCGATCGTGGCCACGCTGAGGGCGGCGCCGATCTGCCCGATCGCGGCGACGACCGCGTGCTCGCGGGTGCCCGGCAGCCCGGCCACGAAGCTCCGGTCGAGCTTGATGCCGCGCACCGGCAGGCGGGCCAGGTGGGACAGCGAGCTGAAGCCGGTGCCGAAGTCGTCGAGCAGGATGTGCACGCCGCGCTCGTCGAGGGCGTCCAGCACCGCGGTGGCGAGGTCGACGTCGGCCAGCACCGAGGTCTCGGTCACCTCGACCGACAGCAGCGCGGCCGGCAGCCCGCCGGCCCGCAGCGCGGCGTCGACCTGACCGGGCAGGTCGGGCGTCACCTGGGCCGCGGCCAGGTTCACCGTGACTCCGCACGGGTCGCCGTGAGCCGCCCAGGCCGCGCCGTCCCGGCAGGCCCGGGTGAGCACCCAGGTGCCGATCCGGCGCATCAGCCCGTGCGCCTCAGCCAGGGGGAGGAAGTGGTCCGGCGCCAGCAGCCGGCCCTCGTGCTCCCAGCGCAGCAGGGCCTCGCGACGCACGGTCTCGCCGGTCCCGAGGTCCACGATCGGCTGGTAGTGCAGGCGGAGCGTGCCGTCCTCGGGCGCCGCGGCGAGGTCGGCGACGAGGTCCAGCCGGGCCCCGCCGTCGAGGGCGCCCTCGGGGCGGAAGAGGTGCACCGTCCCGGGGCCGCCGCGCTTGGCCTGCCCGAGCGCGGTGTCCGCGTGCAGCAGCAGCCCCTCCGGCGTGAGCGGCCCGTCCGCCGCGGCCGGGTGCGTGGTCCCGCCGACGGCGCCGACTGCGACCCCGACGCACGCGCCGAGCGTGAGCCGGTGCCCGGCCACCTGCCGTGGCCGGGCGACGGCGTCGAGGAGCCGTCGGGCCAGCGCCACGGCTCCGGCCACCCCGGTGGCGGACACGACGACGAACTCGTCCCCGCTGCTGCGCGCGAACAGGTCGTCCTGGCGCAGGCTCGCCCGCAGGTCGAGCTCGACCTCCTGCAGCAGCTCGTCGCCGGCGAGGTGGCCGAGGCTGGTGTTGAGCGCGGCGAAGCCGGACAGGTCCAGGTGCAGCGCTGCGACGTGGCCGGCCGGGTGGGCGTCGTCGGCGTGGGCGCCCCGTCCCGCCACCCTGTCCACGAGGAGCCCGCTGTCCCCGAGCAGGGCCTCCCGCCAGGCGGTCCCGGCTCCTGCTCCTGCCCCTGGGTCGGCGGCCGGGCCGGGGCGCGGCCTGCGGCTCACCGGCGGGTCGCGGGGGCGGAGGTCCGGGGGAGCGGGTCGGAATCGGGATGCAGGGGGACCGGGTCGGCGACGCGGCGGGTGACCGCCTGCGGGGCGCGGAGAGCCGCTGCCTGTCGTGCTCGGAGCATCGTCGTCGCTCCTTCGCCTGCCGGCGCCGCGGGGGCGGCGCATGCCCGTTGCTTTCCTTCCCGTCCCCCGGATGCTCGTCGCGGCGCCACCCCTGGCTGCGGCCTCGACGGCCTCGACCGTGCGACGGGTCGATCAGCACGGACTGTAGCGGCCCAGCTACGTCACCACGGCCTTTCTGCGTCACGGGCGAGCGCCGCCGGCCGCCGCCCGGTTCGCCCGGTAGGAGCTGTTGATCCCGACCATCGGCTCTCGGGCGGTCCAAGAGTTCGCCAGGTCGGCGAAGGCACGGTCAAGTGCCGGAACGGCGAGCCCGCCCGTGACGTCCTGTGTGCTGCCGCTCACCGCGATGGACGCGGCGCTGCGGTGGGCACCAGGGCGGTCGGTGAGGGGCAGGCATGAGGAAGGCAGGGGCGTGAGCAGGGCAAGGGGCGAGCGAGGGCTGCACGCCGCGAGCTGGCTCGCGGTGCTCGTTGCGGCGGCCGTCCTGCTGTCTGGCGCGTCGCTCGTGGCCGGCGGCTCGACCAGGCCCGCGCGGGGCGGTCTGCGTCACCGGTCCCGCGTCGTGCCACGTGCGACAGCGGTGCTCCCACCG
>JBQCIO010000164.1:0-8239 GCA_051953655.1 Motilibacteraceae bacterium
CAAGGCCGAGCTCACCCGGTCGCTGCTGGGCACGCAGGTATCCGGCGAGACCCTCGGGGTCCTCGACGCGCTCACCGCGCAGCGCTGGCCCACCGCGGGTGCCCTCGCCGACGCCGTGGAGCGGGCCGGCGCCGAGGCGGCCGTGGTGGCCGCCGACCGCGCCGGGCGCCTCGACGCCCTCGAGGACGACCTGTTCCGGTTCCGCCGGATCCTCCAGGCCGAGCCCGCGCTCGCCACCGCCGTCGCCGACGGCTCGGCGCCGCTGGCCAGCCGCGAGGGGCTGGTCACCGGGCTGCTCGAGCAGCGCGTCGGGCCCGAGGGCCTGCGCCTGGTCCTGCAGGCGGTGCGCCACCCGCGCGGACGCCGGATCGACTCGGTGCTCGACCTCTACGGCAAGGTGGCCGCGGCCCGTCGCGACCAGCTCGTCGCGCGGGTCGTCTCCGCGGTCGCCCTCACCGACGCCGAGCGCGAGCGGCTGGCCGCAGCCCTCTCGCGGACGTACGGGCGGTCGGTGAGCCTGCGGGCCGAGGTCGACCCCGGCGTCATCGGCGGACTCAAGGTGCAGGTGGGCGACGAGGTCGTCGACGGCACCGTGGCCACCCGGCTCGACGAGGTCCGCCAGCGCCTCGCTGGATGACGCCGGCCGGCTGACGCGCCCGGCAGTACTTGCTCCACCGACGTATCACGTAACCACAGGTCTTCACCCCGACCGGCCCGCCAGCGGGACGTCCGGTCGCCGAGAAGGAGAGCAGGGAGCACATGACGGAGCTCACGATCCGTCCGGAGGAGATCCGCGACGCGCTGGAGCGCTTCGTCGACTCCTACCAGCCTGAGGCCGCCTCCCGCGAGGAGGTCGGCACCGTCACCGAGGCCGGCGACGGCATCGCCCGGGTCGAGGGCCTGCCCTCGGTCATGGCCAACGAGCTGCTGCGCTTCGAGGACGGCACCCTCGGCGTCGCGCTGAACCTGGACGTGCGCGAGATCGGCGTCGTCGTCCTCGGCGACTACGAGAAGATCGAGGAAGGCCAGACCGTCAAGCGCACCGGCGAGATCCTCTCGGTGCCGGTCGGCGACGGCTTCCTCGGCCGCGTGGTGGACCCGCTGGGCACCCCGATCGACGGCCTCGGCCCGATCGAGGCCGCCGGCCGCCGCGCCCTGGAGCTGCAGGCGCCCACCGTGGTCCAGCGCCAGCCGGTCAAGGAGCCGCTGCAGACCGGCATCAAGGCCATCGACGCCATGACCGCCATCGGCCGCGGCCAGCGCCAGCTGATCATCGGCGACCGCCAGACCGGCAAGACCGCGGTCTGCATCGACACGATCATCAACCAGGTCGACAACTGGAAGTCCGGCGACCAGAAGAAGCGCGTCAAGTGCATCTACGTCGCCATCGGCCAGAAGGGCTCGACGATCGCCTCGGTGCGCCAGTCGCTCGAGGAGGCCGGTGCGCTGGAGTTCACCACCATCGTCGCCGCGCCCGCCTCGGACCCGGCCGGCTTCAAGTACCTCTCGCCCTACACCGGCTCGGCCATCGGCCAGCACTGGATGTACAACGGCGACGCGGTCCTGATCGTCTTCGACGACCTGTCCAAGCAGGCCGACGCCTACCGCGCCGTGTCCCTGCTGCTGCGCCGCCCGCCGGGCCGCGAGGCCTACCCCGGTGACGTCTTCTACCTGCACAGCCGGCTGCTCGAGCGCTGCGCCAAGCTCAGCGACGAGATGGGTGGCGGCTCGATGACGGGCCTGCCGGTCATCGAGACCAAGGCCAACGACGTGTCGGCGTTCATCCCGACCAACGTCATCTCCATCACCGACGGCCAGTGCTTCCTCGAGTCCGACCTGTTCAACTCCGGCGTGCGCCCGGCGATCAACGTCGGCATCTCGGTCTCCCGGGTCGGTGGCTCGGCGCAGATCAAGGCGATGAAGAAGGTGGCCGGCCGGCTGCGCCTGGACCTGGCCCAGTACCGCGAGCTCGAGGCGTTCGCCGCCTTCGGCTCGGACCTGGACAAGGCCTCCAAGGCCCAGCTCGAGCGTGGCGCCCGCCTGGTCGAGCTGCTCAAGCAGCCGCAGTACACCCCGTTCCCGGTCGAGCGCGAGGTCGTCTCCATCTGGGCGGGCACCACCGGCCAGCTCGACGACGTGCCGGTGGAGGACGTGCGCCGGTTCGAGGCCGAGCTGCACGACTACATCGCCCGCGAGCACGCCGGGATCTTCTCGACCATCGTCGAGACCCGGGACCTCGGGGACGACACCGTGGCGAGCCTGGAGCGCGCGGTGGACGCCTTCAAGCGTCAGTTCACCACCGCCAACGGCGAGCTGCTGGTCAAGGACGAGCCGGTCCAGGCGATCAGCCGCGACGACGTCGAGGAGACCACCATCCGCAAGCGGGTGCGCTCCGAGGCCGAGATCCGCCAGGCCGCCGGCGCGACCGCCATCCAGGACGACGCGGCGGAGCACTGAGCGTGACCCGCTACCTGGTGTCGCTGCCCCGCAGGGGCGTGATGTCTTCGCCCCGCCGGGGCCTGACGACGAGAGGAGGGTGCTGACGTGGGAGCACAGCTTCGCGTCCTGCGCCGGCAGATCCGCTCGGTCCAGGCGACCAAGAAGATCACCCGCGCGATGGAGCTCATCTCGGCCTCGCGGATCGTCAAGGCCCAGCAGCGGGTCGAGGCGGCCCGGCCCTACACCGCCGAGCTGGTGCGGGCCATCGAGACCGCGGCCGAGTTCGTCGACATCAGCCACCCGCTGGTCGGCAAGCCCCGGCTTCAGCAGCGGGCGGCGGTGCTCATCGTCACCGCCGACCGCGGCCTGGCCGGTGCCTACTCCTCCAACGCCCTCAAGCAGGGCGAAGCCCTCACCGCGCTGCTGCGCGAGGAGGGCAAGGAGGTCGTGCCGTTCCTGATCGGACGCAAGGGCCTGTCGTTCTACCGGTTCCGCGGCCGTGAGATCGGCAACTCGTGGGTCGGCTTCTCCGACAACCCGTCGTACTCCGACGCCAAGAAGGTGGCCGACGAGCTCATCGAGCGCTTCGTCCTGCGCACCGAGGACGGCGGGTTCGACGAGATCCACATCGTCTACACGCACTTCCGCTCGATGGTGACGCAGGAGACCCGGGCCCGCCGGATCCTCCCGCTCATCGTCGAGGAGTCCACGGCGTCCAGCGTCGCCAGCGACGTGCGCGAGGGCGACGGGCAGGGCGAGCAGAACGCCCAGAACGGCCAGCAGGGGAGCGGGGCCATGTACCCGCTCTACGAGTTCGAGCCCTCGGCCGAGGCCGTGCTCGACGCGCTGCTGCCGCGCTACGTCGCCAACCTCGTCTACCTCGCGCTGCTGGACTCCGCAGCCAGCGAGCACGCGGCGCGGCGGCGGGCGATGAGCTCGGCGACCGACAACGCCGAGGAGCTGGTGCGGGCCTACACCCGCCAGGCCAACACGGCCCGACAGGCCGAGATCACCCCGGAGATCAGCGAGATCGTCGGGGGCGCGACCGCGCTGGCCGACGCGACCGTGGGGAGCGAGTAGGAACATGACTGCCACCACCACCGAGGCCGCCCCCCAGGCGGCCAGCGGGGCCACGGGCCGCGTCTCGCGCGTCATCGGCCCCGTCGTCGACGTCGAGTTCGGCGTCGACACGATGCCCGAGATCTACAACGCCCTCCACGTCGAGGTCGACATCCCCGGCGCCATCGGCCAGCGCACGCTCACGCTCGAGGTCGCCCAGCACCTCGGCGACAACGTGGTCCGGGCCATCTCGATGCAGCCGACCGACGGCCTCGTGCGCGGCGCCGCCGTGACCGACACCGGCTCGGCCATCTCGGTGCCCGTCGGCGACGCGACCAAGGGTCACGTGTTCAACGCCATCGGCGACGTGCTCAACCTCGAGCCGGGCGAGCAGCTGCAGGTCACCGAGCGCTGGCCGATCCACCGCTCGGCTCCGCCCTTCGACCAGCTCGAGGGCAAGACCACGATGTTCGAGACCGGCATCAAGGTCATCGACCTGCTCACCCCCTACGTCCAGGGCGGCAAGATCGGCCTGTTCGGAGGTGCGGGTGTCGGCAAGACGGTGCTCATCCAGGAGATGATCTACCGCGTCGCCAACAACCACGAGGGTGTGTCGGTGTTCGCCGGCGTCGGTGAGCGCACCCGCGAGGGCAACGACCTCATCGGTGAGATGACCGAGTCCGGCGTCATCAACTCCACCGCGCTGGTCTTCGGCCAGATGGACGAGCCCCCGGGCACCCGTCTTCGGGTGGCGCTGTCGGCGCTGACCATGGCGGAGTACTTCCGCGACGTGCAGAAGCAGGACGTGCTCCTGTTCATCGACAACATCTTCCGGTTCACCCAGGCCGGGTCCGAGGTGTCGACGCTGCTCGGTCGCATGCCCTCCGCGGTGGGCTACCAGCCGACCCTGGCCGACGAGATGGGCCAGCTGCAGGAGCGCATCACGTCCACGCGTGGTCACTCGATCACCTCGATGCAGGCGATCTACGTGCCCGCCGACGACATCACCGACCCGGCCCCGGCCACCACGTTCGCCCACCTCGACGCCACGACCGTCCTGTCGCGGCCGATCTCCGAGCTGGGCATCTACCCGGCCGTGGACCCGCTGGACTCCACCAGCCGGATCATGGACCCGCGCTACCTGGGCGCCGACCACTACAACTGCGCCCAGCGGGTCAAGAGCATCCTGCAGCGCTACAAGGACCTGCAGGACATCATCGCGATCCTCGGCATCGACGAGCTGTCCGAGGAGGACCGCCTGCTGGTGGGACGCGCCCGCCGGATCCAGCGGTTCCTCTCGCAGAACACCTACATGGCCACGCAGTTCACCGGTATCGCCGGCTCCACGGTGCCGCTGACCGAGACCATCGAGGCGTTCAACAAGATCGCGGACGGCGAGTACGACGACGTCCCCGAGCAGGCCTTCTTCCTCTGCGGTGGCCTCGAGGACCTCGAGCGCAACGCGCACGAGCTCAAGAACGCCTGACGCACCAGCACCACCCGGCAGCCCCGACCTCGCCCACGAGGTCGGGGCTGCTGCGCGTCCGGGCGCCTCTCCGCCCTCTCCCCGGGGCTTCCCGCACGCCCAGCCCCGGGACGTTCCCCCCGGTCAAGAGCGGGTCATGGGGCAGGTACCCTTGGCCCGACGGCGAGGCGTCCACGGGACGCCGCCGTGCCGGTCCGCGGACCGGTCGTCTTGGCAAGCGACGCGAGGAGTCCCCCCGGTGGCGCAGATGCACGTCGAGCTCCACTCCCCGGAGCGCAAGGTCTGGTCCGGCGAGGCCAGCATGGTCATCGCGCGCACGGCCGAGGGCGAGATCGGCGTCCTGCCCGGGCACGCGCCCGTGCTGTCGGTCCTGGCCAACGGGCCGCTGGAGATCCGCCCGGTCGACGGCGGCCAGCCGGTCCGGGCCGCGGTCTACGGCGGCTTCCTCTCCGTCGTGCGCGACCAGGTCTCGATCCTGGCCGAGGCCGCCGAGTTCGCCGACGAGATCAGCGTGGCCGACGCCGAGGCGCAGCTGCGCGAGGCGCAGGAGGCGCAGGACGAGGCGGCGATCAAGGTCGCCCAGGCCCGGGTCGCGGTAGCCACCAGGAGCGGTCACTAGGACGCCCGGCGGGCACAGGGCGAGAAGCCGAGGTCATGACTGCGGTGGGCGGCGTCGAGATCGGGCTCGAGCTCGTCGTCGCCCTGCTCGCCCTGGTCGTCCTGGGCGTGCTGTGGATCGGCGTCCGCCGCCGCACGCTGCAGCGCTCCGGCGGCACCTTCGACTGCTCCCTGCGCGAGAAGGTCGGTCCGCATGCGCGCGGCTGGATGCTCTGCATCGCCCGCTACGAGGGCGACGCCATCTCCTGGTTCCGGGTCATCTCGCTGTCCCCGCGGCCGCGCCGGGTGGTGAACCGCCGCGACCTCGTGGTCGTCGGCCGACGCCAGCCGCACGGCCCGGAGGCCTTCTCGATGATGGGCGGCGCCGTGGTGGTCTCCTGCCGCGAGCGCGGCCGCCCGCTCGAGCTCGGCATGTCCGAGCCCGCCCTCACCGGCTTCCTGTCCTGGCTCGAGTCCGCCCCGCCGGGCCAGAACGTCAACGTCGTCGCCTGACCGAGCACCTGACACCTCCCGTGATCACGGGAACTGCATGATCACCATCAGGATCCAGGGTCAGCGGTTGGCGCCGGGGACCCAGGTGACGTCGCCGGGGCCGGAGCCGTCGCTGCGCACGTTGGCGTGACGGGACAGGATGAAGAGCAGGTCCGAGAGCCGGTTGAGGTAGCGGGCCGGCATCGCGTTCATGACCTCGCCGTGCTCGGCCAGGGCGGCCCAGGCCGAGCGCTCGGCGCGGCGGACCACGGTGCGGGCCACGTGCAGCAGCGCGGCGCCGGCCGTGCCGCCGGGCAGCACGAACGAGCGCAGCTCGGGCAGGTCGGCGTTGAACCGGTCGCAGTCGGCCTCGAGCCGGGTGACGTAGTCCTCGGTCACCCGCAGCGGCGGGTAATCGGCCGAGGCCTCGTCCGCGGTGACCGGCATGCACAGGTCCGCCCCGACGTCGAACAGGTCGTTCTGCACCCGGCCGAGCACCGCGCGGAGCTCGTCCTCGAGGTCGCCGAGGGCCAGCGCCACCCCGATCTGGGAGTTGGCCTCGTCGACGTCGGCGTAGGCGGCCAGGCGCAGGTCGGTCTTCTGGGTGCGACCGCGGCCCAGGGCCGTCGTGCCCTCGTCGCCGGTCCGGGTGTAGATGCGGGTGAGGTTGACCACGGCCCCGACCCTAGGCGATGCGGGGGACCACCACCCGTAGGGTTCTCCGGTGGACAGGTTCCGGGTGGTCGGCGGCGCGCGCCTGGCCGGCGAGGTGCGGGTCAGCGGCGCCAAGAACAGCGTGCTCAAGCTCATGGCCGCGGCCCTGCTGGCCCCCGGCCGCACCGTGCTGCGCGACGTCCCCCGGATCCTCGACGTCGAGATCATGGCCGAGCTGCTGCGCCGGCTCGGCTGCGAGGTGGACCACCGCCCGGACGAGGGGTGCGTGGCGATCGACGTGCCGGTCAAGCCCGGCCACCAGGCCGACTACGACCTGGTGCGCCGGATGCGCGCCTCCATCAACGTGCTCGGCCCGCTGGTGGCCCGGGTGGGGGAGGCCGACGTCGCGCTGCCGGGCGGGGACAACATCGGCTCGCGCGGGCTCGACCTGCACGTGGCGGGCCTGGAGCGCCTGGGCGCCGAGGTGAGCAACGAGCACGGCTTCCTGGTGGCCCGCGCCCCGCGCGGCCTCACCGGCGCCACCATCTGGCTCGACTTCCCCAGCGTCGGCGCCACCGAGAACCTGCTCATGGCCGCCGTCCTGGCCCACGGCACCACGGTCATCGACAACGCCGCCCGCGAGCCGGAGATCGTCGACGTCTGCGAGCTGCTGGTGCAGATGGGTGCGCGGATCGACGGGGTCGGGAGCTCGATGCTGGAGATCACCGGGGTCGACGAGCTGCGCCCGGTCGAGCACACCGTGGTGCCGGACCGAGTGGTGGCCGGCACCTGGGCGGTCGGCGCGGTGATGACCCGTGGCGACGTCGTGGTGCGCGGCGCGCGGGCGGCGCACCTGGAGATCGCCCTGGACAAGCTGGCCACCGCGGGGGCGCGGGTGGACGTGCTCGACGACGGCTTCCGGGTGGCGATGGACCGCCGGCCGCGCGCCGTCGACGTCGTCACGCTGCCCTACCCGGGCTTCCCGACCGACCTGCAGCCGCAGTTCATCGCCCTCAACGCGGTGGCCGAGGGCGCCGCGATGGTGACCGAGAACCTCTTCGAGGCCCGCTTCCGCTTCGTCAACGAGCTGACCCGCCTGGGCGCGGACGTGCGCACCGACGGCCACCACGCCCTGGTGCGCGGCCGTGAGCGGCTCTCCGGGGCGCCGGTGGAGGCCAGTGACGTGCGGGCCGGCGCCGGGCTGGTGCTGGCCGGGCTGGTGGCCGAGGGGGTGACCACGGTGAGCCAGGTGCACCACGTCGACCGCGGCTACGCCGGGTTCGTCGAGGACCTGCAGGGGCTGGGCGCCGACGTCACCCGCGAGCCCGACCCCGACCCCTTCGCGCCGTGATCATGCAGAGATGGTGAAGCGATCGGCGGCCTCTAGCGGTGGATGCAACACCCTGTGCTCTGGAGGTGGGTGTTGTGGCTGCACGGTTGAGTCTGGCTGAGCGTGAGGAGATCGCGCTGGGTCGGGCGGCGGATTTGTCCATTCGGAAGATCGCCGCACTG
>JBQCIO010000165.1:0-15969 GCA_051953655.1 Motilibacteraceae bacterium
CTTGCACATCACCTCGGCCGCGTCCTGGTCGACGAGGTAGTCGCCGCCCTTGACGGTGTCGAAGGTGTGCCACTCCCAGTTGTCCTCCTCGACGTTGGCGAGGGCGGCGCACATGCCGCCCTGGGCCGCGCCGGTGTGGGAGCGGGTGGGGTAGAGCTTGGTGAGGACCGCGGTGCGGCTGCGGTCGGAGGACTCCAGCGCCGCCCGCATGCCGGCCCCGCCGGCTCCAACGATGACGACGTCGTACCTGTGCGTCTGCATGGCCTCAGCCCCCGATGCTCGGGTCGAAGGTGAAGATGGTCAGGGTGCCGAGGAACAGCACCAGCAGCGCCGAGGCGTAGAGCAGCATCTTGAGCCAGAAGCGGGTCTGGTCGCGCTCGGCGTAGTCGTTGATGACGGTGCGCAGGCCGTTGACGCCGTGCAGCTCGGCGAGCCAGAGCTGCAGCAGGTCCCACACCTGCCAGAACGGGCTGGCCCAGCGGCCGGCCACGAAGCCGAAGTTGATCTTCGAGACGCCGCCGTCGAGCACCATCATGATGAACAGGTGCCCGAGGACGAGCACCACGAGGAGCAGGCCCGACAGCCGCATGAAGAGCCAGCTGTAGAGCTCGAAGTTGGTGCGACCGGCCCGCGAGTGCGGGCGGGTGCGCGGCGAGCGCGGGGCGGCGAGGTCGCCGGCCGGGACCGAGGTGGTGGCCATCTCACGCCTTCCCGAACAGGGTGTTGATCGTGTGCTGGGTCATCGGGTAGAGGAAGCCGACCATCAGGACGACCCACACCGTGACCACGCCCCACAGCATCTGCCGCTGGTAGCGCGGGCCCTTCTCCCAGAAGTCGATCGCGATGAGCCGCAGGCCGTTGAACGCGTGGAACAGGACCGCGCCGACCAGGCCGACCTCGAGGAGGTTGACGATCGGGTTCTTGTAGGTGGCGATGACCCGGTTGTAGGCGTCGGGGTCCACCCGCACCAGCGCCGTGTCCATGACGTGGGCGAAGAGGAAGAAGAACACGAGCACGCCGGTGACGCGGTGCGCCACCCAGGACCACATGCCTTCTCGGCCGCGGTACAGCGTTCCTGCCGGCACGGAGGAGCCTTCCCATCGAGCGGGCCAGGACCCGGTCGGCAGCTCCGGTAGCGCCGGGGCGCGCTGGGCGCCGGGGGACCGGGACGTCGCTGTCGGTCGGGCCGGGCCGGTCACCATGGCCGGCCCAGCCGCCATGCTAACGAGGGGCGAATCGCCCCACACGCCGTGGGGCCGCGGGTGTGAGCCATCGCACCCTGCAACCGTGCGGTCGGGCTGCCGCCGCGGACCGGGACGCCCGGCCCTCGCCGCCGCCCGGCCCCCTGCGTACCCTCAGCCGCACCTGCGAGGACGCTGGAGGGACGCCAGATGGCGCGAGAGACCGAGTCGGGCCTGCCCATCGAGCCGGTCTACGGCCCCGACGCGCTGGCGGGGTGGGACCCCGCGCCGCGGCTGGGCGTGCCGGGCGAGTTCCCCTACACCCGCGGCGTCTACGCCTCCATGTACACCGGCCGGCCCTGGACCATGCGGCAGTACGCCGGCTTCGGCACGGCGGTGGAGTCGAACAAGCGCTACCACCAGCTGCTCGACGCCGGCCAGACCGGCCTGTCGGTGGCCTTCGACCTGCCCACGCAGATGGGCTACGACTCCGACGACCCCATCGCCCACGGCGAGGTCGGCAAGGTCGGCGTGGCCATCGACTCGATCGACGACATGCGGGTGCTCTTCGACGGCATCCCGCTGGACCAGGTGTCGACGTCGATGACCATCAACGCCCCGGCCGCCGTGCTCCTGCTGCTCTACCAGCTGGTGGCCGAGGAGCAGGGGGTCGACCCGGCCACGCTCACCGGGACGATCCAGAACGACGTGCTCAAGGAGTACATCGCCCGCGGGACCTACATCTACCCCCCCAAGGAGTCCCTGCGGCTCATCACCGACATCTTCCGCTACTGCCGCAGCGAGCTGCCGCGCTGGAACACGATCTCCATCTCCGGCTACCACATGGCCGAGGCCGGTGCCACGCCCGCGCAGGAGATCGCCTTCACCCTGGCCGACGGCATCGAGTACGTGCGCGCGGCGGTGGCCAGCGGGCAGGACGTCGACGAGTTCGCCCCGCGGCTGGCCTTCTTCTTCGTGGCACGCACCACGCTGCTGGAGGAGGTGGCCAAGTTCCGCGCCGCCCGGCGGATCTGGGCGCAGGTGATGCGGGACGAGTTCGGCGCCAAGAACCCCAAGTCGCTGATGCTCCGCTTCCACACCCAGACCGCGGGCGTGCAGCTCACCGCGCAGCAGCCCGAGGTGAACCTGGTGCGGGTGGCGGTGCAGGCGCTCGGCGCGGTGCTCGGCGGCACCCAGTCGCTGCACACCAACTCCTACGACGAGGCCATCGCCCTGCCGACCGAGAAGGCCGCGCGCCTGGCGCTGCGCACCCAGCAGGTGCTGGCCTACGAGACCGACGTGACCGCGACCGTCGACCCGTTCGCCGGCTCCTACGTCGTCGAGTCGATGACCGACGCGCTGGAGGAGTCGATCCGCGGGCTGATGGGGCAGGTGGAGGAGCGCGGCGGCGCGGTCGCCGCCATCGAGCAGGGCTTCCAGAAGTCCGAGATCGAGCGCTCGGCCTACCGGATCGCCCAGCAGATCGACGCCGGCGAGCGCACCGTCGTCGGCGTCAACCGGTTCACGGTGGCCGAGGAGGAGCCCTACGAGCCGCTGCGGGTCGACCCGGCCATCGAGGCCGAGCAGGCTGCGCGGCTCGCCACCCTGCGCGCCGAGCGGGACGACGACGCGGTGACCAAGCACCTCACCGCGCTGCGCGAGGCGGCCGCCGGCACGGACAACGTCCTGGTCCCGATGAAGGAGGCGCTGCGCGCCCGCGCCACCGTCGGCGAGGTCAGCAACGCCCTGCGCGAGGTCTGGGGCGTCTACGTCCCGGCGGACACGTTCTGACGCGCGGGGTCCGGCCCGAACGATCACGCGGGCGTGATCGATCCATGCTTACCGCGACAGAACTGTCGCGGTAAGCATGGAACTGCGGCGGGGAGTGGACGCCCGATGGGGGCGACTGGGTGGTTTGCCCGACTCGCCCGCCGTGTGATCGCATGAGCCTTTCGCTCCGCCTCGGAAGGCCCCCTCGTGCTGCTCTACGTCGTCCTCGCTGTCGTCGCCCTCGCCGTGATCGTGCTGCTCGCCCGCGCGGTGCTGCGCAACGACCGCACCGACGAGACCGAGCGCTTCCACCACGCCCGCCAGCTGACCACCGACTGGTCCACCGGCGTGGAGCCCGGCCGGCCGCGCCGGCCCGCCCCGCCGCAGCGCGAGGAGCGCCCGCGCGAGGACCGCCCCGGGCGCGAGCCCGGCGCCGCCTGAGCCCCACCACCCACCGCGGGCCCCACGTCGTCCGGCGTCGTGGCCACCTTCGCTCCTTCCAGCGGAACCACGCGGCCCACGACCCCCACCCCCGCGGCCCGTCCCGCACCCAGGGCCTGACCCCGCTGCAGCCGGTCGGGCCGAGCCGGTGACCGCCGCGCGTCAAGGGGTAGCGTCGCCAGCACGATGGTCGCCCTCCCGCAGCCCCCCGACGGGCCCGCCGCTCCACCGACGACGCCGCCCGCCTCCACCCCGACGCCGCCCGCGCCGCCCCCGACGTCGCCGCCCCCCGGGCCCCTCGGCGAGGCCGCCGTGGCCGCCCTGCTCGACCCGCTGGTCGGGCGGCTGCGCGAGGAGCTCGTCGCGTTCCGCCGCGACCTGCACGCCCATCCCGAGCTGTCCAGGCACGAGGACCGCACCACCCGGGTGGTGGCCGACCGGCTGACCGCCGCGGGTCTCCAGCCCCGCCCGCTGCCCGGCGGCACCGGCCTGCTGGTGGACATCCCGGGCAGCGGCAGGCCGGGCGCGCCGGCCCTCGCGCTGCGTGCCGACCTCGACGCCCTGCCGATCCAGGAGATCACCGGCGCGCCCTACGCCTCCACCGTCCCCGGGGTCAGTCACGCCTGCGGCCACGACGTCCACACCACGGTCGTGCTGGGCGCCGGGCTGGTCCTGGCCGAGCTGGCGCGCGCCGGCCGGCTCACCATCCCGGTCCGGCTGGTCTTCCAGCCGGCCGAGGAGGTGATGCCCGGCGGCGCGCTCGACGTCCTCGCCGCCGAGGGGCTGGAGGGCGTCGGCCGCATCCTCGCCGTGCACTGCGACCCGTCCATCGCCGCCGGCACGATCGGCGTGCGCAGCGGGCCGATCACGGCCGCGGCCGACATGTTGCGGATCCAGCTCACCGGCCCGGGCGGCCACACCGCCCGCCCGCACCTGACCGGCGACCTCGTGCAGGGCCTGGCCACCGTGGCCACCGGGCTGCCGGCCGTGCTCTCCCGCCGGGTCGACGCCCGCGCCGGCCTGTCGGTGGTGTGGGGCGCGATCCAGGCCGGCAGGGCCGCCAACGCCATCCCCGACGGCGGCACGCTGGCCGGCACCCTGCGCTGCCTGGACCCCGACGTCTGGGAGCGCGCCCCGCAGCTGGTGCAGGAGCTCGTCCCGGCGCTGGTGGCGCCCTACGGCCTGCGCTGCGAGATCGACCACTCCCGCGGCGTCCCGCCGGTGGTCAACGACCCCGCCGCCGCGGCGCTGCTCGAGCGCGCCGGCCGGGCCACCCTCGGCCCGTCGGCGGTCGGCGGCACCCCGCAGAGCATGGGCGGCGAGGACTTCGCCTGGTACCTGCGGGCCAGGCCCGGCGCCCTGGCCCGCCTGGGCACCGCCGAGCCCGGCCACGAGGGCCGCCGCGACCTGCACCAGGGCGGCTTCGACGTCGACGAGCGCGCCATCCCCGCCGGGGTGCGCCTGCTCGCAGCCGCTGCGCTGCTCGCTTCCCCGGGGGTGACGGGGCGGGGGGAGTGAGGGGGGCCTTGGCCGCATCCGCCCGGGCCATGTGCGCCCTGGCTTCGTGACGCGACGGCTGCCGTCGGCTGCCTCCGTGGTCGGTGATTTCATCTGGGTTGGGTGAAGGTGCCCTTCTGCCAATAGGTTCGTATGAAGGGCACCTTCACCCAATTCGGGCCGCCCCTGAGGCCACACTCCACCCCCATGACCGCACCCCACGACCTCACCGAGCGGGTCCGCACCGCCCACGGCGACGCGTGGGAGGTGCAGGGGCGGCTGCGGGAGGACGTCGGGGGCGGGTACGCCGAGCTGCCCGGCATCCGGCTGATGGCCTCCGGCGTGGCCGAGCCGCAGTGGAACAACGGCGACGTCACCGACCCGTCGGCCGTCGACCTCGAGGCCGTGCGGGCCTTCTACCGCGAGCACGGCGACGTCCCCTGGGGCGTGCGCGTGCCGGCCGGCCTGCCCTGGACGGCCGGGCGGCACCTGTTCGCCAAGCGCTGCATGGGGCTGCTGGCCGAGGACTTCGTCGCCGCGGCCGACGTCGTCGGGCTGGAGCTGCGCGAGGCCGGCCCGGACGACCTCGACCTCGCCGCCGACGTCGACGCCGCCGCCTTCGACGGGCCGGCCGAACCCACCCGGCGCTGGCTCGCGCCCATGCTCGCCCAGGGGCCAGGCGGGCCCTGCCGCACCCTGCTCGCCGCCCTCGGCGGCCGCCCGGTGGGCGTCGCCACCGCCACCCGCACCGGGGGCCGGGCCGGCGAGGCCGTCTACGTCACCGGGGTCGGGGTGCTCCCGGCGGCCCGCCGCCGCGGGGTGGCCTCCGCCCTCACCTCGCAGCTGCTCGCCACCGCCTTCGCCGCCGGGGCGGAGCTGGCCCACCTCAACCCCGACACCGACGCGGCGGCGGCCGTCTACACCCGGCTCGGCTTCGTCGAGACCGGCGGCTTCGACGTCTACGTCGACCTCTGAGCTCGCGCCCGCGCCGGGCCCCGGGCCCTCTCTCGGCGGGACCTGCCAACTCCGGCCGGACGAAAGTGTCGATGCTCCTGCAGACGGACGCCTTCCCTTGCGGTCGGATAACGAAGCGGGACCGGCCGGGCCGAGTGGACGTGAGCACAGCGCACGCTCACGTAGGCTCCCCGGCGGTCCCCCGCACCGTACGGGTGCGGACGTCGAAGGGAGAGGGCCCTTGCGTCGGCTCATCCAACTGGCTGCCGCCACCGTGGCAGCAGCCGTCGTGCTCACCGGCTGCGGAAGCAGCAGCAGCGGCGGCAGCGGAGGCGGTGGCACCACCAACGCCACCCCGGGCAGCAGCGCGAGCAGCAGCACCAAGTCCGACGTCAAGGTCGGTCTGGCCTACGACATCGGCGGGCGCGGCGACAAGTCGTTCAACGACGCCGCCGCCGCCGGCCTGGACAAGGCCAAGAACGAGCTCGGCGTCGACACCAAGGAGCTCTCGGCCCAGAAGGGCGAGACCGACGCGGACAAGGAGTCGCGCCTGCGCCTGCTGGCCCAGGGCGGCTACAACCCGGTCATCGCCATCGGCTTCGCCTACGCCGGCGCGCTGAAGAAGGTCGCCGCCGACTTCCCGGACACCAAGTTCGCGATCGTCGACGACGCCACCGAGGGCGCGAACATCACCAACCTGGTGTTCGCCGAGAACGAGGGCTCGTTCCTCGTCGGCGCCGCGGCCGCGCTCAAGACCAAGACCAAGAACGTCGGCTACATCGGCGGCTGCCTGGTGCCGCTGCTGCAGAAGTTCGAGGCCGGCTACGTCGCGGGCGTCCACGCGGTCGACCCGAGCATCAAGGTCCAGGTCAAGTACCTGTCCAACCCGCCGACCTGCTCGGGCTTCAACGACCCGGCCGCCGGCACCGAGACCGCCAACGGCATGTACGACGCCGGCGCGGACATCGTCTTCGCCGCCGCCGGTGGCTCGGGCACCGGTGTCTTCCAGTCGGCCAAGGCCAAGAACACCCTGGCCATCGGCACGGACAGCGACCAGTACCAGAGCGCCTCGCCGGACCTGCAGCCGGTGATCATGACCTCGATGCTCAAGCGCGTCGACGTCGCGGTCTACGACTTCATCAAGTCCTACACCGACGGCAACGTCCTCACCGGCGTGCAGACCTTCGACCTCAAGCGCGACGGCGTCGGCTACGCGACGTCCGGCGGCAAGGTCGACGACATCAAGGACAAGCTCGAGGCCTACAAGCAGCAGATCATCGACGGCAAGATCACCGTGCCGACGACCCCGGCTTCCTGAGCCGGGCTGCACAGCTCGACGGCAAGCTCGACGTCGGTGGGCCCGGCCGCGCGGTAGCGTGCGACCGGGCCCATCGGCCTGTGTGCACAACCAGACCTGCACGACCAGACCTCCACTGACCACAGGAGAGGCATGTCCGAGCAGCCGGTCCGCAACGGCGCGGGCACGGCGGTGGCCTCCGCGCCGCCGGCCGTCGCGCTCACCGGCATCACCAAGCGGTTCCCCGGTGTGGTGGCCAACCGAGACATCACGCTGTCGGTGCGCCGAGGCACCGTGCACGCGATCGTCGGCGAGAACGGCGCCGGCAAGTCGACGCTGATGAAGATCCTCTACGGCATGCAGCAGCCGGACGAGGGGACCATCGAGGTCGACGGCACGGCGGTGCGGTTCTCCTCGCCGGCCGACGCGATCCGCGCCGGGATCGGCATGGTGCACCAGCACTTCAAGCTGGCGGACAACTTCACCGTGCTGGAGAACGTGGTCCTGGGCGACGAGCCGCGCGCCGGTCTGCGCCTCGACCTCGGCGCGGCCCGGCGCAGGATCCGTGAGATCTCCGAGCGCTACGGCCTCGACGTCGACCCCGACCCGCTGGTCGAGGACCTCGGCGTCGGCCAGCGCCAGCGGGTCGAGATCCTCAAGGTGCTCTACCGCGGGGCCCGCACCCTCATCCTCGACGAGCCCACCGCGGTCCTCGTGCCGCAGGAGGTCGACGAGCTGTTCGAGGCCCTGCGCGAGCTCAAGGCCGAGGGCCTCACCGTGGTGTTCATCTCCCACAAGCTCGACGAGGTCCTCAAGGTCGCCGACGACATCACCGTGATCCGCCGCGGCACCACGGTCGCCTCGGTCGACCCCAAGCAGGTCACCGCCCGCCAGCTGGCCGAGCTGATGGTCGGCAGCGAGCTGCCCAGCGCCGAGACCCGCGAGAGCACCGTCACCGACCGGCCGGTGCTGCGGGTGCAGAACCTCACCGTGCGCGACCGCGAGGGCCGTCCGGTGGTCGACGACGTCAGCTTCACCATCCACGCCGGAGAGGTGCTCGGCATCGCCGGCGTCGAGGGCAACGGCCAGGCCGAGCTGGTCGACGCCATCATGGGCATCCGGCACGCCGAGGGCCGCGTGCTGCTCGGCGACGACGACGTCAGCTCGCTGAGCACGCGGCACCGCCGCGAGGCGGGCATGGCGTTCATCCCGGAGGACCGGATCCGCCAGGGGCTGCTGCTCGAGGCGCCCCTGTGGGAGAACCGGATCCTGGGCCACCAGACCAAGGCGCCCAACGTGCGCGGCGGGCTGGTGGACCGCGCCGGGGCACGGCGCGACACCGAGCGGATCGTGCGCGACTACGACGTCCGCACCCCCGGCATCGACGTCACCGCCTCGGCACTTTCCGGCGGCAACCAGCAGAAGCTCATCGTGGGCCGGGAGATGAGCGGCGACCCGGTGCTGCTGCTCGCGGCGCACCCGACCCGCGGCGTCGACGTCGGCGCGCAGGCGGCCATCTGGGACCACCTGCGCCGCGCCCGCGCCGAGGGGCTGGCGGTGCTGCTGGTGAGCGCCGACCTCGACGAGCTCATCGGGCTGTCCGACACGCTCAAGGTGGTGCTGCGCGGGCGGATCGTGGCCGACGCCGACCCGGCCACCGTCACCCCCGAGGAGCTCGGCTCCGCCATGACCGGCGCCGGAGGTGCCGCATGAACTGGTTCGCCAACCTGGTGAATCCCCGCCGGTCGGGCTCGCGGTCCAACTCGAGGTTCGGGCTCGCGCTGGCCGCGCCCGTCCTGGCGCTGGTGTTCGCGCTGGTGCTGTCCTCGATCGTGCTGCTCATCGCCGGCCACCCGCCGCTGCAGACGTTCCAGGACATGGTCAGCTACGGCAGCAAGCCGCCTCAGCTGGTCGCGATCCTCAACCGGGCCTGCCCGTACTACATCGCCGCCGTCGCGGTGGCGGTCGGCTTCCGGATGAACCTCTTCAACATCGGCGTCGACGGCCAGTACCAGCTGGCCGCCATGGTGGCCGCCGTCGTCGGCGCGGCCATCCACCTGCCGTCGGTTCTGCACGTGCTGGTGATCCTGCTGGTGGCGGTGCTCGTGGGCGCGGCCTGGGCCGGGGTGGCCGGCCTGCTGCGGGTCACCCGCGGCGTCAGCGAGGTCATCGCGACGATCATGCTCAACTTCATCGCCACCTCGCTGGTCGCCTGGATGCTCACCCCGCAGGTGTTCGCCAAGCTGCAGGGCAACAACGTGGCCACGCCGCAGATCCCCGGCAGCGGGCGGGTCCCCGGGTTCGACACCGGCCACGGCAAGGTCTACGGGCTGGTCGTGCTGGTCGTGCTCGTGGGCCTCGGCTACTGGTTCCTGCTCGAGCGCACCCGCTTCGGCTTCGACCTGCGCTCCACCGGCCGCAGCGAGCCGGCCGCCGTGGCCAGCGGCGTCGACGTCAAGCGGATGGTGCTGTTCGCCATGCTCATCTCCGGCGGCGTGGCCGGCCTGGTGGGCATGCCGCAGCTGCTCGGCGCGTCCTACACCTACAGCCTCGACTTCCCCGCGGGGCTCGGCTTCACCGGCATCGCCATCGCGCTGCTGGGCCGCAACAACCCGGTCGGCATCGCGTTCGCCGCGCTGCTGTGGTCGTTCCTGGACCAGTCCTCGCAGATCCTGGACCTGTCCGGTGTCCCCAAGGAGATCGTGACGATCATGCAGGGCACCATCGTGCTCGCCGTCGTCGTGGCCTACGAGGTCGTGCGGCGGATCAGCGTGGCCCGTGAGCAGGCCAAGGTGGGCGAGGAGCTCGGCGGTGCCGACGGCGCCTCCGGCGAACCGGCGCCGGCCGGGACGGGGGTGGCGCTGTGAGCACGTCCGCTGAAGAGATGACCCGCAACGACGCCCTGCTGCGCCGTGGTCGCAAGGGGAGCCGCGACGGGTGGGGCGGCTCGCCCGCCGTGCGCGTGGTGGCGATCCTCGGCCTGGTGCTGCTGGTGCTGCTGGTGCTGGCGATCACCCGCACCGTCACCGGCGCCCAGGACCTCACCAGCGTCGGCAGCATGAGCGCGGCGCTGCGGCTCACCGTGCCGATCCTGCTGGCCGGCCTGGGCGGCCTGTGGGCCGAGCGCTCCGGCGTGGTCAACATCGGCCTCGAGGGCATGCTCATCCTGGGCACGTGGGCCGGTGCCTACGGCGCCTTCCACTTCGGTCCGTGGGCCGGCGTGCTGTTCGGCATCGTGGGCGGTGCGCTCGGCGGGCTGCTGCACGCGGTCGCCACCGTCACCTTCGGCGTCGACCACATCGTCAGCGGCGTCGCCATCAACCTGCTCGGCGCCGGCATCGCCCGCTTCCTGTCCGCGCTGCTCTACACCGGCGTCGAGGGCGGTGGCGTCACCCAGAGCCCGCAGGTCGAGCAGCCGCCCACCTTCACCGTGCCGGGGCTGTCCAGCGGCCTGAACGACCTGGCCCAGAAGCACTGGTTCCTGGTCAGCGACGTCGCCGGCGTGCTCGGCGGGGTCACGACCAACGTGTCGTGGGTGACGGTGATCGCGATCCTGCTGGTGCCGTTCAGCTTCTTCGTGCTGTGGCGGACGTCCTTCGGCCTGCGGCTGCGCTCGTGCGGTGAGAACCCCTACGCCGCCGAGTCCCTGGGCGTGAACGTCTACCGCTACAAGTACGCCGCCGTCGTCGCCTCCGGCGCGTTCGCCGGGCTGGGCGGTGCGTTCCTCTCGCTGGTCGCGTCCAACTACTACCGCGAGGACCAGACCGGTGGCCGCGGCTTCATCGGCCTGGCAGCCATGATCTTCGGCAACTGGCGGCCGGGCGGCCTGGCCGCCGGCGCGGGCCTGTTCGGCTACACCGACGCGCTGCAGCTGCGCCAGGGCGAGACGTCCGTGCACGCGCTGCTGCTGGCCCTGGCGATCGCCCTCGCGCTCTACGCGGTCTGGCTGCTGGTGCGCGGCAAGCGCCTCACCGGCGCCATCTCGCTCGTGCTCGCGGCCGTGGTGCTGGTCGTCTACCTGACCACCGACACGGTGCCGCAGCAGTTCACCAGCGCGACGCCCTACGTCACCACACTCATCGTGCTGGCGGCCTTCAGCCAGCGGCTGCGCATGCCGGCGGCGGACGGGTTGCCCTATCGCAAGGGGACGGCGAAGTAGTGACCACCTCCACCACCTCCGACGGCCGCCACGACAACCCGTCGGAGGTCGACTGGCCGTCGCTGCGCGCGGCCGCCACCGAGGCCATGACGCACGCCTACGCCCCCTACAGCCGGTTCAAGGTCGGCGCGGCCGGGCTGGTTGACGACGGCCGGGTGGTCGTCGGCTGCAACGTGGAGAACGCCGCCTACGGCGTCGCGCTGTGCGCGGAGTGCGGGATGGTCAGCGCGCTGCACAGCTCCGGCGGCGGCCGCCTGGTGGCGGTGGCGTGCGTGGACCAGCACGGCGCACCGCTCATGCCGTGCGGGCGCTGCCGGCAGCTGCTGTGGGAGCACGGCGGGCCGGACATGCTGCTGGAGACCGTCCGCGGGGTGCGGCCGATGAGCGAGGTGCTGCCGGACGCGTTCGGCGGCCACGACCTGGTGGAGCGCGCGTGAGCGAGGCTGGCATGTCCGACGGGCCATCGGAGAGCGGTGAGTCGTTCGACGCCGTCGACGTCATCCGCGCCAAGCGCGACCGGCACGAGCTGACCGACCCGCAGATCGACTGGGTCATCGACGCCTACACCCGCGGCGCCGTCGCCGACGAGCAGATGTCCGCGCTGGCCATGGCGGTCCTGCTGAACGGCATGAACCGGCGCGAGATCTCCCGCTGGACGACGGCCATGATCCGCTCCGGCGAGCGGATGGACTTCTCCTCGCTGGACCGGCCCACGGCGGACAAGCACTCCACCGGCGGGGTGGGCGACAAGATCACCCTGCCGCTGGCGCCGCTGGTCGCCGCCTGCGGTGCCGCCGTGCCGCAGCTGTCCGGGCGGGGTCTGGGCCACACCGGCGGCACGCTGGACAAGCTCGAGTCGATCCCGGGCTGGCGGGCGTCGCTGAGCAACGACGAGATGCTCGCGCAGCTGCGCGACGTCGGCGCCGTGGTGTGCGCCGCCAGCGAGGGGCTGGCGCCGGCGGACAAGAAGCTCTACGCGCTGCGCGACGTCACCGGCACGGTGGAGGCGATCCCGCTCATCGCCAGCTCGATCATGAGCAAGAAGATCGCCGAGGGCACCGGCGCGCTGGTGCTCGACGTCAAGGTCGGCTCGGGCGCGTTCATGAAGGACGTCGAGTCCGCCCGAGAGCTGGCGCGGACCATGGTCGAGCTCGGCACCGATGCGGGCGTGCGCACGGTGGCGCTGCTGACCGAGATGGACGTGCCGCTGGGGCTCACCGCCGGCAACGCGCTGGAGGTGCGCGAGTCGGTCGAGGTGCTCGCCGGCGGCGGGCCGGCCGACGTCGTCGAGCTCACCCTGGCCCTGGCCCGCGAGATGCTCCACGCCGCCGGGCTCGACGGCGTGGACCCGGCCGACCGGCTGGCCGACGGCTCGGCCATGGACGCGTGGCGTCGGATGATCGCCGCGCAGGGCGGCGACCCGTCGGCGCAGCTGCCGCGCGCCCGGGAGACGCACGTGGTGCCGGCCCCGGCCTCGGGCGTGCTCTCCAAGCTGGACGCCTACGCCGTCGGCGTGGCCGCCTGGCGGCTCGGCGCCGGCCGCGCCCGCAAGGAGGACCCGGTGCAGGCCGGCGCGGGCGTCGAGTGGCACGCGCGGCCCGGCGACGCGGTGCAGGCCGGTGACCCGCTGCTCACCCTGCACACCGACGAGCCGGCCCGCTTCCCCCGCGCGCTCGCCGCCCTGGAGGGCGCCGTCGAGATCGCCGCGTCGGACACCGTCGCCCCGCCCCTGCGGCCGCTCGTCCTGGACCGCATCACCGGCTGACACCGTTGGTGATCATGCACTTCTCGTGATCATGCATCCGTTCGGTCTTGTGGAGATCACCGCGATTGCATGATCACGCCGATTGCATGATCACGAGGGGATGCCGGGGGGTCGGGGCGTCGTAGGGTTCGACACGTGCCCGAGCTGATCAGCGCGCCCACGCGCATCCCCGTCCCCGGTGGCAAGCAGATCGACGAGTACGTGGGGCGGGTGGCCACCGGGACGTCGTCGGTCTCGGTGGCGCACATGAAGGCCCCGGCCGGGTGGGAGGAGCCGGCGCAGACGCCGGAGTTCGACGAGGTGACCGTGGTGCTGGCCGGCTCGGTCGTCGTCGAGCACGACGGCGGCCGGCTCGAGGTCGGGGCCGGCCAGGCCGTGCTGACCAGGGCGGGGGAGCGGGTGCGCTACGCGGTCGGGCCGGACGGGGCGGAGTACGTCGCGGTCTGCCTGCCGGCCTTCGGCCCGGACCTCGCCCACCGCGAGGACTGACCCCGCTTGACTTCGAGCGCGCTCGAAGTGGGAGCGTTCCGGATGTGGACAGCGGGTCCGAGATCGCGCAGGTGGCCGCCCGGACGGGCGTGAGCGCCCACACGCTGCGGTACTACGAGAGGGCGGGGCTGCTCGCCCCGGTGCCGCGCGACGGCGCCGGGCGGCGGCGCTACAGCGAGGGCGACGTGGCCCGCGTGCTGTTCCTGACCCGGTTGCGCAGCACCGGCATGCCTATCCGCTCCGTGCGGAGGTACGTCGACCTGGTGGCGGCCGGCGACGGCACGGCGGCCGAGCGGCTGGCGCTGCTCGAGGCGCACCGCGACGCCGTGCGCGAGCAGCTGGACCGCGTCCGCAAGGACCTCGAGGTCATCGAGGCCAAGGTCGACACCTACCGGCAGCAGGTCGAAGGGAAGCACTAGATGGCAGTGGGCAGGCGAGTTCTCGGTTCGGGCGACGCGGCGCTGGAGGTCTCGGCGCAGGGTCTGGGCTGCATGGGCATGAGCGAGTTCTACGGCGCCGGCGACGACACGGAGTCGGTGGCCACCATCCACCGCGCGCTCGACCTCGGCGTCACGTTCCTCGACACCGCGGACATGTACGGGCCGTTCGTGAACGAGGAGCTGGTCGGGAAGGCGATCAAGGACCGTCGCGACGAGGTGCAGCTGGCCACCAAGTTCGGCAACAAGCGCGGGCCGAACGGCGAGCGGCTCGGCATCGACGGCAGCCCGGACTACGTCCGCAAGTGCGTCGACGACTCGCTGCGCCGGCTCGGCGTCGACGTCATCGACCTCTGGTACCAGCACCGGGTGGACCCGAACACTCCGATCGAGGACACCGTCGGCGCGATGGCCGAGCAGGTGCAGGCGGGCAAGGTGCGCTTCCTCGGCCTGTCCGAGGCCGGTCCCGCCACCATCCGCCGGGCGCACGCCGTGCACCCGATCACCGCGGTGCAGACGGAGTACTCGCTGTGGACCCGCGACCTCGAGGCCGAGGTGCAGCCCACGCTGCGCGAGCTCGGCATCGCCCTGGTCGCCTACAGCCCGCTGGGCCGCGGCTTCCTCACCGGCCAGATCCGCTCGCTGGCCGACCTGCCCGCCGACGACTTCCGGCGCAACAACCCCCGCTTCGCCGAGGGCAACCTCGAGGCGAACCTGAAGATCGTCGAGCTGGTCGAGCAGATCGCCCAGGAGAAGGGCTGCACGCCGGGCCAGCTGGCCCTGGCCTGGGTCATGGCCCAGGGCGAGGACATCGTCCCGATCCCGGGCACCAAGCGGCGCACCTACCTGGAGCAGAACGCGGCCGCCGCCGACGTCGAGCTCACCGCCGACGACCTCGCCCGCATCGCGGAGGCCCTGCCCGAGCCGGCCGGCGACCGCTACCCGGACATGACGCCGATCGGCCGCTGAGGCAACGACCCCGGGCCCCCTGGCCGTGATCAAGCAGAGATGGCGAGCCCGCAGGCTCGCCATCTCTGCTTGCTCACGAATGCAGGGGGCGGGGGAGGGGCTGGGGCTTGAAGGGGTCGCGCAGCGGCGGGTTGGCCAGCTCGGCGCGGGGGCAGCTGGCCAGGGTGAGGCCGGCCCAGGTGAGGGCGTCGTCGCAGAGGGCGTCCACGGTCCAGCCGGCGGCCAGGCCGCGCTCGGAGACGGTCACCTTGTAGATGGTGATCTCGTGGCGGTGCGGGCTGTCGTACATCACCGCGATGCTGCCCACCAGAACCGCCGAGCCGCGGCCGCCGCCGACGCCGTCCCACGGCCGGTCGTAGCGCTGCCAGAGCGAGGACGAGGCGTTCCACACCCCGCCCACCGCGACGTCGAGCCGCTCGAGCTCGCGGATCACCCGCAGGGCGGCGCGCTCGTCCAGCACCGCCGCGGGACGGATGACGCGGACGTCGTCGCCGGACCCAGGGAGCATGTCCTTCTGATCGACGCCGGCCGTCGGAAGTTGAGCGCTCAGGCCAGCGCCGGCACCGGCAGGTCGAGGGCGAGATCGAGGGCGCGCGCCAGCCGCTCCCGCTCCGCCGCGCAGCCGGGCGCACCCACGCCGACCTCGTCCACCACCACGGCGACGTCGACGGCCAGCCAGGACAGCAGGGCCGAGACCAGCCGGGCCCGCGGGGTGGCGAGCGCCTCGGACGCCTCCTCCGGCGTCAGCGCGCCGCCGCCGGGGCGCACCCCGCCGAGCTCGACCACCAGCAGGTCCGGGCAGAGCCGCTCCACGGTGCGCAGGGCGGCGGCCTCGGCCGCGCCCAGCGGCTCGGGAGCGGCGTCGACGCCCGTCCCGCGGCCGCGCCGGCGGGCCCCGGCAGGCGTCGCGGGCTCGGCGGGCACCGGCACCGGCAGGTAGCGCACCGGCACCGCGGCGCGGGCGAGCAGCTCGCGGGCCAGCTCGAACCGGGCCGGGTCGGTGCGCCGGG
>JBQCIO010000166.1:0-22863 GCA_051953655.1 Motilibacteraceae bacterium
GGTCGCGGTGGCTGCGGGGATCGGGTTCGTGACCAGCAACCGGGCGGACGAGGGCCTCGGGCTCGAGCTCACCGTGCGGGAGAACTTCCTGCCCAACCCGTCGTTGCGCGGCGCGGTGCCGTGGCGGCCGCGCCGGCACGCTCCGGAGCACCGGCTCGCGGAGGACCTGGTGTCCACCTACGGCGTGCGCCCCGCCGACCCCGAGCTGCCGGTCGTGTCGCTGTCCGGCGGCAACCAGCAGAAGGTCATCCTCGGGCGCTGGCTGAGCACCGACGTCAAGGTGCTGGTGCTGGAGGAGCCGACCGCCGGCGTGGACGTCGGCGCGAAGCACGAGCTCTACAGCCTGCTCGACGAGGCGCTCGCGCGCGGCGTCGGCGTGCTGCTGGTGTCGACCGACGTCGAGGAGGTGGCGGCGGTGTGCCACCGCGCGCTGGTGTTCCGAGACGGACGCATCGTCCGCGAGATCGACCGCGAGGAGATGTCCGTGTCCACCCTGGTGTCCTACTCCTCGGGAGCCGCGGCATGAGCGCCGCACCCGCCGCCGCGGCGGCCGCCGCACGTCCAGGCCGGCGGAGGGCCGGCGGGTCGTTCGTCGGCGCCTACGGCCTCCCGGTGCTCACCGTCGTGCTGTTCGTGCTTTTCGCGGCGCTGCTGCCGTCGACCTTCCCGACGGCCACCAACCTGCGCTCGATCCTGGTCAACCAGTCGATCCCCGCGGTCCTCGCCCTGGGGGCGACGATCCCGATCGTCACCGGCCGCTTCGACCTGTCCATCGGCTACGGCATCGGCCTCGCGCACGTCGTCGTGATGTCGCTGCTCGTGCAGCACGGCCTGCCCTGGCCGCTGGTGGCGCTGCTGGTGCTCGTCGGCGGGCTGCTCGTCGGGCTGGTCAACGGGGCGCTGGTGGAGTTCGCGCAGATCGACTCCTTCATCGCCACCCTCGGCACCGGCAGCGTGCTCTACGCCCTCACCGGCTGGATCACCGGCGGCGGCCGCATCGTGCCCGGCCCGGGGGGACTGCCGCCGGCCTTCACCGACCTCACCAACTCCTCGTTCCTGTTCCTGCCCGTCACCTTCTGGTACGTCATCGCCATCGGCGCGGTGCTCTGGCTCACCCTCGAGCACCTGCCGGCGGGCCGCTTCCTCTACGTCGTCGGCGCCAACCCGCGGGCGGCGGACCTCGTCGGCATCCGCCGCCGGCGCGTCGTCATCGGCGCGTTCGTCGGCTCGGCGGTCGTCACGGCGTTCGCCGGCGTGCTGCTCGCCGCGCAGCAGCAGATCGGCGACCCGAGCGCCGGCCAGTCCTACCTGCTGCCGGCGTTCGTCGGCGCTCTGCTGGGCTCGACCACCATCAAGCCCGGCCGGGCGAACTCCGTCGGCACGCTGGTCTCCGTCGCGATCCTCGCCATCGGCCTGTCCGGCCTGCAGCAGCTCGGCGCCGCGTTCTGGGTGACCCCGCTGTTCAACGGACTCACGCTGCTGGCCGCCGTCGGCGTGGCCGGCGTCGCCTCCCGCCGCCGCCAGCGGGCCGGTGCGGTCGTCGGCGCGGCCAACCGGCCGCAGGTCCCCGTACCTCCCACGTCCCCCGACGGCGCGGCCACCCCGGCCGCTCCGGCCGTTCCCACCCCTGCCCCCACTTCGTCCAAGGAGCACTGAATGCTTCGGATCGCCGACCGCCCGGCCCGGGCCGTCGTCATCGCCGCCGGCCTGGTGGCCGTGCTCGGGGGCTGCTCGCGCGGCTCCACCTCCACCGGAGACGCCGCCGCGGCCGCCGGCCAGTCCGGCTCGCCCGCCGCCTCGGCGTCCTCGCCCTGCGCCGACGTCGTCGCCTCCGCCTCGGCCGCGGTCCAGGCCGCCACCGACGTGAAGGCTCCCTGGAACGGTCCCACCGACGGCCCGAAGGCCGCTGCCGGCAAGACGATCGTGTACGTCGCGCAGACGCTCACCAACCCCGGTGTGGCGGGCAACGCCAAGGGCGTGCAGGAGGCGGGCAAGGCCATCGGCTGGAACGTCCGGGTCATCGACGGGCAGGGCGACCCGTCGGGCATCGCCGCCGCCATGGGCCAGGCCATCGCGCTCAAGCCCGACGGCATCGTCGTCGGCGGCTTCGACCCCGGTTCGGTGAGCGCCCAGATCAAGCAGGCCAACGACGCGAACATCCCGATCGTCGGCTGGCACGCGCTGGCCACCCCTGGCCCGAGCGACAACCCGAAGCTGTTCAGCAACGTCACGACCAAGGTCGAGGACGTCGCGAAGATCAGCGCCGACTACATCATCGCGAAGTCCGGCGGGAAGGCGGGCGTGGTCGTCTTCACCGACAACTCCATCCCGTTCGCGGCCGGCAAGGCGAAGATGATCGAGCAGGAGCTGGCCACCTGCAGCGGGGTCAAGCTGCTGCAGGAGGAGAACATCCCGATCCCGGACGCGGGCACCCGCACCCCGCAGGAGTTCTCCTCGCTGGTCTCCAAGCTCGGCGCCGACTGGAACTACTCGGTCGCCATCAACGACCTCTACTTCGACAACGCCGCCACGCCGCTGCGGGCCGCCGGCAAGCAGGGCAACGGCGCGCCGTACAACGTCGGTGCCGGCGACGGCTCGGAGGCCGCGTTCCAGCGCGTCGCCAGCGGCCAGTACCAGGCGGCCACCGTGCCCGAGCCGCTCAACCAGGAGGGCTGGCAGATCGTCGACGAGTTCAACCGCGCGTTCAACAGCCAGGCCGCCAGCGGCTACGTGCCGGCCGTGCACGTGACGGACTCGAGCAACGTCGGCAGCACGACGTCCTGGGACCCGGACAACGGCTACCGCGACGTGTACCGGAAGATCTGGGGCAAGTGACGCCGCTGCGCGTCACGGTCTGCGTCCCGCTCACCGACGACCCGACGGCCGCCGTCCACGCGGCCGTCGGGTCGTCGGGGGCCGACCACGAGGTCGAGGTGCGGTACGAGCCCGATCTCCTGGCCCCGCAACGCTTCCCGGCCGACCACCGGGGCGACCCGGAGTTCCGCCGCACCGGGGCGCAGCAGGAGCGGTGGGACGAGCTGCTGGGCACGACCGACGTCGCCCTGGGCATCCCCGGCGACGGTCCGGACGGCCTGCGGCAGCTGGTGCGGACAGCACCCGGGCTGCGCTGGGTGCAGGGGACCGCGGCCGGGACGGGGGAGCAGCTGCTGTCCGCCGGGTGGTCGGCGGACGACCTGGCGCGGGTCAGGGTCACCAGCGCGGCCGGCCTGCACGCCGAACCGCTCACCGAGTTCGCCCTGTCCGGTCTGCTCGCCCTGCTCAAGGACCACGACGTGCTGCGGCAGGCCAGCGCGGACCGGCAGTGGCTGCCCCGCTGGCCGATGCGGCAGCTCGCCGGCAGCACGGTCGCCGTGCTCGGCATGGGCGGCATCGGCCGCCGGCTGGCCGCAGCCCTGGCCGCCCTGGGCGCCGAGGTGGTGGCGGTGCGACGCCGCCCCGACGCCGGCTCCGACGAGGTGTCGGAGGTAGTCGACCGGACCGTCGGCCTGGACGACCTCGACGACCTCCTCCCGCAGGTGGACGCCGTCGTCTCCACGCTGCCCGGCACCCCGGCCACCCGCGGCCTTCTCGACGCCGGCCGGCTGGCCCTGCTGCCGCCGCACGCGATCGTCGTCAACGTCGGCCGGGGGAGCGTGGTCGACAGCGGCGCCCTGGTGGCCGCGCTGGACGCCGGCCGGCTGCGCGGCGCCGCGCTGGACGTGACCGACGTCGAGCCGCTGCCCGCCGGCTCGCCGCTCTGGGGACGGCCCGACGTGGTCCTCAGTCCGCACACGGCCGCGCTCACCGTGGAGGAGGACCGCAGGATCATCGCGCTGTTCGCGGACAACCTCGCCCGGTTCCTCACCGGCAGACCGCTGCGCAACCTCGTCGACCCGGCGCACGGCTACTGACAGCCCCAACGGCGCTCGGCGGGCATGACTCCGACGTGCTGCAGGACATTTTCGATCAGAACGAGCAGGGAGAACAGCGTGACGAGCCACCCGATGTTCGACGTCAGCGGCCAGGTGGCCCTGGTGACCGGCTCCAGCCGGGGGATCGGACGGGCGCTGGCCGCCGGGCTGCTCGAGGCCGGCTGCACCGTCGTGCTCAACGGCCGTGACCCGGGTGCGCTGGAGGAGGCCCGAGGAGCGCTCGAGCCGTCGGCGGCGCAGGGCGCCTCGGTCCACGTGGTCCCCTTCGACAACGCGGACCCCGCCGCGGTCGTCGAGGGTGTGGCGCGGGCGGAGGAGCTCGCCGGGCCGCTGGACATCGTGGTGTGCAACACCGGGGCCCAGCACCGCTCGCCGATCCTGGAGTTCGCCGACAGCGACTGGTTCCGGCTGCTGGACACCAACCTGACCAGCGCCTTCCTGGTGGCCCGGGAGGCAGGACGCCGGATGGCGCCGCGTGGACGCGGCAAGATCGTGACGGTGTGCAGCCTGCAGAGCGAGGTGAGCCGGCCCGGCATCGCCCCCTACGCGGCCACCAAGGGCGCGCTGAAGATGCTCACCAAGGGCATGTGCGCGGACCTCGCCGGCCACGGCATCCAGGTGAACGGCCTCGGGCCGGGCTACTTCGAGACCGAGCTGACCGCCGCCCTGGTGGCCGACGAGGAGTTCAGCGCCTGGGTGCGGCGGCGCACGCCGGCCGGCCGCTGGGGCAGGGTCGAGGACCTCGTCGGCACGCTCCTGTGGCTGGTCAGCCCCGCCTCCGACTTCGTCAACGGCCAGGTGGTCTACGTCGACGGCGGGATGCTCTCGGTCCTGTGACCGGATTGGCGTGACGAGAGTCCGATCCGCGAGAAACCCAGCGAGGCGAGGAGGAACCGGTGCTTGCGTGCGTGGTCCACGGAGTGCACGACCTGCGGGTGGAGGAGCTGCCCGACCCGGAGCCCGGTCCCGGGGAGACGCTGGTGCGGATCGCCTACGGCGGCATCTGCGGCTCGGACCTGCACTACTACCACCGCGGCGGCGTCGGGGACTTCCGGCTGCGCGAGCCGATGGTGCTCGGCCACGAGGTGGTCGGCACGGTGGCGGCGCACGGCCCCGGCGGAGGTGACGGCGTGGCCGGGCTCCCCGAGGGGGCGCCGGTGGCGGTGCACCCCGCCCGCCCGTGCGGGCGCTGCCGGGAGTGCACCTCCGGCCGGCGCAACGTGTGCCGGGACGCCGGCTACCTCGGCAGCGCCGCACGGTTCCCGCACGTGCAGGGCGGGTTCGCCCAGCTGCTCGTCGTGCCCTCGGACCGCCTGGTGCCGCTCCCCGCCGGGCTGAGCCTGGAGCGCGCCGCGCTCGCCGAGCCGACGGCGGTGGCCCTGCACGCGGTGAGCCGGGCCGGCGACGTCGCCGGCCGCGAGGTGCTGGTGACCGGCGCCGGTCCCATCGGCTGCCTGGTCGTCGTCGCGCTGCGGGCGGCCGGGGCCGGGCGGATCGTCGTGAGCGACCTGGTCGACGAGGCGCTGGCCGTGGCGAGCGCCGTGGGGGCGGACGCGGTGGTCCGCGCCGACCGGCCCGAGGACCCGGCGTGGCCCACCGAGGCGGACGTCGTCGTGGAGGCCTCGGGTTCGCCGGCCGGGCTGGCCAGCGCGCTGGCGCACGTGCGGCGCGGTGGGCGCGTGGTGGCCCTCGGCCTGCTCCCGCCGGGCGACTCCCCGGTGGCGGGCAACCTTCTGGTCACCCGCGAGATCGAGCTGGTCGGCGCGTTCCGCTTCGACGCCGAGCTCACGGACGCCGTCGCCCTGCTCGCCTCGTCCGACGACGTCGCCGCCCCGGTGGTCACCGCGGTCCGGCCGGCGAAGGACGCCGTGGAGGCGATCGAGCTGGCCGGTGACCGGCGCCGCGCGTGCAAGGTGCTGCTCGACCTCTCCTGAGGGCTGAGGACCGGGCCGGCCCGGCGCCGCCGATGGGCGTCGGGCCGGGCACACCCCCTCGCTAGACTCGGACCGGTCGTCCGGCGGCGCGGGTCGGGTGCTGCTCCCGCGCGCACCGGGCTCGTCGATGTCGCCGGCCCCGGTCGATCCGCTGCGAGGAGGAGGACGTGCTCCGTACGTTCCGCGGGGCGTTCCTCGTCACGGCCGTCGCCCTGGTCCTCGGCCTGCTCTACGGCGGGCTGGAGGGGCTGGCCCTCACCGCGATCCTGGGCGTCCTCGAGTTCACCTTCAGCTTCGACAACGCGGTGGTGAACGCCAAGGTCCTCGGGCGGATGAGCGCGAGCTGGCAGCGGCTCTTCCTCACCGTGGGCATCGCGATCGCGGTGTTCGGGATGCGCTTCCTGTTCCCGCTGCTGGTCGTGTCGGTGACCGCCGCGCTGGCCCCGGACGAGGCGCTGCGCCTGGCGTTCGCCGGCGGGACCTCGGAGGAGCCGGGCACCTACGCCCACCAGCTGCAGCAGGCGCACCCCATGATCGCCGCCTTCGGCGGGATCTTCCTGCTGCTGATCTTCCTCGACTTCGTCCTGGACGCCGAGCGCGAGGTCTCCTGGCTGTCCTGGCTGGAGAAGCCGCTGGCCCGCATCGGCAAGCTGGACCAGCTCCCGGTCGTGGTCGCGCTGGTCGCGCTGGTGGTGGTCGCCGAGACCCTCGCCGGCGACGACGCCGAGACCGTCCTGGTGGCCGGTGCCCTGGGCGCGGCCACCTACCTCGTCGTCAACGCGGGCGGCTCGCTGCTGGAGGAGCGGGTGCTCGAGGAGAGCGAGTCACCGGCGTCACCGCCGGTGGAGGACGGCAGCCGGGCGGCCGGGATCCACGGCACCGCGCCCCTGGCGGCCGAGCTCGCCCTGCTCACCGGCCGGGCCGCGTTCATGTCGTTCCTCTACCTCGAGGTGCTCGACGCCTCCTTCAGCTTCGACGGCGTCATCGGCGCGTTCGCCATCACCTCGGACCCGGTGATCATCGCGCTCGGGCTGGGCCTCATCGGTGCGATCTTCGTGCGCTCCCTCACGGTCCACCTGGTGCGGCAGCGCACGCTCGGCCGCTACGTCTACCTCGAGCACGGCGCGCACTGGTCGATCGGCGTGCTCGCCGTGGTGCTGCTGGTGAGCATCGCGCACGAGGTGCCGGAGGTGGTGACCGGCTGCATCGGCATCGCCTTCATCGGCGCCGCCTACCTCTCGTCCCTCGGCCGCAACCACCGGCTGGACCGAGCGGCCGCCCAGAACGGCGCGGGCGGCGCGGCCGGCGCGGCCGCCGCGGCGGACGGGCCGGCCGCACCCACCGAGCGGAGCCGCAGGGCCGGCTGAGCTCAGGGGCGGTGGGGGGCGCGCCTGGTGGTGGCCGTGGTGGCCGTGGTCGCCCCGGCGGGCGCGGCCGCACGACGCGGGGCCGGGGCCTGCGGCCGCGGCCACCCCAGGTCCACCGAGAGCTCCACCGCCGCGGCGGAGGTGAGCCGGCCGGCGGCGTCGAGCTTGTCGCCCAGGCGCCCGCGCGGCGCGGAGACGTTGATGGCCGCCACCAGCTGGCCGCGGAAGTCGCGCACCGGGGCGGACACGCCGACGAGTCCCTCCTCGAACTCCTCGTCGACCTTCGCGTAGCCGTGCCGCCGGATCCAGGCGACCTCGCGGGCGAGGTCGGCGTGGCTGCGCAGGCGCTGGCGGGCCGGGGCGTCGGCGAGCAGCTCCTCCGGGAACCACTCCCGCAGGGACTCGTCGTTCATGTCGGACACGAGCACCCGCCCGGCGGAGGTGTGCGGGGCGGGGACGTTGACGCCCTCCCAGCCCAGCCCGCGGAAGGCGTGGCGCGGTGACTCGGTGAGCAGGGTGAGCACCCCGCCGCCGCGCAGCACGCAGAGGTGCGCGGTCTCGTGCAGCTGGGCCACGAGCGAGCGCAGGTGCGGGGCGGCGACGGCGGTGAGCCGGCTCTCCTGGGTCCGGGCGGCCAGTGCGTAGAGGCGCCAGCCGAGCCGGTAGGCCAGGCTCGCCCCGTCGCGCTCCACGATGCCTTCCTCGGCCAGCGAGGACAGCGCCCGGGAGACCTGGCTCTTGTCGCGTCCCACCAGCTCGGCGATCCGGAGCACGCCCAGGCCGCCGGCCCGCCAGGCCTCGTCGGACTCGAGCACCTCCAGCAGCTCCAGGTCCCTGCGCAGACCGGTGGAATTCGTGCGAGCCGACACCGTCACGCTCCAGTCGTCAGGGGTGCTGCCAGGGGGCGGCCACGTCGTTGCCCGACTGTGTTGTTGCCATATCGACAACAGTCGTTGCAACGACGTTACCCCTCCTGTCACGGTGTGGCCACCGTCACAGCGGCAGTCCGTCGGTGCCGCGCCGGCGGCCACGGAGACGTACGAGCGACGAGGCTCGCGGAAGGAGGCGACGTGGAAGGCCTGCAGCGCTACATCTCGCAGCGCCAGGACGTCCTGCTCACCGACTTCGTCCAGCACGCGCTGGTCGTCGCGCTCGCGCTGGGCATCGCCACCGTCCTCGGCGTCGGCGTCGGCCTGCTGACCTGGCAGCGGCCGTTCGCCCGCTCGGTCGCGATCGCCAGCGCCGGGACCATGCTCACCATCCCGTCGTTCGCCCTGCTGGGCCTGCTGATCCCGCTGCTCGGCCTGGGATGGACTCCCACCGTGGTGGCGCTGGTGCTCTACTCCCTGCTGCCGATCGTGCGGAACACGATCGTCGGCCTCAAGGAGGTCGACCCGGCGCTGGTGGAGGCCGGCCGCGGCGTGGGCATGAGTTCTGCCCGGGTGCTGCGGACCATCCAGCTGCCGCTGGCCTGGCCGGTCATCCTCACCGGCATCCGGGTCTCGGCCCAGCTGGTCATCGGCATCGCCGCCATCGCGGCCTACGTCGCCGGTCCTGGCCTCGGCAACCCCATCTTCGACGGCCTGGCCCGCCTTGGTGCCAAGAACGCCATCGACGCCGCCATCGTCGGCACCGTCGGCGTGGTCGTCCTCGCCCTGCTCTTCGACCTGTTCTTCGTCGTGGTCCGCCGCGTCACCACCTCGAGGGGACTCCGTGTCTGACACCACTTCCGCGCCCGTCCAGCCGACGGTCGACGTGCGCGCCGAGGGCACCACCCACGGCGCGCGGATCGAGCTGGTCGGCGTCTCCAAGCGCTACCCCGGCCAGGCCGAGCCGGCCGTGCACGACTTCTCGATGGTGATCCCGGCCGGCGAGCTGGTCGTCTTCGTCGGCCCGTCCGGGTGCGGCAAGACGACGACGATGAAGATGATCAACAGGATCATCGAGCCGACGTCGGGCCAGATCCTGCTGGACGGCGAGAACGTCCTGTCGCTGGACCCGGACAAGCTCCGGCGCCGCATCGGCTACGTGATCCAGCAGATCGGCCTGTTCCCGCACATGACGATCGCGGAGAACATCGCGATCGTCCCCAAGCTGCTGGGCTGGGACAAGGCTCGGACCGCTCGCCGCATCGACGAGCTGCTCGACGTCGTCGGCCTCGAGCCGAGCCGGTTCCGCGGCCGCTACCCGCGCCAGCTCTCCGGTGGGCAGCAGCAGCGGGTGGGCGTGGCCCGGGCGCTGGCCGCGGACCCGCCGGTCATGCTCATGGACGAGCCGTTCGGCGCCACCGACCCGATCACCCGCGACAAGCTGCAGAACGAGTTCCTGCGCCTGCAGCAGCAGCTGCGCAAGACGATCATCTTCGTCACGCACGACTTCGAGGAGGCGCTCAAGCTCGGCGACCGGATCGCGGTGCTGGGGGAGGGCTCGCGGATCCACCAGTACGACACGCCCGACGCGATCCTCGCCGCGCCGGCCGACGACTACGTGGCCGAGTTCGTGGGCCACTCGGCCGCCATCAAGCGGCTCGCGCTGAAGTCGGTCGCCGACCTGCCGCTCTCCACGGCGTCCACCGGCCCGGACCTGCCCTCGGTCCCCGCCGACGCCACCCTGCGCGAGGCGCTGGACGCCATGGTGGGCAGCGCCGTCACCCAGGTGCTCGTGCGCCGCCCCGACGGGACGGTGGCCGGCACGGCCGACTACGCCGCGGTCTGCCGGGCGCTGGCGGCGCAGCCGAGGGAGGGCGCGTGACCATCGCGCCCGAGGTCGAGACCGTCGCGACCGCCTACAGCCAGCCGAGCGACCGTCGCGGCCGGTTCTACGCGGTCAAGCGGCTGGGGACCCCGGTCTTCGTGGCCGCGGTGCTGCTGGTGCTCTACCTGTGGGTGCACTCGCGCACGCTGGACAGCATCGAGCAGCGCACCCTGAACCGCGAGTACCTCACGACGACCACCTGGCAGCACCTCAAGCTGACCGTGGTGGCCACGGTGCTCATCGTCCTCATCGCGATCCCCGCGGGCATCCTGCTCAGCCGCACCCGCAGCAGGGCGGTGACGGCCACCGTTCTGGGCCTGGCCAACATCGGGCAGGCCGCCCCGGCCATCGGCGTGCTGGTGCTGCTCACCATCAAGTTCGGGGTGGGCTTCAAGATCGCGCTGATCGGCCTGGTCGCCTACGCCGTGCTGCCGGTGCTCCGGAACACCCTCATCGGCATCCAGCAGGTCGACCCCAACCTCGTCGAGGCGGCGCGGGGCATGGGCATGACGGCCGGGCAGACGCTGCGCCGGGTCGAGCTGCCGATGGCGGTGCCGGTCATCCTCGCCGGGCTGCGCACCGCACTGGTGTTCTGCGTCGGGGTGGCCACCCTCGCCACGTTCGTGAACGCCGGCGGTCTCGGCGACATCATCGTCAACGGGATCAAGCTCAACCGCACCCCGGTGCTCGTCACCGGCAGCGTCATCGTCGCCTCCATCGCCCTGCTCCTGGACTGGGTCGGGGGCCTGGTCGAGGAGCGCCTGCGCCCCTCCGGCACCTGAGTCCCGTCCCCGGCAGCGGATCCGTCACGCCGGCCTCGAACCACTCGAACCGCTTCAACCTGCTCGTCTTTCACAGCACGGTCCCCTACGCGTCCTAGGAGTCGTTATGCGCTCGCGCGCCATCCTCCCGCTCTCCGCGCTCGTCGCGGCCGGGGCACTCTCCCTCGCCGCCTGCGGCGGAAGCAGCAGCAGCGGGGGCAGTGCCAACGCCGCCAACGACGGCGGCAGCGCCAAGCCGCTCTCCGGTGCCTCGTTCACCGTCGGGTCCAAGGACTTCTCCGAGCAGATCATCCTCGGCGAGATCACCATCGACCTGCTCAAGAAGAACGGCGCGGACGTCACCGACAAGACCAACATCAAGGGCTCGACGAGCACCCGGCAGGCGCTGGAGTCCGGCGACATCAGCATGTACTGGGAGTACACCGGCACCGGCTGGATCACCTACCTCAAGAACACCAAGCCGATCGCCGAGCCGCAGGGTCAGTACGACGCGGTGGCCAAGGACGACCTGGCCAAGAACGGCATCTCCTGGCTCGACCCGGCGCCGCTCAACAACACCTACGCGTTCGCGGTGAAGAAGGAGACCGCCGACAAGCTCAACGTCCACACGCTGTCGGACCTGGCCACCCTGGCCAAGAGCGACCCGAAGAGCGCGACGTTCTGCATCGAGAGCGAGTTCTCCACCCGCGACGACGGCTTCCCGGGCATGACCAAGGCCTACGGCATCGACGTGCCCAAGGACAACGTGAAGATGCTGGACACCGGCGTCATCTACACCGAGACCGCCAAGGGCAACACCTGCAACTTCGGTGAGGTGTTCGCCACCGACGGCCGGATCAAGAGCCTGGGCCTGGTCGTGCTGCAGGATGACAAGAACTTCTTCCCGGTCTACCAGCCGGCGCTCACGCTGAAGAAGGAGACGCTGGACAAGTACCCGGCGCTCAAGGACATCTTCGCGCCGGTCGCGCCCAAGCTGACCACCGAGGTCATGCAGCAGCTCAACGCCCGCGCCGACGTCGACGGCGACGACCCGAAGACCATCGCCGAGGACTGGCTGAAGCAGGAGGGCCTGCTGTGACGGCAGACCCGGTCACCGGCGCGGCGCCTGCCGTGCAGATCGGCGAGAGCTTCGTCGGTGAGGGCGCCGAGGCGGCGCACATCAACTCCGTGCTCGGGCACCGCGAGGGACCGGCGGGCGTGGCCTGGGCGACCGCCCTGGCCACGCCCAGCCAGGGCCACGCTCCCTTCGTCGCGGTGCTGCGCCCGAGCCTGCCGGTCAAGCCGCTCACGCTGTTCGTCAACAAGGCGGCGATCGAGAACGACCAGCACGGCCTCCTCACCTGGGGCGCCGCGCAGGCCGGCGTGGCGGCGGGGGTGGCCGACGCGGTGGCCGACGGGGTCATCTCCGCCGAGCAGGCCGACAACTGCGTCGTCGTCGCCGCGGTGTGGGTGAACCCCGCCGCGAAGGACGCCGACCTCGTCTACCGGAACAACCGCACCTCCATGCGCACCGCCCTGGCCAACGGGGCGCGCAGCGAGCCGAGCCTGGCGGACGTGCTCGCCCAGCGGGACAACCCGTCCAACCCGTTCTTCACCCCGGAAGGGTGACCTGAGTGAAGATCACGTCCATCCGGTTGCACCGGTTGGAGCTCCCGCTGGCACCGCCGTTCCACGCCGCGTGGGACCCGGTGCCGCGGGAGCGGTTCCCGGCCACGGTGGTCCGGGTCGAGACCGACGAGGGCGTCACCGGCTTCGGCTCGGGCGACTCGATGGACGGCTTCGAGCCCTACGTCGGGCTGTTCCTCGGCGAGGACCCGATGCGGATGGCCCGCCACGTGCGCGCGCTGGAGACGATCAGCTTCCACTCCGGCCGCTACTGGCCGCTGGAGGCGGCGCTGTGGGACGTCGTCGGCAAGAGCCTGGGCGTGCCGGTGGCGCAGCTGTTCGGTGGCGCGCTGGACGGTGTCCCCGCCTACGCCTCCAGCGGCGAGGCCAAGAACGCGCAGGAGCGGGTGGAGACCGCGCTCGCGCTGCGCGAGCTCGGCTTCCGGGCCATGAAGCTGCGGGTCGCGCAGGACCGGGTGGCCGAGGGCATGGCCGCGGTGCGCGCGGTGCGCGAGGCGCTCGGCGAGGACATGGCCCTCATGGTCGACCTCAACCAGGCCTGGCGGATGCCCGGCGACGTGCGCTCCAGCCACGACCCGGTCGTGGTGCGGCGGGTGGCCGAGGAGCTGGCCGACCTCGGCGTCATCTGGGTGGAGGAGCCGCTGCCGCTCACCGACGCCGACGGCCTGCGCCGGCTGCGCGACAGCGCCGCGGTCCGGGTGTCCGGCGGGGAGATGGTGCGCACCTACGAGGAGCTGCTCGCCCTGGTCGAGGCCGACGCGCTCGACGTCTACCAGCCCGACGTCGCCCTGGCCGGGGGGATGCTGCGCTGCCGCACGGTGGCCGAGCTCGCCCTGGCCAAGAACCGCTGGTTCACCCCGCACACCTGGTCCAACGGCATGGGCCTGGTGGCCAACCTGCACGTGACCGCGGGAGTGGGCGGCGGCCCCTGGATCGAGTTCCCGGTCGACCCGCCCGGCTGGACCGAGGAGCGGCGCGACTTCATGCTCACCGAGCCGCTGCGGATCGACGCCGACGGCGTGCTCCGGGTGCCCTCCGCGGCCGGCCTCGGCGTCGAGGTCGACGAGGACGCCCTCGTCCGCTTCGCCGTCTGACGACCCGTCACCCCGTACCCCCTTCCCGACAGAACCCCAGACAGGACGAGGACCTTCGTGACCCTGACCACTGACGCCGCGACCGACTGGCACGCCCGGGCGGCCGCGGTGCAGGTGCCGACGGACCTGTTCATCGGCGGCCGGACCGTGCCGGCCGCGAGCGGTGAGCGCTACGACGACGTCTCCCCGCTGGACGGGCGGGTCGTCGCACGGGTGGCGGCCGCCGGTGCCGAGGACGTCGACCGCGCGGTGCGCGCCGGCCGCGAGGCGTACGAGGCCGGGGTGTGGGCCCAGGCCGACCCGCGGCACCGCAAGGAGGTGCTGCTGCGCTGGGCCGACCTGCTGCGCGAGCACACCGAGGAGCTGGCGCTGCTGGAGACCCTCGACGTGGGCAAGCCGATCGGCGACACCCTCGCCGTCGACGTCGCCGGTGCCGCCCGCACCGTCCAGTGGTACGCCGAGGCGCTGGACAAGACCTACGACGAGATCGCCCCGGCGCCCCGCCGCGCCCTGGCCCTGGTGACGCGCGAGCCGCTCGGCGTCGTCGGCGCGGTGGTGCCGTGGAACTACCCGCTCATCATCAGCGCGTGGAAGGTCGGACCGGCCCTGGCCGCCGGCAACTCCGTGGTGCTCAAGCCGGCCGAGGAGAGCCCGCTGACCGCGCTGCGCATCGCCGAGCTGGCGGTGGAGGCGGGACTGCCGGACGGGGTGCTCAACGTGGTGCCCGGTCTCGGGCCGGTGGCCGGCGCGGCGCTGGGACGGCACCCCGACGTGGCGAAGATCGCCTTCACCGGGTCGGGCCAGGTCGGTCGCTACTTCCTGCAGTACGCCGCCGAGAGCAACGCCAAGCAGGTCTCGCTCGAGCTCGGCGGGAAGAGCGCTCAGGTCGTGCTGCCCGACGCCGACCTCGACGCCGCCGCCAGCGCCATCGGCTGGGGGATCTACTACAACGCCGGCCAGACCTGCAACGCCGGCAGCCGGGTGGTCGCGCACGAGAGCGTGCGCGAGGAGCTGCTGGCCAAGGTGGTCGAGTTCGCCCGCGGCTTCGGCGTCGGCGACCCGCTCGACCCGGCCACCCAGATGGGCACCCTCGTCTCGGCCGAGCACCGGTCCCGGGTGATGGCCTACGTCGACCTCGCGCGGGAGGAGGGTGGGCGGATCGTGGCCGGCGGCCGCGCCTACGAGGACGAGCGCGGCGGACTGTTCGTCGAGCCCACGGTGGTCGACGACGTCGCGCACCACACCCGCACCGTGCAGGAGGAGATCTTCGGCCCGGTCCTGGTGGTGCAGTCGGCCAAGGACGTGGACGAGGCGGTGGCCACAGCCAACGGCACCGCCTACGGCCTGGCCGCCAGCGTGTGGACCCGTGACCTGTCCACCGCGCACACCGTGGCGCGCCGGCTGCACGCCGGCACCGTGTGGGTGAACACCTTCGACGCCAGCGACGTCATCACGCCCTTCGGCGGCTTCAAGGAGTCCGGCGCCGGGCGGGACAAGTCCCTGCACGCCATCGACGCCTACACCCAGCTCAAGACCACCTGGATCGACCTCGGCTGAGCGCCGAGAACCCACCACGACAGGACGTAGGACTTCCATGCGCATCGCCTTCATCGGCCTGGGCAACATGGGCGGCCCGATGAGCCGCAACCTCGCCTCGGCCGGCCTCGACGTCACCGTCTACGACGCCAACCCCGCCCAGGCCGAGGTGCCCGCGGCGAAGGGGGCGAAGGTCGCCGCCAGCGCCGCGGAGGCCGTGGCGGGCGCCGACCTGCTCATCACCATGCTGCCCACCCCGGCCGTGGTCGAGGACGTCATGCTCGGCGGCGGGGGAGTGCTCGCCGCGCTGCCCGACGCGGCGCTGTGGGTCGACATGAGCACCTCGGTGCCCGCGGTGGCCGACCGGGTCCGTGCCCGCGGCGCCGGCAAGGGGCTGCGGGTGCTGGACGCGCCGGTGAGCGGCATGCAGAAGGGCGCCGACGCCGGAACGCTGCAGGTGTTCGTGGGCGGGGACGCGGCGGACTTCGATCAGGCGCTGCCGGTGCTGCACGTGCTCGGCGACCCGGAGCGGGTGCTGCACGTGGGCGGGCACGGCGCCGGCTACGCGGTGAAGCTGTGCATCAACCTGCTCTGGTTCGTCCAGCTGGTCGGCATCGCCGAGGTGCTGGCCCTGGGCACCGAGGCCGGCGTCGACCTGTCCACCCTGCAGCGCTCGCTGGTCGCCTCGCCGGCCAACAGCGTGCTGCTGGAACGGGACTTCGAGGGCCTGCTGACCGCGGGGGACTACGACGAGGGCTTCGCGATCGCCCTCGCCTGCAAGGACCTCGGCCTGGCGGTGGACCTGGCCCGCGAGGTCAAGCTGCCGGTGGAGGTGAGCGCGGTGGTCGAGCAGGTGTTCCGCCGGGCCCGCGCCCAGTACGGCGACCGGGCGGGGGAGATGACCCCGGTCAAGCTCTACGAGGACATCACCGGCCACCCGCTCCGGCTCACCCGATAGTCCGTCCTCCCTCGCCGTTCCACCCCGATTCCAACCCACAGACCCGGCCCATCACGAGAGGCTTGCCCGCATGACCGCCAGCGAGACCAGTCCGGAGCGCGACAACGCCGCGCTGTCCCTGGACTGCCGCCACCTCGGCCTCGGCCCGTTCCCCCCGGCCACCTTCGGCGTCGGCGCGGTCACCGGGCTGCCGGCCGCCGTCCGGGAGGCCGGCGGCGACCGCGCGCTGGTCGTCAGCGACCGGGGTCTGGCGGGCAGCCCGCTGCTGGAGCGGGTGGCCGGCCTGCTGCACGACGACGGGCTCGGGGTCGAGGTCTACGCCGGGGTGCACCCGAACCCGCTCACCACCGACATCGACGAGGGCGTGCAGGGCGCGCGGGCGCTGGCCGGTCGCACCGTGGTCGTCGCGGTGGGCGGCGGCTCGGCGATCGACGCCGCCAAGGGCATCGCGCTGGGCGCCACCAACCCGCGTCCGGCTCACGACCTGGACTACCGCAACCCGGCCGCCGAGCCGGCTCTGCCGCTGGTGTGCGTGCCGACCACGTCGGGCACCGGGGCGGAGACCAACGCGTTCGGCGTGGTCACCGACGTGCGGGTGCACAAGAAGTTCTACGTGGGCAACGGAAGCTGCCTGCCGCGCCGGGTGATCCTGGACCCCGAGCTCACCCTCACGCTGCCGAAGGGCCCGACCGCCGCCAGCGGGATCGACGCGCTCACCCACGCCGTCGAGTCCTACCTGTCGATCAACGCCAACCCCTATGCCGACGCCCTGGACCTGCAGGTCGTCACCATGGTGTCCCGGAACCTGGTGCGCGCGGTCGAGGACGGCGCGACGGACCTGGAGGCGCGCGCGCAGCTGCAGCTCGCCTCGCACCTGGCCGGCATCTGCCTGAGCCAGACCGGCCTGGGCATCGTGCACGGCCTCGCGCACCCTCTCGGCGGGCGCTACGACCTGCCGCACGGCCTGGCGCTGGCGCTCGTCCTGCCCTCGGCGCTGGAGTTCAACCGGTCCGCGCGCGAGCAGCGGCTGGCCGACGTCGCCGTCGCCTTCGGCGCGGCCGGCCCCGGCGAGGAGCCGGAGAAGGCGGCCACGGCCGGCATCCGCGCGATCGCCGACCTCGCCGTGCGGGTGGGCATGCCGACCACGCTGCGCGCGGCCGGGGTGGCCGAGCCCGACATCGACCAGCTGGTGGACGACACCCTGGCCGACGAGGTGCTCGCCAACACCCCCGTGCAGCCGACCGCCGAGGACCTGCGCCGCATCCTGTCCGAGGTGGCGGGGTGACCGCGGTGGAGAGTGCGACCGCGCAGCAGCTCCTCGAGGGGACGCCGGTCCTACAGCTCGTCGGAGGTGACTGGTGCGGTGGCAGCGAGGGCGAGTTCGACGTCCTCGACCCCTCCACCGGCGAGCTGCTGGCCCGGGTGCCCCGGGCCGGGCTGGACGACCTGGACCGTGCGCTCGCCGCAGCCGAGGCGACCCAGCCGGCGTGGGCCGCCCGCCCGCCGCGCGAGCGCGGTGAGGTGCTGCGGCGCGCGGTCGAGCTGATGGTGGAGCGCCGCGAGGACATCGCGAGGCTGATGAGCCTGGAGAACGGCAAGGCCCTGGCCGACGCGCGTGGCGAGGTCGGCTACGCCGCCGAGTTCTTCCGCTGGTTCTCCGAGGAGGCGGTGCGCATCGACGGGGAGCTGCGCCGGGCGCCGTCGGGCGCCAACCGGATCCTCACCACCCGCAAGCCGGTCGGCATCGCCTACCTGGTGACGCCGTGGAACTTCCCGGCGGCCATGGCCACCCGCAAGATCGCCCCGGCGCTGGCGGCCGGCTGCGCCGTGGTGCTCAAGCCGGCCGAGGACACCCCGCTCACCGCGCTCTACGTCGCGCGGCTGCTCGAGGAGGCCGGAGTGCCGGCCGGCCTGGTGAGCGTGCTGACCACCGACCGTCCCGGCCCGCTCAGCGAGGCCGCCCTCGCCGATCCGCGCGTGCGCAAGCTGTCCTTCACCGGCTCCACGCCGGTCGGGCGCCTTCTCCTTCGTCAGGCCGCGGACCGCGTGCTCAACTGCTCGATGGAGCTCGGCGGCAACGACCCCTTCGTGGTCTGCGACGACGCCGACCTCGACGCCGCGGTCGAGGGCGCCATGCTGGCCAAGATGCGCAACGGCGGCCAGGCCTGCACCGCGGCCAACCGCTTCCTCGTGCACGACCTGGTGCACGACGCCTTCGCCGCCCGGCTCGCCGAGCGGATGGGTGCGCTCGTGGTCGGGCCGGGACCGGAGGAGTCCACGCAGCTCGGCCCGATGGTGAACGCCAAGGCGGTGGCGAAGATGGACGCGCTCGTGCAGGACGCGCTGTCCCGCGGCGCGCGCCGGGTGCTGGGTGACAGCGCCGGCCTGCCGGCGCGCGGCTGCTTCTACCCGCCCACCGTCCTCGTCGACGTCCCCGCCGACGCGCAGATCCTGGCCGAGGAGGTGTTCGGTCCGGTGGCCGCGCTGGTCCGCGTCTCAACGGACGAGGAGGCCGTGCAGCTGGCCAACGCCAGCGAGTTCGGCCTGGTCGGCTACGTCTACACCCGCGACCTGGCCCGCGGCCTGCGCCTGTCCGAGGCGCTCGACGTCGGCATGGTCGGCCTCAACCGCGGCCTGGTGTCCGACCCCGCCGCCCCGTTCGGCGGCGTGAAGCAGTCCGGCCTGGGTCGCGAGGGCGGCTACGAGGGCATCGAGGAGTACCTGGAGACCCAGTACGTGGCGGCGAGCTGGTAGGGCTTCTGCCTCGGACGTCTCGCCCAGCCCACCGCTGAGGGCCCGAGGCCCGGCGTGGACCGTTGTGCGCAGGCGCTGACTGTCCGTCCGCGGCGTGTCGCGCTCCCGACTGGGGGACACGCCGAGAGGCGCCTGCGCAACTCGGTCAACGGCGTCGGGTGGGTGGCCGGTCGACCGGTTCGACCGCGGTCGACGGCGCTGGTGACGGCGCCAGGTGGGCGCGGGCCGGGTCAACGCTGCCGACTGCGGCGGTTCTGGGTGCTCCAAGATCGAATCGTTGGGGTGAGGGTGCCCCAGAGCCAATAGGTTCGGCTCGGGGGCACCCTCACCCAAGGCGGATGATCTTGAGGGGCCGGCGCGGCCGATGAAGGGCGTATCCGTCCCATAGGTTCGAACGAAGGGTCCCTTCACCCCATCGCAGACGGCGGCCCCGGCTCGGCCAGCGCGCGACCGCTCCCGTCACCAGCGCCTTTCGCCCTGATAGCGACCGCAGCCGCGGGCGCGAGGCGCCCAGTGACGGAGGCGACCCAATTCAGGAGGCCCGCACCTGCGGCAGCACCTCACTGCCGTACGCCTCGATCATCTCGGCGTAGTTCGGCCCCATGTTCGCCACGTAGACCTCGTCGAAGCCGGCCGCGGCGAAGCTGCGGAACTGCTCGACGTGCCGGTCGACGTCGGAGCCGCAGACCGTCGACTCGCGGGTCATGTCCTCGGTCACCAGCGAGGAGGCCTGCTCGAAGTGCTTGGGGGAGTAGAGCACCTGGCTCAGCTCGCCGGGCAGGCCCGAGTTCGCCCACAGCGAGTGGGCGATCTTGACACCCTCGTCCTCGGAACCGGCCCAGCAGACCTTGTAGCCGCCCTGCGTCGGGCCCTTCGAGCGTGACAGCGACCGCCACCGCTCGACCATGTCCTGGGCCGGCATGGTCGTCATGAAGCCGTCGCCGATGCGCAGCGCGACGTCGAAGGAGCGCGGGCCGAACGCGGAGACGTAGACCTTGGGAGGGGTCTCCGGCCGGGTGTAGATCCGCGCGTCCTCGACCGTGTAGTGCTTGCCGTGGTGGTAGACGTACTCCCCGGACCACAGGGCGCGCATCACCTCGACGGCCTCCTCGAGCATCTCGAGGCGGACGTCTTCGGTCGGCCAGCGCGCGCCGGTGACGTGCTCGTTGAGCGCCTCCCCGGTGCCGACGCCGAGGGTGAACCCGCCGGGCAGCATGACTGCGGCGGTCGCGGCCGCCTGCGCCACCAGCGCCGGGTGCTGGCGGATGGTCGGGCAGGTCACGGCCGTGGTGACCGGCAGCCGGGTCACCTGGGAGAGGGCGCCGATGACCGACCACACCAGCGGGCTCTGCCCCTGGTTGTCGTTCCAGGGATGGAAGTGATCGCTGATCCAGAGCGACTCGAACCCGGCCTCCTCGGCCAGCCGGGCCTGCTCCACCAGCTCGTGCGGGCCGTACTCCTCGCAGCTGAGGAAGTAGCCGATGCGCATGTGCGGTCCTCCCGATCCCCGACGGCGCCGGTCCGCGCCCGACTCCGACGTGCCCGGCGCGCTCCTCGTCAATCCCGGCCGGGTGCTCGGCGGTTCCTCGTCCCCGGTCAGCTCCCGTCGACCCGGCGGCGCACCCGAGCCACCGTGCGGGCCTCACCGCCACCCTCCTCCGATGCCGTGTCGGAGACGCGGGGTCGCTCGCGCACGTCGACGACGTCGGGCTCGGCCTCAGCTGCCTCGTCGCGGGGCGGTGGCGGCCCGTCGCCCTCCGCGGCCGCCTGCTCGGCGGCGCGGCGCTCGTCGGCCAGGTGCGCCAGCACCGCGAACACCGCGGCCACCAGCGGCACCGCGAGGATCGCGCCGGGCAGCCCGACGAGCAGCTCGCCGGCGGTGATCGAGGCGACGACGGCCAGCGGGTGCAGCCTGACGTAGCGGCCGACGAGGAACGGCTGCAGCACGTGCGACTCGATCTGGTTGTCCACGACCAGGACGACGAAGAGGATCACCGCGGCGGGCGCGCCCTGGGTGGCGAAGGCCACCAGGACGGCCAGGCCGCCGAACAGCAGGGCTCCCACGATCGGGATGAAGCTGCCGAGGAACACCAGCAGGGCCAGCGGGGCGACGAGCGGGACGCCCAGCAGCAGCAGGGTGATCGCCACGACGACGCCGTGGAAGACGGCGATGAGGAAGGTGCCGCGCACCCACCCGGCCAGCCGCCCCCACGCGCGCCGGCCCGCGATGGCCGTGGTCTCCCGCCGGCCGGCCGGCGCCAGGTGCGTGATGCGGTCCCACAGCCGCTCGCCGTCGTAGAGCAGGTAGAAGGTGATGAACACGGTGAGGACGAGGCCGGTGCCCGTCTCGGCCGCGTAGCGCAGTCCGGTGAGCGCGCTGGAGGTGATCGACCCCTGGTGCGACTCGAGGAAGCCCACCACCTGGTCCTGCAACGAGGCCAGGGAGGGGGTGGACACCGGGAGGCTGCTCACGGCGTCGCTCGCGCTGGCGATGATCTGCGAGGACTGGTCGACCACCTGGGTGACCACCCACCACATCGCCAGCACGATCGCGCCGGCGCCGCCGAGCACCGTCACGGTGGCGGCCAGGCTCCGGGGCAGCCCCGACCGGCGCAGGCCGGCCGCGACCGGGTGCGCCAGGGCGGTGAGCAGCACCGCGGCCGCGGCGGACAGCACGAGCAGCCCGAGCGAGCGGGCCACCTGCAGCAGCGCCCAGGCCGCCAGCAGGAGCACCAGCAGCCGGGCGGCCCAGACGGCGCCGTCGGCCACCACCTGCCCGGCGAACGAGCGCGGCGGCGCCAGCCGACGCCGGTGCCGGGCGCGCTGCCGGTCGGGCACACGCTGGACGTCGGGCACACTGCCTCCCGGTGGGCTGCCGGCGCACGCCGGCGCCCCTCGCGGACTCCCTTACCCGGTACCTCTCGCCCGCCGGGCGGTCGCCTAACCCGTCGGGCGCCTGCAGGTCGGCGCCGGCCGGGCACTCGCTCGCACGTCGGGCGCCGGTCAGGCGCGGGGAGCCGCCGTCGGCAGCGGAAGGTGCTCGAGGAACCAGCCGCGGGCCAGCGCCGCCACGGCGTCCAGCGCGCCGGGCTCCTCGAACAGGTGGGTGGCGCCGGGCACGACGACCAGCTCGTTCGGGCAGCGCAGCTGCTGCTGGGCCCGCCGGTTCAGGTCGAGCACCTGCTGGTCGTGGCCGCCCACCACGAGCAGCGTCGGCGCGCGGACCCCGGCCAGCGCCTCGCCGGCCAGGTCCGGCCGCCCACCCCGGCTGACCACGGCCTGCACCTCGGCGTCCGGCTCCGCGGCGGCGCGCAGGGCGGCCGCCGCGCCGGTGCTGGCCCCGAACCAGCCGACGCCGAGGCCGCCGAGCCCGGGTTGCCCGTGCACCCAGCGGGTGGCCCCGGACAGGCGCCGGGCCAGCAGCTCGACGTCGAAGACGTTGGAGCGGTCGGCCTCCTCCAGCGGGCTGAGCAGGTCGAGCAGGAGGGTGGCGAGGCCGGCGCGCCCGAGCGAGCGGGCGACGGCCAGGTTGCGCGGGCTGTGCCGGCTGCTGCCGCTGCCGTGGGCGAAGACGACGACGCCGCGGGCCCGGGCGGGCACGGTGAGGTGACCGGGCAGCACCACGGCGTCGGCGTCCACGAGCACCTCGTCGTCGCGCACCGGTCCGGCCCCGTCCGACGCCGCGCCGGAGGGACCGGTGGGCGTCGGTGCGGGTGCCGGCCGGGCGGGGTGCGGTGCGCCGGACAGCAGCGCCCGCACCTGCTCGTCGGTGGTCGCGGTGAAGTCCGCGTACCACTCGCCGACGGCCACCAGCGGCTCGGGCGTCTCCAGCGCGACGACGTCGTCGGCCACGGTCCGCAGCACCGGCAGCGCCTCGGGCGGGGCGACCGGCACGGCGAGGACGACGCTGCTCGCGCCGCGCTCGCGGGCCACCTTGCAGGCGGCCAGAGCGGTGGAGCCGGTGGCCACGCCGTCGTCGACGACGAGCGCGGTGTGCCCGGCCAGCGGCACCGGGGCGCGGTCCCCGCGCAGCCGCCGGGCGCGGGCGGCCAGCTCGGCCGCCTCGCGCTGCTCCACCTCGCGCAGCTCGTCCGGCCCGACCCCGGTCGCCTGCAGCACCCGCTGG
>JBQCIO010000167.1:0-38652 GCA_051953655.1 Motilibacteraceae bacterium
GAGGCCGAGCTGGCGCTGGGCTTCTTCGGCAGCCGGTACGAGCGGGCGACGCCGGCCGAGCGGGAGTACATGCGGGCGATGGCCGACCTGGCGGTGACGGAGGGGGCCGCCGGCGATGACGGCCCCGACGGCAGCGACGACCCGGTGGCCACCAGCGCCGTCGCCGACCTGCTCGGCCGCAAGCCCTCCAGCCTGTCGCCGGCCCGGGACAGCCTGATCAAGAAGGGGCTGGTCTACAGCGCCGAGCGCGGGCTCATCGCGTTCACGGTGCCGCACTTCGGGCGGTACCTGCGGGGGCACGGGGGGTAGGTCTGCGCGCCTTCGGTCCCGGGTCGGCGCCGTTCGGCGTCGGCGGCCGGCGGTCCGGCCTCGCCTCGAGGGCAGAGGCGCTGGTGACGGCGGGAGTCCCGTCGTGGCCGGCTCGCGCAGCCGGCCACCGGTTTCATGATCGTGCGTAGTGAGTGAAGGGCACCTTTCTTCCATAGGTTCGAAGCAAGGTGCCCTTCACCCAATCCATACGGCCCCCTGTCCCGCTTTCTGCCGCCCTCTAGCAGCAGCCCTAGACACCGTGAGACACGGCGAGAGCGCCGGAGCGACCCATGGGACGATGTGGCCCGTGGCCGCTGCTCTGGAGACCGCGCTCGTCGACGCCGTCGGCGCCGCGCACGTGCTCACCGACCCCGACCTCACCGCCCCCTACGAGACGGACTGGACGCGTCGCTGGACCGGGCGGGCCCGCGCGGTCGTCCGTCCGGCCGACACCCAGCAGGTCGTCGCCGTGGTCAGGGCCTGCGCCGAGGCCGGCGTGCCGGTCGTGCCGCAGGGCGGCAACACCGGGCTGGTGGGGGCGGCCGTCCCGACCCACGGCGAGGTGGTGCTCTCCACCCGGCGGCTCACCCGGCTCGACCCGGTCGACCCGCTCTCCGGGCAGGTCACCGTGGGCGCCGGGGTCACCCTGGCCGGCCTGCAGCAGCACGCGAAGAGCGCCGGCTGGGCCTACGGCGTCGACCTCGCCGCCCGCGACAGCGCCACCGTGGGCGGCACCGTCGCCACCAACGCCGGCGGCGTGCGGGTGGTCAAGCACGGCATGACCCGGGCCCAGGTGCTCGGCATCGAGGCGGTGCTGGCCGACGGCTCGGTGGTCAGCCACCTGCAGGGCCTGCTCAAGGACAACACCGGCTACGACCTCGAGGGCCTGCTCACCGGCAGCGAGGGCACGCTGGGGATCATCACCGCGGTCCGGATGCGCCTGGTGCGGCCGGAGACCGGCGGCGAGGTGGTCCTGGTCGGGCTGCCGGACGTGCGCACCGCGCTGGAGGTCGTGGCCGGACCCGGCCGCGCCGCGGGGCTGCGGGCGGCCGAGGTGCTGCTCGCCCCCTGCCTGGACCTGGTCCGGCAGGTCACCGGGCTGCCCGCCCCGCTGGAGCGGAGCGACTGGCCCGCGGTGCTGCTCATGGAGACCGACGAGCTGCCCGAGCTCGACGACGACGTCGACGCCGCGGTGGACCCGGGGCTGTGGCACTACCGCGAGCGGCTGACCGAGTCGATCTCCACCGTGGGCGTCCCGCACAAGCTCGACGTCAGCCTGCCGGCGGCCACCATGCCCGACTTCGTGGCCGCGCTGCCGGCGGCGGTCGCCCCGCACACCGCCTACGTCTTCGGCCATCTCGCCGACGGCAACCTGCACGTGAACGTGCTCGGCCCCGAGCCCGACGACGAGACCGTCGACGACGCCGTCCTGCGGCTGGTGGCCGCGCACGGCGGCAGCGTCTCGGCCGAGCACGGCATCGGCCGGGCCAAGACCGCCTGGCTGGGGCTGTCCCGCTCCCCCGCCGAGCTGGCCGCGATGCGCGCGGTCAAGACCGCGCTCGACCCGGCCGGCCTGTTCTCCCCCGGGGTGCTGCTGCCGGCGGGGTGACCCGCGGGGTGAGACGGCCGAGCGTGGGCGCGCCTCGCGGTTTCCCGCCGCGAGTTCGGGACAATGCGGCCTCGTGACTGCGCCTCGCGTCCCCCAGGTGGTCGCGCACCGCGGTGCGAGCGAGGCGGCGCCCGAGCACACGCTCGCCGCCTACCTCAAGGCCATCGAGGACGGCGCCGACGCGCTCGAGTGCGACGTGCGGCTGACCCGCGACGGGCACCTGGTCTGCGTGCACGACCGCCGGATCGACCGCACCAGCAACGGCCGTGGACTGGTCAGCACCCTCGAGCTCGCCGAGCTGGCGGACCTGGACTGGGGCTCCTGGCACGGCCGGCCGCCCCGGCCGCGCGGCCTGGCCCGGCTCGCGCAGGCCTGGGAGCAGGGGACGCTGCACCTGGCCCAGCCCCTGGACGGGCCGGTCAGCGACGACGACGAGGCCGTCGACGTCGTGAGCGGCGGGGAGGGCGGCGACCCCGCCCGCCGGCACATCCTCACGCTGGCCCGGCTGCTGGAGGTCGTCGCCGACGCCGGCCGGCCGGTGCAGCTGGCGGTGGAGACCAAGCACCCCACCCGCTACGCCGGGCTCGTCGAGCGGCGGCTGGTCGAGCTGCTCGACCGCTTCGGGTGGGGCCACCCCCGGCTCGGGCAGCAGACCCCGGTCCGGGTCATGAGCTTCTCGCCGCTGAGCCTGCGCCGGCTGCGGGTGCTGGCGCCCAGCCTGCCCTCCGTGCTGCTCATGGAGCGGGTCCCGCTGCGCTACCGCGACGGCACGCTGCCGCCGGGGGTCCGCATCGCCGGCCCGGGCATCGACGTGATCCGCGCGCACCCGCGCTACGTCGAGCGGGTCCACCGCAGCGGCGGCGCGGTCCACGTGTGGACTGTGGCCCGCGACGACGACGTCCAGCGCTGCCTGGATCTCGGGGTGGACGCGATCATCACCAACCGGCCGGCGCACGTGCTGGCCGCCGTCCGCGCGCACGCCGGTGGCTGGGCGGCGGACCAGTGACCGGGCAGTGAGCGCTCCCACGTCGTGCTGACGGTTTCCCGGAGGAGGCGGACGGGCACCTCACCGCCAGGACTTCCGAGGGGAGCTCGTCGGCCATGCGCGTTCTGGAGGGGGTGACGGTCACGGCCACCCGCACCGTGCTCGTGCCGTTCGCCGCCGCCTCCGTCGCCACCGCGCGCCGCACGCTGGCCGACGACCTGAGAGCCCACGACCTGCCCCGGCTCACCGTCGAGGACGCGGTCCTCATCCTGTCCGAGCTGCTCAGCAACGCGCTCAAGCACGCCCGCCCGCTGCCGTCGGGCCGGGTCGAGGTGCGGTGGAGCACCAGCGGCGGCGCCGTCGAGCTCGCCGTCGTGGACGGCGGCGCACCGACCCGTCCTCGGCCCGCCGCCGCGGCGCTCTCGGCCACCGGCGGCCGCGGCCTCGGGATCGTCGGCGACCTCGCCGACGTGGGGGGGGTCCGCGACGACGAGGGCAGCACCACCGTGTGGGCCGTGGTGAGCGGCTCCCGCCGTGCGGTGGGCGCCGGCCCGAACGGCGCCCCGCGCTCCTACCGCTGACGACGTCGTCGCCCTCCGGCGTCCCCCGCGTCCGCCGCCCGGACCGACGGTCCTCGTGCGCACCCTGGAGCGCCGGCGGGTCATCCGGCCCGGACGCATAGGCTCTCGTCCGCGCCGCCCCGCGGTGCCCGCCCGGCTCCTGCCCGGCGTGCCGCTCGCCGTCCCGCTGGAGTGCTCCCCATGGGCAAGAAGGCCGCCCGTCGCGCCGCCGTCACCACCCCGCGTCCCGACGGCCCGGACGTCCGGCTCGACGGCGAGGTGCCTGTGGTGGGCGCCCGCGAGCCCTGCCCCTGCGGGTCCGGCCGGCGCTACAAGGCCTGCCACGGCCGGGAGGCGGCCCGCGCCGGCGAGGCCCTGGTGGCCCGCCCGTTCGCCGGGCTGCCCGGCGAGGCGGACTGGGTCGCCCTGCGCGAGGTCGTGCCCGCGGCGACCGCGCCGCTCACCCTCGCCCCGGACCTGGCGGCCGAGCACGAGGGCGTGACGGTCACCCTGTCCACGGTCCTGCCGCTGGCCTGGCCGGCGCTGCGCCGCGCCGACGGTGCCGTGCTGCTCGGGCTGCAGACCCACACCGCCAGCGGCGACGCCAGCCGCGACGTCGCGGCCGCCCTGCTGCGGGCCCTCTCCACCGAGCCCGGGACGCCGGTCGTCCCCGCCGGTCTGCCCGAGGCCGGCCCCCGCCTGCAGGACGTCCTCGACCTCGCCGCGCCGCTGCGGGTCACCGTGCACGAGGGCTTCGACTACTGGATCGAGGGCGCCGACGAGTCCGGTCCCGAGGTCCGCTCCTCGCTCGAGCGCGCGAACGCCGCGGTGGTGCCGACCGTGCGGCTCACCGGCGTCGAGGCGGCGTACTGGTGCCGGATGCGCGAGCGCGACCACCTGCGCTGGGTCATGCCGCACGAGGAGGAGGCGCTGCTCGACGCGCTGGCCCGCCTGGCGGCGGCCGGCGCGACCGGCCTGGGTGAGGGCACCCGCTACGTCGGCAGCTTCCGGGCGCACGGCCTGCTCGTGCCGGTCTGGGACCTCGTGCCGGGCACGCCCGCGGCGGCGGTGGAGGAGCCGGCGGCGGCCTTCCAGCAGCGGCTCGGCGACGCGCTCGCCGCGACGGCACCGCTCACCGCGGAGGAGCGCCGGGCCCGGCAGGGCCTGATGTCGCGGCAGGTCACCCTGCGCTGACAGGTGAGATTTCCTTTTGGGGCAGTTGCTCCCGTCGCAGAGCGTCATCCTGATGACGCCTCGTGGTTGAGTCGTCAACTCTTCGCAAAGAGGGGCGCGCCCAAGTTGCAGCGCGAAGGACGTGCACTAGGTTTCTGCCTGAAGCCCGGCCGCTACTGCATCCCCCGTCAGTAGCGGTCGGGCTGTCCAGTTCCCCGGACCCGTCTCGTTCACTGGACCCACGGGTCGTGCCGTGCCTCCCGCCTCCGCTCCGCGTGCGGCGCGCGCCCCGGCGCCGCTGTCGAGGCAAGCCCTAGGCTCCCTCGTCGTGAGCCCGCGCCCGCCTGCCGAGCACCCTGCGTCCGTCGCCGTGGTCGTGCCGGCCAAGGACGAGGCGCAGCGGGTGGAGGCCACCGTCCGCGCGGCCGCGGCCATCCCGGGCGTCGACGTCGTCGTGGTGGTCGACGACGGCTCGCAGGACGCCACCGCCTCCATCGCCACCGGTGCCGGCGCGCTGGTCACGCGGCACCGGCGCACCCGCGGCAAGGGGGCGGCGATGGAGACCGGCGCGGAGCTGGTGCGGGTGCTCGACCGCCGCGACGGGCTGGACCGGCCGCGCGCGCTGCTCTTCCTCGACGCCGACCTGCAGGACACGGCCGCGGCCGCCGCCCCGCTCGTCGGGCCGGTGCTGGCCGGCGAGGCCGACATGACCATCGCGGTGCTCCCGGCCCAGGCCACGGCCGGCGGCGGGCACGGCTTCGTGGTGCGCCTGGCCCGCGACGGCATCCGCCGCGCCACCGGCTGGACGCCCACCCAGCCGCTGTCCGGTCAGCGCTGCCTCACCCGGGCCGCCTTCGAGGCCGCCCGCCCGCTGGCCGCCGGCTTCGGGGTGGAGACCGGGCTCACCGTCGACCTCCTGCGCGCCGGGTTCCGGGTCCGCGAGGTGGGCTGCGAGCTGCACCACCGGGTCACCGGCACCGACCTGCGCGCGCAGCTGCACCGTGCCCGGCAGTACCGCGACGTCGCCCGCGCGCTGGCCGCCCGCCGGGTCCTGCCGGTGGGGCGGCCCGTCTCCGGTGACTGAGCCCGTCCCCGCCGCGACGGGACGGTCCGGGAGCGGGCGGCAGGGGCGGTGGGCGGTCGCGCTCGTCCTGGCCGCCCTGCTGCTCGGGTGGACGACCTCGCTGCTGGGCGGGTCGGTCGCGGTGCCGCCGCTGGCCGGGGGGTCGCCGCCGTTCGACGTCGGCGCGCGGCCGGGGGCCTGGCTCGTGGTCGGTCTGCTGGTGGCCGCGTACTCCTGTGCCGGAGCGGGTGTGCTGGTCGGGCTGCACGCCCTGCGCCGCGGCTGGACCCCGGATGCCCGGCGGCTGGTGCTGCTCGGCGCGGTCGCGGCCGGCGCGCTGTGCATGGTGCCGCCGTCCGGCTCGGCCGACCACCTCAGCTACGCCGCCTACGGCCGGATCGTGGTGCAGGGCGGCGACCCGTACTCGGTGGTGCCGTCGCAGTGGCGCGGCGACGCCGACCCGGTGGTCTCCGCGATCCAGCCGCCGTGGCGCAGCACCCCGTCGGTCTACGGACCGGTCGCCACCGCCGAGCAGGCGCTGGCCTCGCTGCTGGGCGGGGACTCCCCGGCCCGCACGGTGTGGTGGCTGCAGGTGCTCAACGCCGTCGCGGTGGTCACGGCCGGGGCGCTGCTGGTGCGGGCGGCCGGCCGCGATCCCGGCCGGCGCTCGCGGGCTGCCTTCCTGCTCGCCGCCAACCCGCTCGTGCTCCTACCGGTGGTCGGAGGTGCGCACGTCGACGGGCTCGCGGTGGCGCTGGCCGTCGGCGGGATGGTCGTCCTGGACCGCCGCCCGCTGGTGGCCGGGCTGCTGCTGGGGGCGGGGGCGGCCACCAAGGCCGACGTCGCGCTGCTGTGCCTGGCTGCCGCCTGGGCGCTGCACCGCGACCTGCCGGCCCTGGTCCGGCTGGCCGCCGGCGGGCTGCTCGCCGTCGTGCCCGGCTACGTCCTGGCCGGCGGTGCCGCGGTGGCGCAGCTGTCCCGGGCCTCGCAGCTGGTCTCCTTCGCCACCCCCTGGCACCTGGTGGCCGGGCTGCTCGACGACCTGCTCGGCCGCGACGTCTCCCGGCGGCTGGTGAACCTGCTGGCCCTCGCGCTGGCGGTGGCCGTCGGGGTCGCGCTGCACCGGCTGCTGCCGCGCAGAAGTTCCCCCGAAGTCTCCGACGGGCCGTCGGAGAAACTGGCGGCGGCGGCGCGAGCCGGGGTGGTGCTGACCGGTGCCTGGCTGCTGAGCACGCCCTACGCGCTGCCCTGGTACGACGTCGTGCTGTGGGCCCCGCTGGCGCTGGTGCCCGGGAGCGCGCTGGTTGGCAGCGGACTGATCGACACCGTGGCGGCGCTCCGCACCGCCACCCTGGCGCTGGCCTACGTGCCGGGCCGGGTAGTGCTGCCGCGCCTGGTGGAGGACGTCACGCTGGCCTGGCGCGGCGGGGTCACGCCGTGGATCGAGCTGGTCCTGCTCCTGCTCGTCCTGCGGCAGGGGCTCCGGCGGGACGCACCGGCTGCCGGCGAGCCGCCCGTGCCGAGCACGCCGCGACCAGCAGCGGCACCCCCACCAGCAGGCCGGTCGCGGGCACGACGATCCCGGAGTCGTTGAGCGCGCCGCCCAGCAGCAGGGCCACCGCGGTGGCGAGCAGCGCCGGGCCGAGGCCGGGCTCGTCGGCGAGCAGCCCGCGCAGCGCCGCCCAGGCCGCCGCGAGCAGCTCGCGGACCGGCGCCCGCAGCGGCGGCACCAGGGCGAGCAGCAGGAGCACCGCGAGCAGGACGACCCCCGCCGCCACCGCGCCCCAGGAGCCGAGCACCGCCAGGTTGGCGCCCAGCTTGCGGCCCAGCACCGGCCCGGCCGAGCCGTCGAGCACCTGGCCGACGAAACGGCCCAGGTGCGTCTCCGCTCCGGGGCCGCGGGCGTGGTCGATCAGCCCCAGCGCGGCGACCACCACGACGCCGGACACCAGCGCGGCCAGCAGCGGCCGCCAGCCCAGGCGCACCCCGAGCAGCCCGAGCACGAGCAGCACCAGCGCGGGCACCCCGGCCAGCAGGCCGCCGACGTCGGCGCCCAGGCCGGGGGCGCCGTCCACGGCGAGCAGCGCCAGGCCCAGCACGGCGGCCAGCGCGGCCGCCGGCACCCGCCGGCCGGCGCGCAGCAGCGGGCCCACCACCACCCCGATGGCGAGCAGCCCGCAGGTGACCAGCAGCCCGAAGGCGACGTTGCCGACGCCGTAGAAGCGGCCCGCTTCGAGCAGGCTGAAGCCGAGCGGGGAGACCAGCGCCAGCCGGGCGCCGGTGGCGACGTCGAGGGCCAGCACCAGCACGGTGCCCACGGCGACGACCGCCGCCGGGCCGGCCGCCCGGCGGCGCCACGGGCCGGCCAGGGCGACCAGGGCGAGGACGGCGGCCCACAGCAGCAGGAGCGGCACCAGGGCGAGCAGTGCAGGGGCGGCCCGCCACCACGGGACGGTGCCGGCCAGGAAGGCGGCCGCGGGGAGCGCGGCCACACCGAGCGCGGCGACCGCCGTGGTGCGCCAGTGCCGCGGCGTCGGCCGCCCGCGCAGCGCCAGCGCGAAGCGGGCCGCCACCGCCAGCAGCGCGGCCACCGCGAGCAGGTAGGTGAGCGCGGTGACCCCGCGCAGCCCCTGCCCGGCGCGGTCCAGGTCGGCCAGGCGCGCCACGGCGTGCGCGGTGCTGCCGCGGCCCTGGCCGGCTCCCAGCGGGCTGCCGACCAGCTCGTCCGGCGCCGGGGCGCCGGCCCGCGCCAGCAGCGTGGGGGTCAGGTCGGTCAGCTGCGCCAGCCCGGGCTGGCGGGTGGAGTCGCTGCCCAGCAGGCCGGGTGCTGCGCCGGGTCGGCGCTCGGCCAGCGCGGTGAGGTGCGGGGCTGCGGAGCTGTCCGAGAGACCGGCGAGCAGGACGTCGGCGTCGGCGGGCAGGGTTTCCAGCACCGCGGCGACCTGGGCGTCGACGGCGGCCAACTGCTCCTGCCGGGAGAGGAGCCGCGAGGGGATGCCGAGGGCGGACCCCGGGTCGGTGACCCAGCCGAGGTCGACCAGCCAGACGTCGCAGGCGGACCAAGTCGCGGCGTCGAGGCCGTCCGCGTCGGGGCGCCAGCGGGGGACGGTGCCGTCGGCGCCGGCCAGGGCGAGCGCGGCCAGCGGGCCGACCGCCGTGGCGCAGCGCCCGGACAGCGCGCGGGCGAGCAGGCCGGGGTCGGCGTCGTAGGGCAGCGCACGCTGGTGGGCCAGCACCTGCGCCCAGCCGGCCACCCGGGCCGCCCCGTCCGGCTGCGCGGCGACCGCCGGCGGCTGCGGGCAGCGGACGGCCCCCTTCCCCGGGGCGGCCAGCTCGGCCCGCCGCCCGGCGCCGACGGTCAGCCAGCCGTCGGCGGGGCAGGTCACCGGGCGGACGGTGCGCACCGAGAGGGTGCCCAGGCTCGCGGCGTCGGCGAGCGACCACAGCGCCGGGGTGCGCGCCGGGTCGACGTCGGACCAGCGCAGCCCGCCCACGCCCAGCAGCACCACCGGGCCGGCGCTCGTCTGCGCGGCGGCGGGACCGGGGGCCAGCAGCGCGAGGACCGCGACCAGCAGCGCCAGCGCGAAGCCCGTCCGGGGCGCGCGGCGGGGGGCGGTCACGGGCCAAGGCTAGGCGGCGGCACCTGGGAGGATCGGCACGTGACGGTGCGGGGTGCGGAGCGAGTGGGGCGCGAGGCCCCCGTCGTCGGCCGCGCGCTCCCGACCGGTCCCTGGGGCGGTGCCCTCTGGTGGGTCGCCGGGGCCCTGGCCCTGGCCGTCGGCGCCTGGTCGCCGGTGGGCTCGGCGCTGCGCACCGTCGGCTACCTGCGGCTGGTCGACCTCGAGGTCTACCGGGCGGCCGGCATCAGCGTGCTCACCGGCCAGGACGTCTACGGCCACCTCACCCCGCTGCCGAGCCTGCTGCCCTTCACCTACCCGGCGTTCGCCGCGCTGCTCGCCGTCCCGCTCGCGCTGGTGCCGGCCGGGGCCGTCGACGTCCTGTGGACGCTGGCGCAGCTGGTGGTGCTCGGCTGGGTGGTGAAGGTCGCCTTCGCGCCGCTGCTGCGCGGCCTCGGGCCGGCCTGGCCGCTCGGGCTGGGCGCGATCACCGGGGCGTCCTGCTGGCTGGTGCCGCTGCGGGACAACTTCTACTTCGGCCAGGTCGACATCGTCCTCATGGCGCTCTGCCTGGCCGACCTCACCGGCGCGTGGTCGCGCGTCGGGCGGGGCGTGCTGTCCGGCTGGGCCACGGCGGTGAAGCTGACCCCGGGCCTGTTCGTCGTGCACTGGTGGCTGGCCGGCGACCGGCGGGCGGCGGTGCGCGGCGCGCTCACCGCGGTGCTGCTCACCGCGGCGACCGCCCTGGTGCTGCCCGGCGCCACCGGCGGGTTCTGGGGCGGGGCGATCTTCGCCAGCGACCGGCTCGGCGACAACACCGCCACCGCCAACCAGTCCCTGCGCGGCGTCCTGCTGCGGGTGGGCCCGGCCGGCTCGCTCGGCTCGCTGCTCTACCTCGTGCTGGCCCTGGCCTGCGTGGTGCTGTTCATGCCGGCGGCGGCGAGGGCGCACCGGTCCGGGCAGCCGGTCCGCGCGGCCGCCGTCGTCGGGCTGGTGGCGTTCGTGGTCTCGCCGGTCTCCTGGATCCACCACGCCGCCTGGGTGGTCGTAGCGCTCGGTGTGGTGGTCGGGGCCGGCCGGACCTGGTGGCGGTGGCTGCTGGCGGCGGCGGTGGCCGCCTTCTGGGGCTACTCGCTGCCGGCGCTCGGCGCCCACCTGCTGCTGGTCGACCCCGGCGGCCCGTGGGGCCGGCTGCTGCAGCAGGGCGACGTCGTCGGCGCCCTCGGCGTGCTCGCCGTGCTCGCGTTCGTCCCCCAAGCGTCCACCCCTTGCCGTGATCAAGCAGAGATGGTGAGCCTCGCCTGAGCCGGAGCCCGCGACTCCTGCATGATCACGGCGGGGGTTCGGGGGTGGTGGGGGCGGGCGGGCGGCGGACCTCCGGGACGTAGGGACGGCCGACCCGGCCGCCGGGCTCGCGGTTGACCGGCGTGCGCGGCTCGAGCGGGGTGCTGGTGAACCGGCGCGGGCCGGACCAGGGCGCGGGCACCGCGTCGATCTTCCAGGCGATGGCGTGGGCGAGGGCCTCGTAGTTGACCCGCCAGCCGCGGAAGTGCGGCCAGGCCTCCGCGGCGGTGCGCTCCACGGGGAAGCCGGCGGCCACGATGCGGTCGTAGGCCTCCGCGAACTCGGCGAAGGTCAGCGAGATCCCGCCGTCCGGGTCGGGATCGGGGTCGTACGGCAGCCGGAAGACGTCGGCGAGGTCGCGCAGGCAGCTGAAGCCCATCCGCACCGCGATCCGCGCCTCGCCCTGCGGCAGCGAGGGCGCGACGGCCAGCTGCATCGCCGCCGCGTCCATGACGGCGAGCAGCCCGACCAGCCAGCTGCGGCCGGGCCGGGGCGAGCGGACGAAGACGAGCACCTGGTAGTTGACGTGGCTCTCGGAGACGTCGGCGGCCCAGCGCTCCCAGCCGCGGAACAGCTCGCGCAGGTTGTCGATGGTCCGGACCGAGGCGTGCCGGGCGAGGATGACCGGCCCCCAGTTCGGCTCCCCGGCCCGGCTGTCCAGCATCGTCACCTCGACCTCGCGCCGGTTGTAGGCGGCGTAGACCGTGGACAGGTAGCTGATCAGCAGGCCGACGACGACCGGCCCGGTGGCCGCGGCGAGGAAGTCGACGGCGGTGAGCCGGGCCCGGTCGGTGCTGGCGAAGCCCAGGGTGAACAGGCTCGAGCCGGCCTCGCGCAGTGCTGCGGCGAGGTCGAGGTGCGGCGGGCTGAGCAGCACCAGGGCGTAGGCGACCAGGTAGCCGGCCAGCCACGCGGCCAGGGTGACCAGGATCGACAGCGGCGCGGCCCAGGCCAGCACCCGGTCGCGCACCTCGTAGTCGCGCACCCCGCGCACCGCCAGCTGCGCCGCGCCGAAGGTGGCCCGGGTGCACAGGGCGGTGAGCTTGGACGGCAGCCCGCGCGGCACGATCAGGGTGCGCACCACCGACGACGACGTCCCGAGCAGCACCAGGACGCCGGCGACCGTGCTGGCCACGGTGAGAGCGGTCACGCGATGTCCAGCGATCCGCCCGGCGGGGCCTCGCCGACCGGTGCGGCCCCCTGCGCGGCGGCCACCGCGGCGGCGAGGACGACCTTGGCCGGGCGGCCGAGCGCCGTGGCCGCGCGGGCGACGTCCTCCCACTCCGGCTGCGCGTTCACCACCAGCCCGTCCAGGACGCCGAGCTTCACCGCCACCGCCTGGCCGTCGACGTCCACGGTGACGGCCCGGCGGGCCAGGGCGGTCTTGGCCACCGGGTGCTCGCGCAGACCGAGGGTGCTGGTGTGGGTGAGCACGGTGCGGCGGACGGCGTCGGCGTGCCGGGGGGCGGTGAGCACCGAGAGCAGGTGGCCCGGGCGGCCCTTCTTGCCCAGGGTGGCGGTGAGCCAGGCGTCGGAGGCGCCGGCGTCGAGCAGCGCGGTGAGCACGCCCGGCCAGATGCGGGGGTCCAGGTCGTCCACGGTGCACTCGACGACGAGCGCCTGCTGCTGCTGCTCGTTGCTGGTCTCTCCGACGACGAGTCGGAGGACGTTCGGGCGGTCCGGCAGGTCCCGACCGCCGGCACCGGTGCCGACCCCGGTCACCGCCATCGCCGGCATCGGGCCCCAGGAGCTCACGTGCTCGGCCAGCAGCGCGGCACCAGTGGGGGTGCACAGCTCGACGTCCACCGGTCCGCCGTGGCTCGGGATTCCCTGCAGCAGCTGGAGAACCGCGGGCACCGGGACCGGGAGGCGGCCGTGCGCGGCCCGGACGGTGCCCCCGCCCAGCGCGACCGGCGTGCAGTGCAGCGTCTCCAGGCCCAGCGCGTGCAGCCCCCAGCAGGCGCCGAGGACGTCCACGAGCGTGTCGACCGCGCCCACCTCGTGGAAGTGCACCTGCTCGCGGGCGACGCCGTGCACGGCGGCCTCGGCGTCGGCGAGGCGGCCGAAGACGGCGAGCGCGCGGTCGCGGGCCTCCGACGGTGCGTCGGAGGCAGCGAGCACCTCGGTGATCTCGGGCAGCGTGCGCAGCGGCTGGCTGCCGGGGCTCTGCACCTCGATGTGCACGGCGGCCAGGCCGGAGCGGCTGACCCGCTCGGTGCGGGTGCTGACGCCGGTCAGGTGCAGGGCGTCGACGACGTCGCGGGCAGCGGGCAGCGGGCGGCCGGTGGCGGCGGCGAGGTCGGCCAGCGCGCCGAGCAGCATGTCCCCGCTGGCGCCGTTGCCGGCGTCGATCCAGCCGACCGTGCTCACCCGCGCTCCTGCCCGGCCCGCGCGGACCGGCGGGCCACCCGGGCGGCGAACACCCCGGCGCCGTAGCCGTTGTCGATGTTGCAGACGACCACGCCGGGCGCGCAGGCGTTGAGCATCCCGAGCAGCGCGGACAGCCCGCCGAACGAGGCGCCGTAGCCCACCGACGTCGGCACGGCCACCAGCGGCACCCCGGTCAGCCCGCCGACCACCGAGGGCAGCGCGCCCTCCATCCCGGCCACCACGACCAGGCAGTCGGCCTCCTCCAGCTCGTGCCGCACCGCGAGCAGCCGGTGCAGCCCGGCCACGCCGACGTCGTCGATGCGGCGCACCCCGGCCCCGTGCGCGCGGGCCACGACCGCGGCCTCGGCAGCCACCGGGGCGTCGGAGGTGCCGGCGGCGACCACCAGCACCAGCCCGCGCGGCGGCGGCAGCGGGCCGAGGCTGGCGGTGCGCGAGACGTCGTCGACGACGGCGTCCGGGATCGCTGCCCGGACGGCCGCGCGGGCCGCGGCGTCCAGCCGGGTGGCGAGGGCAGGGCGGTCCGGGTGCGCCCGCGCCAGCCGCCGCAGCAGCGCCACCACCTGCTCGGCGGTCTTGCCCGCGCCGTAGACCACCTCCGGGTCGCCGGTGCGCGCCGCGCGGTCCAGGTCGAGCCGGGCGTAGCCGAGGTCGGCGACGGCCGGCTCATCGACGGACTGTGTCTCCTCAGCGCTCACGCGCACACGCTAGGACCGGCGGGTCGTTCCCCGCCGCCGCGACGGCCCGGGGGGAGACCGTTTTGCGCACACAGGGGTCCCCCGGTGGCCGGCGTGTCGGGCTCCGACCGGCGCGACACGCCGTTTCACGGAAGGGGGGCTGTGTGCGCAAATCGGTCAGTCGTCGGCGGCGAGCGGCCCGCCGGAGGCCCCCAGCCGCTGCCCCGCCGCCGTCATTGCCGGCCGTTGACCGTGCCCGCCCCGAGCGCGCCCGGCGCCCGGATAGCCTGATCCCCGCCGGGGCCGCGTCCGCGACAAGAGCCCCACCCCCGACCAGCACAGGACCGCCATGCCCTCGTCCCTGCCCGCGCTCAACCTCGACCCGCAGCTGGTGGACTGGCTGGTGCTGGTCGCGCTCGTCGTCGCGGTGCTCGGGCTGCTGCTCGGGCTGGCGGCGCAGCTGCGGGTCCGCCGGCTGCGTCGCTCCTACGCCGTGCTCCAGGGCGAGGGCGGCAACGACGACTTCGTCACCGCGGTCAACCGCAAGGTGGCCGAGGTGGAGCGGCTCCGCGACGAGGTCACGGTGGCCCGCCGCTCGCTGGAGAAGACCCGCAGCGAGCTCGCCGACGCCATCCGGCACGTGGCCGTGGTCCGCTACGACGCCTTCCAGGACATGGGCGGGCGGCTGTCGTTCTCGGTCGCGATGCTCGACGACGCCGGCGACGGCCTGGTGCTCACCAGCATCAACGGCCGCTCGGAGACCCGCACCTACGCCAAGGGCGTCAAGGCCGGCGGCAGCGAGCACACGCTCAGCCCCGAGGAGGAGCAGGCCGTGCAGTTCGCGCTGCGCGGCGCCGCTCCGGCCCGCCGGCAGGGGTGATCGCGGTGCCCGGCACGCCCCCCGCCCGCTACGCCTTCTTCGGCCCCGAGGGCACCTTCACCGAGGCCGCGCTGCGGACCGTCCCCGCCGCCGCGCGCGCCGAGCTGATGCCGCTGCCCACGGTCCCGGCCGCGCTGGAGGCCGTCCGCCGCGGCGACGCCGACGCCGCCATGGTGCCGCTGGAGAACTCGGTGGAGGGCGCCGTCGCCGCCACCCTGGACGAGCTGGCCTCCGGCGACCCGCTGATGATCGTGCGCGAGGTGCTGCTGCCGGTCACCTTCGTGCTCATGGCCCGCCCCGGCGTGGCGCTGGGCGACGTCAAGCGGCTGGCCACCCACCCGCACGCCGAGGCGCAGTGCCGCCGCTGGGTGGCCGAGAACCTGCCCGGCGCCCTGGTGGTGCCGGCGCTGTCCACCGCCGCGGCCGCCGCGGGCCTGGCCGCCGACGGCGAGCCCGGCTACGACGCCGCCATCGGCGCCCGGGTGGCCGCCGACCGCTACCGGCTCAGCGTGCTCGCCGAGGACATCGGCGACGCCGAGTCCCAGGCCGTCACCCGCTTCGTGCTGGTCTCCCGCCCGGCCGACCCGCCGCTGCCCACCGGCCACGACCGCACCTCGCTGGTCGCCTTCATCGCCGACGACCACCCCGGCGCGCTGCTGGAGATCCTCACCGAGTTCGCCGTCCGCGGGGTCAACCTCACCCGGATCGAGTCCCGTCCGGCCGGCGACCGCCTCGGCCGCTACCACTTCTCCATCGACGCCGAGGGCCACGTCGACGACGCCCGCGTCGGCGAGGCGCTCATGGGCCTGCGCCGGGTCTGCGAGGACGTCCGCTTCCTCGGCTCCTACCCGCGCTCGGACGACCGCCCCAGCACCCCCGTGCGCCGCGGCACCTCCGACGCGGAGTTCCGCGACGCCGCCGCCTGGCTGGCCCGCGTCCGCGACGGCCGGGTCGAGTAGGCGGCGCGGCCCACCCCGGCACGCTCCGGAACGATCACGCCCACGCGATCCTTCCCCTCTTACCGCTACAGATCTGTCGCGGTAAGCATGGATCGATCACGCCCACGTGATCGTTCCGACCGACGCCGACCAACGGGCACGAGCCTCTCAGGCCGGCGCCGACGACGCCGGCCGGCGCAGGTCGGTGGCGGCGTGGGTGCGCAGCCGCGTCTGCTCGGGGTCCTCGGCGGCGCCGTCGAGGACGCCGGCGCGCACCGCCTCGAGCTGGGCGGCGAAGGCGACGCCGAGGAACAGCGCCGCGGCGGTGAGGTTGGCCCACACCAGCAGCGCGATGACGCCGGTGAGCGGGCCGTAGACCTGGCCGAACGAGGAGGACTTGGCGACGTAGAGCGCCAGCAGGCCGGTGAAGACCAGCCAGAGGAGCAGGGACACCCCGGCGCCGAAGGACAGCCAGGACCAGCCGGGCTGACGGCGGCGCGGGGACCAGCGCAGCACCGCGGTCACGCTGGCCAGCACCAGCAGCAGGCCCAGCGGCCAGCGCACGACGTCGACGACGACGGCGTTCGTCCCGTAGACCTTGTGCACCGCGTCGGTCACCGAGCCGCCGGCCACGATCAGCAGCAGCCCGAGCATCAGTGGCACGCCCACGACCGCGGACATCGCGGCCGCCCGGGAGTACTTCTGCAGCGTGGGCCGGTCGCGCTGGATGCCGTAGATCCGGTTCGCCCCCCGCTCAAGCTGCCCCATGGCCGTGGTGAGCGCGACGACGGCGGTCAGCAGACCCAGCCACAGCGCGAGCTTCCCGCCGGTGCCGGCCTGCTGCGCGGACTTGTCCAGCGTCTGCTTCACCACGCCCTCCGAGCCGCCCGGGGTGAGCCCCAGCAGCGACCGCCGGATCACCTCCGACACCTTGTCGGAGTGGACGACCGAGCCCAGCCCCACGGTGGCGATGGCCAGCGGGACCAGGGCCAGCACGGACTGCAGCGCGAACGCCCGGGCGTGCGAGAAGCCGTCGCCGTAGCGGAACCGCGAGTAGGCCTCCCGGGCCAGCCGCCAGCGGCCGTAGCGCGCCAGCACCTGCCGGGCGTCCTCCGCGGTCAGCTCGCCGCCGGACCAGCTCGCCGTCTCCGGCACCCGCGTGACCGAGCTCATGACTCCACCCCCACCTTCAGCAGAAGTGCACCGGGCTCCACCTCGAGCAGCAGCCGGGAACGTTCCCCGGCGTCGTCGCCATCAAGCTCGCTGGGCTGCGCCGGGGTCGCCTCCAGCTCCACCCGCCGGGCCCGCGCCCGGTGCAGCCGGGGGTCCTCGTAGGCACGGCGGGTCAGCACCCGACCGGCGACCCGCAGCCAGTCCACCGGTCCGGACGGTGCGACCACGACGACGTCGAGCAGCCCGTCGTCGGGCTCGGCGTCCGGCAGCAGCACCAGGCCGCCCTGCAGCCGCCCCACGTTGCCCACCACGACCGTGCGCGCCCGGACCCTGCGGGTCGGCCCGTCGTCGAGCCGCATCCGCACGGTGAACCGCGGGTCGCGCAGGTGCCGGGCCGCGGACACGACGTAGGCGGCCCAGCCCACCTTCGCCTTGAGCTTCTCCGGGACGTCGGTGGTGAGGCTCGCGTCCAGCCCCAGCCCGGCCATGACCGCGAAGCGCTCCTCGCCGGCCCGGCCGAGGTCCAGGGTCCGCACCCCACCGTCCAGCGCCACCGCCAGCGCCTCGTCCAGGTCGGTGGCCAGCTCGAGGTTGCGCACCAGCAGGTTGCCGGTGCCGGCCGGCAGCACCGCGAGCGGCACCCCGGACCCGGCCAGCGCGGTGGCCACGCAGCGCACCGTCCCGTCGCCACCGCAGGCCATCACGACGTCCACGCCAGCAGCCAGCGCCTCCCGGGCCATGCCGACCCCCGGGTCGTCCTCGGTGGTGGACAGCACCAGCGGCGCCTCCCAGCCGCGGTCCGCGCCGGCCTTGGCGACCTTCTCGGCCAGCGCGTCGACGTCGTCGACCTTGGTCGGGTTGACGACCAGGGCCGCCCTCACGAGGTCACGTCCGCCGCAGGCGAGCTGCTCCGGGGGGACCCGTCCAGCCGGCGCCGCAGCCCCGGCGGCAGCGCCGCGAGCAGGAGCCCGCGGGCGGCCACCCAGACCGAGATGGCGCCGTTCACGAAGGCGCCGGTCACGTCGGTGGGGTGGTGCATCCCGCGGTAGAGCCGGCTCCCGGCCACCGCCAGCGGCACCAGCGCGAACGCGACCACGACGAGCACCCGCTTCCAGGTGCCCCCGGCGTGCCAGGCGCAGATGACCGCGATGCCCAGGTAGAGCGCGGTGGCCGCCCCGGTGTGCCCGGAGGGGAAGCTGGACGTCGGGGGCGCCGGGTCGAGCTTGGGGACGTCGGGGCGCTGGCGCGAGATCACCAGCTGGGTGCAGAAGAACACCAGGGCCTGCAGGGCGACCGCGAGCACGAGGAACGCCGACTCGCGCCAGCGGTGCAGGACCAGCCGCAGCACCAGGGCGACGACGGCGGTGGTGGCGATGATCGTCCCGGTGTTGCCGACGAACGTCGCCCAGTGCGTGATGCCGTTCCAGGTGCCGGTGCGGTCCGCGGCGAGGTCGCGGTTGACCACGTCCTCGACGTCCACCGGCCATACCTGGCGCAGCGGCCCGGTCACCAGCAGGCCCAGGCCCACCATGAGGCACCAGAGCAGTGCCCCGCCCAGCAGCAGCCGGCCGGCCAGCGCCCCGCCGGTGGGGCGACGGGTGGGCGTCGACGGCGTGGCCGTCAGGCCGGGATGCGTCTCCGAGGTCATGTCGCAGACGATTACCCCGCCGCCGCTCCGGCAACGCTTCGGTCAAGTCAGGGCGAACCGGGCACTGCGCGACGCGACTCGGCCGGGTCGAGGCCCCGGGAGCGGAGCCGGCCCCACGCGCCGAAGGCCACCGTGGAGCCGACCACCACGGCCAGCGCGACGAACCAGCCCGCGAGCACGTCGCTGAGGAAGTGCACACCGAGCGCGATGCGGTCGAAGCCGGTGAGGAGCACGAGGAAGGCGCCCACGGCCCAGGCGACGGCGCGCCAGCGCGGCCCGAGCACCGGCAGCACCACCAGCAGCACGATCGCGGTGCCCAGCATGGAGTTGAGCGCGTGGCCCGAGGGGAAGCTGTAGCTGCTGGCCGAGGCCACCGGGTCCGGGAAGGTGGGCCGGGCCCGGGCCACCACGTGCTTGAGCACGACGCCCAGCACGCCCCCGACGGCCAGCGTCACCACGGCCCACAGCGCCAGGCGCCGCGCCCGGTGCACCCACAGCCAGACGGCCACCGCCACCACGACGGCGCGGAAGGTGTTGGGCGCCAGCACGACGGCGAGGGTGTCGAGCAGGTGGACGACGCCGGCGTGCTGCAGCGCCCAGCCGTTGAGCCCGTCCGCGACCCCCCGGTCGACGTTCTCGAGCCCCTCGTACTTGCCCTCCACGAGCAGGAGCAGCAGCAGGAAGGGCAGGGCGACGAGCCCGGCGAGCAGGGCCCCGGTGGCCAGGCGCACGGCCAGGCGCGCCGGGTGGGCGGGGGGTGTCGTTGCGGGGTCCGCGCCGAGCTGGCGGCGCCCGGTGGAGGCCGAGGTCATGGCCCCTGCATACCCGCAGGAACCACAGGACGTGCGCCGATAGCCTGGTGAGGTGATCGACCCGCGCCTGCTCCGTGACCAGCCCGACCTCGTGCGCGCCTCGCAGCGCGCCCGCGGCGAGGACCCGTCGCTCGTGGACGCCGCCCTGGCGGCCGACGAGCAGCGCCGCCTCTCCATCAGCGCCTTCGAGGTGCTGCGGGCCGAGCAGAAGTCCCTGGGCAAGGACGTGGCCAAGGCGCAGGGCGAGGAGAAGGCCGCCCTGCTGGCCCGCACCAAGGACCTCGCCGCGCAGGTGAAGGCCGCCGACGCCGCGGCGTCGCAGGCCTCGACCGCCTTCGACGCCGCCCTGCTGGCCCTGTCCAACGTGGTCGAGGACGGCGTGCCGGAGGGCGGCGAGGACGACTACGTCGTGCTCGAGGAGATCGGGGCCAAGCCGGAGTTCTCCTTCACCCCGCGCGACCACGTCGAGCTGGGCCGGATGCTCGGCGCGCTCGACCTCGAGCGCGGCGCGAAGGTGGGCGGTGCCCGCTTCTACTTCCTCACCGGCGTGGGCGCGCTGCTGTCCATGGCCCTGGAGCGCTACGCCGTCGACACCGCGCTGGGCGCCGGCTTCACCCCGATGCTGCCACCGGTCCTGGTGCGCCCGGAGGCGATGGAGGGCACCGGTTTCCTCGGCCAGGCCGCCGAGAACGTCTACCGGCTCGAGCAGGACGACATGTACCTGGTCGGCACCTCCGAGGTGCCGCTCGCGGCCTACCACATGGACGAGATCCTCGACGCCGACCAGCTGCCGCTGCGCTACGCCGGCTCCTCGCCGTGCTTCCGGCGCGAGGCCGGCAGCCACGGCAAGGACACCCGCGGCATCATCCGGGTGCACCAGTTCGACAAGGTCGAGATGTTCGTCTTCTGCGCGCCGGAGCAGGCGCGCGAGGAGCACCAGCGGCTGCTCGCGCAGGAGAAGGCGTTCCTCGCCTCGCTGGGGCTGCCGTTCCGGGTCATCGACGTCGCCTCCGGCGACCTGGGCGCCTCCGCCGCCCGCAAGTACGACTGCGAGGCCTGGGTTCCGACGCAGGGCCGCTACCGCGAGGTCACCTCCACCTCGAACTGCACGGAGTTCCAGGCCCGCCGGCTGCGGGTGCGGATCCGGGACGGCGAGGGGCGCACCCGCCCGGCGGCCACGCTCAACGGCACCCTGGTCGCGGTGCCGCGCGTCATCGTCGCCATCCTGGAGAACTTCCAGCAGGAGGACGGTTCCGTGGTGGTCCCGGAGGTGCTGCGGCCCTACCTCGGGCGCGACGTGCTCGAGCCGGTCACCAAGTGACCTTGCCCGGCCAGTCCTCCGACAGCGCGTCGGAGCCGGCTGCGCACCGTCCCGGCCGGCCCGACGGGTTCCGGGACGGCTGGGTGCCCAAGCTGGTCGCGCTCGACCTCGACGGCACGGTGCTGCGCGGCGACGAGACCCTCTCCGACGCCGTGCGCGAGGCCGTCACCGCGGCGCGCGGGGCCGGCGCCCAGGTCGTCGTCGCCACCGGCCGCACCGTCGTCGGCGCGCTGGACCCGGCCCGCGACCTCGGCCTGGCCGGCTCGCTCAACGTGTGCAGCAACGGCGCGGTCACCGCGGTGCTCGATCCGCTCGACGTCGTCGACATGGTCACCTTCGACCCGGCGCCGGTGGTCCGCGCCCTGCGCCAGGAGCTGCCCGACGCGCTGTTCGCGGTGGAGGTGCTCGGCACCGGTCACCTGGTCACCGGACCGTTCCCCGAGGGCGAGCTGACCGGCGCGCAGACCGTCGTCGACCTCGACGAGCTGCTGGCCAACCCCGCCACCCGCGTGGTGATGCGCAGCCCGGACCGCGAGCCGTCGCACTTCCTGGAGCTGGTCCGCCGGCTCGGCCTGGAGGACGTCTCCTACGCCGTGGGCTACACCGCCTGGCTCGACGTCGCCCCGCAGGGGGTCAGCAAGGCCTCCGGGCTGGAGGGCCTGGTCCGCCGGCTCGGGGTGGACCCGGCCGACGTCCTGGCCGTGGGCGACGGCCGCAACGACCTGGAGATGCTGCGCTGGGCCGGCTGCGGCGTCGCGATGGGCCAGGCGCCCGCCGAGGTCCAGGACGCCGCCGACCTGGTCACCGGCCCGGTGGACGAGGACGGGCTGGCCACCGCGCTGTCCTGGTTCTTCGACCTCTGAGCTCTCCCAATCCCACCCCTGGTGATCATGCAAAAGGTGTAGATCACGCACCTGATCTACATGCTCTGCATGATCACCCTCGGCGGTTGGGATGATGCGGGGGTGACGCGCGCACCGCATCCACCGCACGCACGGCAGCTGCCAGGGCTGGTGGCCACCGACCTCGACGGCACGGTCGTGCGCAGCGACGGCACGCTGTCCGACCGCACGGTGGCCGCGCTGCGCGCGGCCCAGGACGCCGGTTCCACCGTCGTGTTCGTGACCGGCCGGCCACCGCGCTGGATGCGGCCGATCGCCGAGCGCACCGGGCACGCCGGGCTCGCGGTGTGCGCCAACGGGGCGCTGGTCTACGACCTGAGCCGCGAGGAGGTCGTCGAGTCCTTCCCGCTCAGTACCGAGGTGGCCCTGGAGATCGCGCTGCGGCTGCGCGGTGCGCTGCCCGGTGCGGTCTTCGCCGTCGAGTCGCCGGCCGGGTTCGCCCGCGAGCCGGGCTACCTGGTCCGCTTCGACGTCGGGGACCACACGGTGGGCGAGCTCGAGGAGCTGCTCGACGCGGCGGCCGACGGCGCGGTGAAGATGCTGGTCCGGTTGGGCGAGGGCGCCGACGGCCGCGACGCCTCCGACGTCGATGCCCTGCTCGCCGCCGCCCGCGAGGTGCTCGGCGACCTGGCCGAGGTCACGCACTCCACCCCTACCGGCCCGCCGCTGCTCGAGGTCTCCGCCCCGGGGGTCTCCAAGGCCACCACGCTGGCCCGGCTGGCGGACGAGCGCGGGTTGACCGCGGCCGACGTCGTCGCCTTCGGGGACATGCCCAACGACCTGCCGATGCTGGCCTGGGCGGGTCTGTCCGTGGCTGTCGCGAATGCTCACCCGGAGGTGCTCGCCGCCGCCGACCACGTGACCCGATCCAACGACGACGACGGCGTGGCGTATGTGCTCGAGCACCTGCTGTCGCACGGGACACTGGAGGCGTGGACCTCAACTGGCTGACTCCCCTCGCGGAGACCCGACCCGCCGGCACCAAGGGCTGGGGAAGCTTCGCCCGGGAGCCCATCCCGGCCGGCACGACCGTGGCCGGCTTCGGCGGCTACGCCGTCCCCCGCGCCGTGCTCGACACCCTCTCCGCCGACCGGGCGAGCCGGTCGATCCAGGTCGACGACGACCTGTTCCTCGTGAGCAACGACGACCCCGAGCCCGGGGACATGCTCAACCACTCCTGCGAGCCCACCTGCGGCCTCATGGGCGGCACGATCCTCGTGGCGATGCGCGACATCGCGCCCGGCGAGGAGCTCACCTTCGACTACGCGACCTGCGACGGCTCGGACTACGACGAGTTCGTCTGCGCCTGCGCGGCTCCCAGCTGCCGCGGCGTCGTCACCGGCGCCGACTGGCGCCTGCCCGAGCTGCACGAGAAGTACTCCGGCTGGTTCTCGCCGTACCTGGCCCGGCGGATCGCCCGGCTGGGGGACGAGACCGCGCCGGTGGGGTGAGGGTCGTCGACGTCGGCACCTCGTGCAGCGGCCGTCCCGCCAGCAGCCCTGCCGTGCGCGTGGTCGAACTGCGCTGGTGACGGGGCGAGCCGGGCGCGGCGCACGTCCGTCGCCCGGCGTCAGTGATCATCTTGATTGGGTCAGGGTGCCCCGGAGCCGAACCTATTGGCTCTGGGGCACCCTCACCCAACGACGTCGATCGTGGAACGGCCCTGAACGGGACCGCTGGCCGGCGCCTGGAGAACACCAGCAGCCACAAGCAGAACTCGCTCGGTGATCAGGAGCCCGCGCAACCCCGGGACCTAGGCCCACCCTTGCCCCAACCCTGACCCGGAGCCGCACCGCCGTGCCTATGGTCGAGAGCGACGCGGGGCCTTGGGACGCCGGGAGGTCGCGCGGCTCCGGCCAAGGGGGCATCCGTGACGTCGTTGGGCATCGACCTCGGCACCGCCAACACCGTGGTGTGCCACCCCAAGCGGGGCATCCTGCTCGACGAGCCGTCGGTCATGGTGCTGCGGGCCGGCGGCGCGCGCCGGGGCCGGCTGGTCGGCTGGGGCGGCGAGGCGCACGACCTGCTCGGACGCACGCCGGCGGGGATGACGGCGGTGCGTCCGCTGTCCGACGGCGTCGTCGTGGACCTGGAGACCGCCCGCACCTACCTGCGCGCGGTGGTCCGCTCCTCCGGCGGCTACACCCGCCGGATGGCCCGGCCGCGCGCGGTGATCGGCGTCCCGGCCGGGTCGACGCCGCTGGAGCGGCGCGCGCTGCTGGAGGCCGCCGAGCAGGCCCACGTGGCCCAGGGCCGGCTGCTCGCCGAGCCGATCGCCGGGGCCATGGGCTGCGGCCTGGACCCGCTGGAGCGGCGCACGCACATGGTGGTCGACGTCGGCGGCGGCACCTCCGAGGTCACCGCGTTCTGCTACGGCGGCATCGTGGCGCACCGCACCTCGCGCACCGCCGGCGACGAGATGACCTTCGCCGTCTACCAGTACCTGCGCCAGGAGCGGGGCCTGGTCATCGGCGAGCTGGCGGCCGAGCGGCTCAAGATCGAGGCCTCCGAGCAGGACGCGCCCTCGCTGGTCGTCCAGGGCCAGGACGCCGCCACCGGGCGGCCGCGGATGGCAACCGTGGACGTCGAGGAGATCGCCGAGGCGGTCCGTCCGGTCGTCGAGTCCGTGATCGCCACGCTCACGGCCTGCCTGGAGGACCTGCCGCCGCAGGCGGTCAGCGACATCCACGACGAGGGCATCGTCGCCTTCGGCGGCGGCTCGCAGATGCGGGGCTTCGCCAAGCTGCTGGAGAACGCCTTCGGCTTCGCGGTCCGGGTGGCTGACAACCCGCTCACCTGCGTCGCCGAGGGCGCCGCCGCGGCCTTCCGCCGCCCCGGCGTGCTCTCCGCCTACGCCCTGGGCTGAGCCGCCGGCCGAGGTCTACGGCTTGCGTATGGGGTCGTGGGCACCCTGGTTCCGGTAGAAGCGACCAAGGTGCCCACGACTCCGGACGACGACGGCCGGGTCAGGCCGCTGCTGCCCCCGGACCGGCCAGACTGCCGCCGTGCCCCAGCTCACGATCGGGACCTGGAACCTCGAGCAGCGCAGCGCCCGCAGCGACCGCGGCAAGGCCCAGGACCGACTGCTCGCCGCGCACCCCGCCGACGCCTGGCTCCTGACCGAGGTCGGGCCCGGCCGAGACGGTGTCGCCGTGTCCGCGCCCATCGCGGGCAGGACAGCGGTCTGGTCCGCCGTCGTCGCGCCGGGCGCCGAACCCCTGTCGGCCACGCACCCGACGCTGGCGATGGCCCGGCTGCACCTGGACCGGACCACGGTCCTCCTCGCCTGCAGCGTGCTGCCGTGGATGCAGGCCGGCGAGCACTGGCCGCACCCCGCCGATGGCGCCGAACCAACGCGTCGGTTCGCCGCCTGCTTGGACGCACACCTGGCCGAGATCGCCCTCGCGCGCGGACACGCGCTCGTGGTGTGGGGCGGGGACTTCAACCAGCCGCTGGTCGGTTCGCAGTCGGGCTTCTCCAAGGGCTGCCGTCAGCTTCTGCGCGACGGGCTCGCCGCGGTCGGCCTGGTCGCAGCCACTGCGCACCTGCACGCGCGCACCGGCTCGGCGAGCATCGACCACATCGCCGTGCCCGCAGGCATGGCGGCCGAGGCCGTGGTCCGTCACCTCGACGGCAGCGGCGGCAGCGACCACGACGCCTACCTCGTCTCCTGCCCCCTGAGTTGAGAACGTGAGGCGGCGGCGACCCGCTGGTCCACCCACGTCGATGAGCGCCCCTACCGCCCTGGCCCGGTCGCCATGATCTGCTTCTGGTGCGCCAGGAAGTACGCCATCGCCTCGTGGACCACCGGGCCCGACGTCGTCGCGCCGTGCTCGCCGCCGCGCACGTAGGAGGTCGCCGTCACCGCCGGGCGGGCCAGCGGGGCGACCGCGGTGAACCACGAGCTGGGCTTGCCGTTGCTGGCGCGGGCGTCCTCGGCCGAGCCGGTCTTGCCGCCGGCGGCCACCGGCAGGTCGCGCAGGATGGACGCGGTGCCCTGGGTGACCGCGGCGCGCATCCCGGCGCGCACCGGGCCGAGGGCCTTCGCGAAGGGCAGCCGCACCGGCGCCGGCTGCGGCAGCGCGGTGACGCTCTTGCCGCTGACGACGGCCAGGCCGAGGTGCGGGGTGACCCGGGTGCCGGTCGCCACGCCCGCGGTCCAGAGCGCGTCCTGCAGCGGGGTCACCGTGAGGTAGCCCTGGCCGATGCCGAGGATCACCGTGGAGCCGGCGTACCAGGTGGCGCCGATCTGGTGGATGTTGTCCGGGCTGCCGAAGAACCCCGCCTCCTCGCCCGGGAGGTCGATCCCGGTCGGCCTGCCCACACCCAGGGCGGTGCCGACCTCGTGGATGGCGCGCGGCCCGAGGGCCAGGGCGAGCTTGTAGAAGTAGACGTCGTTGGACCAGGCGATGGCCTCGGTCATGTTCTGCGGCCCGAAGGTGCTCCAGTTGCCGAACACGTGGTTGCCGTAGGTGAAGGACCCGCCGGTGGGGATGACCTTCGAGGGCGGCAGCGCCTTGTGCACCATGTCCGTGGCCGCCACCACGAGCTTGAACGTGGATCCCGGCGGTGCGGCCACCTGGGTCACGTGCTCGAGCATGGGGTTGCCGGGGGCGGTCGCCAGCCGGGCCAGCGCGGTGCCGTTCACCGGCGGCCCGTAGATCGAGTTGTCGTACGAGGGCAGGCTCGCCATCGCCAGCACCTGGCCGGTGCGCGGGTCCATGACGACCGACCCGCCGAGGTCGCGGCCGTGCCCGGCGGCCAGCGCGGCGGCCAGCGAGCGGGTGAGCACCCGCTGCAGCGGGAGGTCCAGGGTGGTCCGCAGGGTGGCCCCCGGCACCGGCTCGCGGCGCGGCCCGGGTGCCACCGCCCGCCCGCGCGGGTCGACGTAGACGCACTGGGCGCCGTCCACCCCGCGCAGCACCCCGTCGTACCGCTGCTCCAGCCCGGTCCGGCCCACCTCGGTGCCGGGGGCGAGCGGGCCCAGCCGGGCGACGTCGTCGGGAGTCGCGACGCCGACGAACCCGAGCACCGGGCCCAGCAGCGCCCCGGTCGGGTAGACCCGCTGGGGCGAGCGGACCACGAACACGCCGGTGAGCTGCGCCGCGCTCACCCGGCGGGAGACCGCGGCGGGCACGCCGGCGGCCACCGTGACCGCGACGGTGTCGGTGGGCCGGTCCAGCGCGGCCCGCAGCTGCGCCGGGGTCTGCCCGAGCAGCCGGGCCAGCCGCTCCACCGCCCCGGCCGGCCGCTCGAGCAGCCCGGGCACGGCGTAGACCGTGCTCTGCGAGCCGTCGCGGGCCAGCACGGCCCCGTGCCGATCGGTGATCTGCCCGCGGGGTGCCGGGATGGGGACGCAGCGGGTCATCTGCGCGGTGGCCGCGGCGCGCAGCCCGGCGCCTTCAGCCGCGATGCCGTAGCCGCGAACGGCCAGCCCCACCAGCAGCGCGCTGGCGCCCAGCGCGGCGAACCGGACCAGCCGCGGCCGGGTGGTGCTCCACCGCGGCGGCGCCCACAGCCGGCGGCCGGCGTACTCCCGGCGCAGCCCGAGGACGACGCCCAGGGCGGCCAGGTGGGCGGCTGCCGCGGTGCCGCCGTAGCTCAGCAGCGGGAACGGCACGCCGGCCACCGGCAGCGCGCCGAGGTTCCCGCCCACCGACACCAGCGCCTCGACGCATAGCAGCACCGCCAGGCCGGCCGCCACCAGCCCGCCGGCCCGTGAGCCGGGGGCCCGGCTGGCCAGCGCGCACCGCCACACCAGCACCGCGATCGCGAGCAGCGCGAGCCCGGCGGCCACCAGCCCCTCGTGCTGCACCAGGCTGGCCAGGGCGAAGTCGGTCTCCCGCCCGGGCAGGTACTGCGCGGCCAGCTGGCCCAGCGGCCCGCGGTCGAGCCCGAACAGGCCGCCCGAGGCCACCGCGATGTGCGCCTGCTGCACCGCCCATCCCGGACCCTCCGACCCCGGCCCGGCGGAGAACGCGTGCAGCCGGGCCAGCTGGTAGGGCTGCAGCAGGCCGACGGCGAGCGGTGCGAGCAGCGCCACGCTCACCGCCAGCGGTCCGAGCAGGCGCACCGGCACCCGGCTGAGCACCAGCAGCGCGGCGGCGAGCAGGGTGAGCAGCACGGCCGTGCTCAGGTCCGGCTGCACGGCCACGATCACGACCGGCACCAGGGCCAGGGCGAGCGCCAGGGCGACCCGTCGCCACGGCGAGCGGTGCGAGGTGAGCACGACCGCCAGCACCATGAGCACGCCGACCTTGGCCAGCTCGGAGGGCTGGAAGGTGAAGCCGCCGACCGAGAGCCAGCGGCGAGCGCCGTAGGCGTCGAGGCCGACGAAGCGCACCGCCACCAGCGTGACCAGGGCCAGGCCGTAGACCGTCCAGGCGACCAGCTTCAGGGCACGCTCGCTGCGGACCTGGCGCAGCACCAGCAGCAGCACCAGCCCGAGGGCGACCGCGAGGATCTGGTGCTCGGCGGCCGTGCGTGCCCCCATCGCCATGAGGTTGCGGTAGCTGAGCCAGCCGAGCGTGGCGGCGGCCGCCACGGCGAGCAGGTCGAAGACGTAGCCGCGCACGTCCAGGTGCCGCCGGGGCGGCCGCGGGCGCCGCCGCTGCGGACGGCCCCCGCCGCCCCATCCGCGTTCGACGGTCAGCACCGCTGCCTCCCTGCCGCTCGTCCTGCGGGTCCTGTTCGACCGGTCGGGTGGGCCGGTCAGGTCGTCCGGTCAGCAGGTGGGTGGCCTGGCCGGGGCGGGCAGCGGCTTGGAGGCCGCGCGCGCCGGGGCCGTCGTCACCGCGCCGACGGCGAGCGCCGTGCCCTTGGGCAGCGTCACGGTCCGCAGGGCGCTCGCGGTCGTGCTGCCGGCCGGCACCGTGAACGAGCCGCCGGGCAGGGTGCTGCGCCGGGACGTGCAGCGGTCGACGGCCACGACCGCCCAGCGCACCGGCACCGCCCGCTGCTGCCGCTCCACCTGCACGACCACGCGCAGGGTGCACGCCTTGCCCGGCGTGCACGTCCCGAGCGCGCGGGCGTCCACCTTGGCGACCACGCCCGCCGTCGACGGTCCGAGCGAGGGCAGCGCCGCGCTGCCCGCGTTGGTGCCGGTGCTGGGTGCCGCCGACGGGGCGGGGGAGCGCAGGACGCGCAGGTCGTTGGCGATCCGGTCGCCGAGCAGGCCCAGCTCGAGGCCGACGACGACCGCGAGCACGGTGAGGGCGACGATCGCCTTCCACACCCAGGAGCCCCGGTCGGCGCGCGGCTCGGTCGCGCCGGCTCGGCGCGGGCTCGCGGTCCGTGCCGCTGCCGGGCGACGGGGGTGAGGCCGTCCCCGCCGGCGCCGGGGAGCGGCCGGTCCCGCTGGCAGCTCGCCCGGGTCCCCGTCGCCCACCGGGTCCGCCTCGACGTCGGCGGCGGCCGGCACGGCGCGCACCAGCGCGGCCAGCTCCAGCCGGGTCCGCTCGGCGAGGTCGGGGCCGCCCACCAGGGCGGCGAGCCGCTGCTCCAGGGCGTGCGCCACCGGGTGGGGCGCGTCGGGGTCGATGTTCTCCTCCGCCGGCTCGTCGCCGGCGTGCACCACCGCCTCGACCTCGGCGTCACGCCGCTGCGCCGACCAGACGCCGCCGGGGCGGGTCTGCGCCAGCAGGTCGGCGGCGAGCGCACGCACGGCCAGCAGGTCGTCCCGGCGCAGGGCCTCGGCCGGACCGTCGAGCAGCAGCGTGCCGGCGGCCCAGCCGCCGAGGCGGGCCTGTCCGTCGGGTGCGACGATGACGTCGTCCCCCGTCCCGCCGGCCAGCCGTCCGTGCCACCAGCCTCGGGCGTGCAGGTCCTGCACCGCGTGCAGCAGGGACAGCCCGACCGCCGCCGCCTGCCGGGGGGAGAGCTCGCACAGGGCGCGCAGGCGCGGCAGCGGCACCCCCGGGGTGCGCGGCCAGACCGCCCACCAGGCCCCGGTGCGCGGGGCCACCGCGAGCAGCGGCACCAGCCGGGCCGAGTGCCGGTCGAGCAGGTCGCGGGATCGCGCCCGCACCCGCTCCTCGTCCAGGGGGGCGCCGTCGTAGCGGTCGGCCAGCCACTGCGCCGCGGCCGGGTGTCCGTCCCAGCGGGCCGCCCACCGCTGCTCGTCGATCCGCGCGAGCAGCTCGAGCCGCTGCTCCGGCGCGGCGTCGAAGGGATGGTGGGGAGCACCGGTGCGCGGCGCCGACGTCGTCGCGGTGGACGCTGCGGGCGGCGCGGAGATCCGGGCAGCCGCCGCTTCGCTCCCAGCCATCCCCGCCCCCACTCGCCCCGGCGCCGACGTGCCCGGCGTGGGCCTGCAGCCGGGGCTGCCGCCATGCGCCGTGCCTCTACGGTGAGCGCGATTCCCGAGCGGCGCCATAGCCCTAAGGGCGCCGCCGCTCAGGGACCTAGGTCATGCCTGCGGATCTCGACCGGCTGGGGCGGCGCCGGGGCTCAGCGGCGGACGAGGACCAGGAAACGGTCTTCGGCCGAGCCGAAGGGACCCGGCGCGCGGACGGCCGGGCGGGCCCGCTCGACGAGCTCCCACCCGGGCAGGAGCGAGGACACGTCCTCGTCGGCGATGCCGCGGGGACCGGGCCGTGGGCCGCGCTTGGGCGCGAAGGCGAGCAGGACCAGCCGTGCTCCCGGGACCGACACCGCCTGGACGCCCTCCGCCCAGGCTCGCCGACGGTGGTCGTCGAGCACGTGCAGGCAGCCCACGTCCAGGAGCGCGTCGATGCCGGCGGGCACCAGCCGGGCGAGGTGGGACGCGTCGCCGCGCACCCACTCGACCTGGGCACCGGCGTCCCGGGCGCGGCGGCGGGCGCGCTCCAGCGCCTGCGGGATCACCTCGACGCCCGTCACCGTCCAGCCGCGCGCGGCCTGGCGCACCGCGTGGAGGCCGGAGCCGCAGCTGATGTCGAGCAGCCGGGCTCCCGGGCGGGGGGCCGGGCCGAGGAGGTCGTCGACCTGATCGGCTCCACGCTCCCCGGGCCGCTCCCACGGGGTGAGTCCGAGCCGCCACGCGAGCGCCCAGCCGCGGGGGACGGGCGAACGGTGGACCTCGTGCAGGCCGGTGCCGCGGTGTGGGCCCTCACGAGCCCGGAGATGCACGACCTGCTGCGGGTGGGCGCCGGCTGGTCGGCCGAGAGCTACCGCACCTGGTTGCGCGAGACGCTGGAGCGGACGTTGCTGCCCTGATCGCCCCTCGTGCGGCAGACCGAGGGCAGCGGCCTAGAGGTACTGGCCGGTCCGGTGCGGCTCCGGCTGCTCACCCGGTGTCGTCCCCGGCGGCAGCGCGCGCCGGCGCATCTCCTCGAACTGGGCCCGCGCGGCCATCTGCTGGGCGAACAGCGCGGTCTGGATGCCGTGGAACAGACCCTCGAGCCAGCCGACCAGCTGGGCCTGGGCGATGCGCAGCTCGGCCTCGCTGGGCACCGCGTCCTCGCCGAAGGGCAGCGCGAGGCGGTCGAGCTCCTCGGCCAGCTCCGGCGCGATGCCCGCCTTGAGCTCGGCGATGGAGGAGGCGTGGATCTCGCGCAGCCGGGCCCGGCTGGCCTCGTCGAGCGGGGCCTGGCGCACCTCCTCGAGCAGCTGCTTGATCATGCTGCCGATCCGCATCACCTTGGCCGGCTGCTCGACCAGGTCGGCCACCGAGCCGCCCTCGTCCTCGCCGTCGCCCGGCGCGCCCTCGACGGCCATCCCGCCCGGTCCGATGACGACGACCCGGTGCTCATCGTGCTCGTCGCGGTCCTCGCGCTCGTTCAGGCCCCCGGGCCCCTGCGGCTCGCTCATGCGTCCCATCCTGACACCACCCCGCCCACCGCAACCCCGGCACCGCCCCGCCTGCGGCATGCCGCGACCCGTGGGGCAGAGTGCCGCCCCATGGACCACGAGCAGCGACCGGCCGGCACGCGGGATCGGTACGACGTCGAGCGGGTGCGCGCGGGCATCCCCGCGCTGGCCGAGGGCTTCGCGCACCTGGACGGACCCGGCGGCACGCAGGTGCCGGCGGTGGTCGCCGACGCGGTGGCCACCACGTTCGCGACCGCGGTGTCCAACCGCGGCGGCGCGTTCCCGTCGAGCCGCCGCGCTGAGGAGATCGTCGACGCCGCGCGCTCAGCCGTCGCCGACCTCGTCGGCGGTCGGCCCGAGGGCGTCGTGCTCGGATCGTCGATGACGTCGGTGACGTACGTGCTCGCGAACGCGCTGGCCAAGGGCTGGGGGCCGGGCGACGAGGTGGTGGTGAGCCGGCTCGACCACGACGCCAACGTGCGCCCGTGGGTGCAGGCCGCCGAGCGGGCCGGGGCCACGGTCCGCTGGATCGACGTGGACCCGGCGACCTGCACGCTCACCGGTACCTCCGACGCACTGTCGGAGAGGACGCGGCTGGTGTCGGTCACCGGCGCCAGCAACCTCGCCGGGACCCGCCCCGACGTCCGGGCGGTGGCCGACGCCGCCCACGCGGTCGGCGCGCTGGTGGCCGTCGACGGCGTGCACCTCACCCCGCACGCGCCCGTCGACGTCGCCGCGCTGGGCGCCGACCTCTACGCCCTGAGCGCCTACAAGCTGTGCGGCCCGCACCTGGGCGCGGTGGTCGCGGCCCCCGGGCTGCTCGAGGGGCTGCGCCCGGACAAGCTGCTGCCCTCCTCCGACGCCGTCCCCTCCCGCTTCGAGCACGGCACCCCGCCGTTCGAGCTGCTCGCCGGGCTGTCGGCCGCCGTCGACTGGGTCGCGGCGCTGCTGGACGGACCAGGCTCGACGCAGCCCGGCACCCGACGCGAGCGGGTGCTGCGCTCCATGGCGGCCGTCGAGGCGCACGAGGACGCACTGCTCGACCGGCTGCTCGCCGGCCTGGCCGGGCTGCCGGTGACAACCTTCGGCGCCGCGCCGGTGCGCACGCCCACCGTCGCCTTCCGGCTGGAGGGGCGGACCCCGCGGGAGGTGGCCGAGCACCTCGGCACCCGCGGCGTCTGCGTGGGCGACGGAGACTTCTACGCCCGTGAGCTCGCCCTCGTGCTCGGCCTGCACGGCAGTGACGGGATGGCTGGCGGCCTCGTGCGCGCCGGCCTCGCCCCCTACAGCGACGCCACCGACGTCGACCGCCTGATCGCCGGGCTCGCCGAGCTGGCCTGAGTCGGACCGACTCTCACAGATCGTCCCGACCGGAGCGCCTGCGGCCTCACCCCACCGTCAGCAGCACCTTGCCCACGTGCTCGCCCGAGTCGATGTACCGGTGCGCCTCGCCCGCCTCCGACATGGCGTAGGAGCGGTCGACGACGGGTCGGACGTCGCCGGAGGCCAGCAGCGGCCAGACGTGCTCGCGCACCGCGGCCACGATGGCCGCCTTCTCCTCCAGGGGGCGGGCGCGCAGGCTGGTGGCCAGCACCGCCGCGCGCTTGGACAGCAGCTTTCCGAGGTCGAGCTCGCCGGTGCGCCCGCCCTGCAGCCCGATGACCACGAGCCGCCCGTTCACCGCCAGGGCGTCCACGTTGCGCGCCAGGTACTTGGCGCCCATGTTGTCCAGGATGACGTCGACGCCCTTGCCGCCGGTCGCCGAGCGGACCTCCTCGACGAAGTCCGACTCCCGGTAGTTGATCGCGACGTCGGCGCCCAGCTCCCGGCAGAACGTCAGCTTCGCCGACGTCCCGGCGGTGCACAGCACCCTCGCCCCGACCGCCGTGGCCAGCTGGATCGCCATCGTGCCGATCCCGGACGCCCCGCCGTGCACGAGGAACGTCTCGCCCGGCCGCAGGCCCGCGACCATGAAGACGTTGGACCACACGGTGCAGGCGACCTCCGGCAGCGCCGCGGCCCGCTCGACCGGCACCCCCGCGGGCACCGGCAGCAGCTGCCCGGCCGGCACCGCCACCTTCTCGGCGTAGCCGCCGCCGGCCAGCAGGGCGCACACCTCCTCGCCCACCGACCAGCCCTGCACGCCCTCGCCGAGGGCGCTGATCCGCCCCGCGCACTCCAGGCCCGGGTAGGGGGCGGCGCCGGGCGGCGGCGGGTAGTGCCCCTGCCGCTGCATGACGTCGGCGCGGTTGACCGCCGAGGCGACGACGTCGACGACGACCTCGCCCGGCTCCGGCTGCGGGTCGGGCACCTCGTCCCAGCCGAGGACGTCGGGACCACCGGGCTCACGGATCGTCACGGCACGCATGGCACGGCACGTTACCCAGCGGTGCCCCCGGCACCCGGATGGGGCCGGGACGTCAGCCGATGAACCCCGCCGAGCGGGCCGGGAACGGGTCGCGGGCCCAGGGCAGGGCGAGCGCCTCCACCACCTGCCCGGCCCGGGCCCCTCCCGGCGGCACGACCGCCAGCGCGTCGGCCTCCACCAGCCCGCGCAGCATCGCCGGCCCGGCGTGCAGGGAGGGCCGGCCGTCGCGCAGCGGCAGCACCCGGGTGTCGGTGGGGTGGCCGGTGACGTCGGCGGCCAGCAGCGCCTCGCCGGAGGGCACCGTCCAGCCGGAGAGCGCGCCGAGCAGCGGGCCGACCAGGGTGGCGAGCCCGGTCACCGCGGCCAGCGGGTTGCCCGGCAGCCCGACCAGCCACCGCCCCGGCCCGCGCTCGGCCAGCAGCATCGGGTGGCCCGGGCGCACCCGCACCCCGTCCACGAGCAGCCGGGCCCCGGCCTGCGCCAGCACCCCGTGCAGGTGGTCGACCGGGCCGGCGGCGGTGCTCCCGGTGGTCACCACCAGCGGCACGTCCAGCGCCGCCAGCCGGGCCGCCAGCACGTCCGCGACGTCGGGCACGTGCTCCACGCCGACCACCCGTGCGCCGTAGCCGGCCAGCCAGGCCGGGAGCGCCGGCCCCAGCGCGTCGCGCACCCGGCCCTCGCGCGGTGGGCCGTCCAGCAGCAGCTCGTCGCCGAGCACGAGCACCGCGACGTCGGCAGCCGGGACGACGTCGAGCTCCTCCAGCCCGGCGGCGCTGGCCAGGGCCACCACCGCGGGGGTGACCATCGCGCCGGCGCGCACCAGGACGTCGCCGGCCCGCGCCTCCTGCCCGCCCGGGCGCGCGTCCTTGCCCGGCGCGGGCTCCGCGGCGGTCAGGACGTCGTCGACGATGCTGCCGTGCTCGCGCCGCACCACCGCGTCGGCGCCGTCGGGCAGCCAGGTGCCGGTGCCGACCACCCGGGCGGTGCCCGGGGCCAGCGGGGCGCCGAGCTGCCCGGCCAGCTGCCGGCCGTCGACGCGCCAGGGCCCGGGGCCGGCCACCGCCCACCCGTCCATGGCGGAGACGGCCGACGGCGGCAGGTCCACCGCCGCGCGCACGTCCGCGGCCAGGACGCGCCCGAGCGCGGCGTCGACGCGCACCGTGGTGCCGGCCAGCCGCGGCACCCCGGCGGCCCGGTCGCGCGCGACCGCCCAGGGCAGGTCGTGCTGCGGCGTGCCGCCGTCCGAGTCCACACCCCTGTCCACGCGGCAACGCTAACCGGTGCGCGGTGACTGGCTGGTGAGCGGCTGCTGCCCGGCCGTGGTCCGGGCGCTCGCCCTTCCTCAGACCGTCCTCGGGACGTACAGCACGCCGTCCACCGGCCGTCCACCGGCCGTCCACCCGCCGTCCAGAGGCCCTCTATCGGGCGTCCGTTGCGCCGTCCGGGTTATGCCACCCGGTACGGGTGCACCAGGTGCGCCCGGAAGGGTCAAGGCGACGCGCCGCCTGCCCGATGAGTCGGAAGCAGGCCCGGTGGATCTTCGACCCGCGGGGCTTTGGGTCCGACACGGGAACGGGAAGGTCGTCCATGCTGCGCAACCTCGGGATCCGCTCGAAGCTGCTGGCCCTGGTGGCCGTCCCGATGGCCCTGCTGCTCGCGGTGTCGCTGGTGGTCGTCGCCGGCGCCCGCTCGCAGGCCGTGCGCGCCAAGCAGGTCGAGGACCTGATCGGCGCCTCGGCGCTGCTGGACCAGACCGTCCACGCGCTGCAGAGCGAGCGGACCGCGACCGTCACCTACCTCATGGCCGGCCGCAAGGACCCCGACGGCCTGCTCGCCCTGGCGCGCACGAAGACCGACGCCTCCCTGGCCGCGGTCCGTGAGGCCATCAAGGGCACGGACTTCGCGGCCATCAGCCCCTCGCTGGCCGCCGGCGTGGCCGCCTCGGCCGCGCTGCACGACCAGCTGCCCACCAGCCGCAAGCTGGTCGACCAGGGCGCCTCCGACGTCGCCGCGCTCACCGGCCTGTACGACCGGGCCATCGCCACCGACCTCGGTCTGGACTCGGTGGTCGCCGACGTCGCCGGCGACGACCAGCTCGCCCGCTCGGTGCGCGCCTACGGCGCCCTCTCCACCGCGATCGAGGCCAACGCCCAGGAGCGCGACCTGCTCTACGCGGCCTACAGCCGCCAGCGGATGGACGACTCGACCTACCAGCAGTTCGCCTCGCTGCTCGGCCAGCAGAACCTCCAGCTGGCCACCTTCCGCCAGCTCGGCGGCACCGACGCGCGCTTCGCGCTGGACAAGGCGCTGGCCCAGGCTGACGCCTTCACCCTCAGCGACCAGCGCCAGGCCGCCGGCCGCCTGCTCCGCGGTGAGCAGGCCGGTGACCCGACCAAGGTCGAGCAGGCCGAGGCCAGCCGGATCGGCCCGCTGGTGCAGCTCGAGGTCGCCACCGTCTCCACCGTCCGCGACCAGGCGTCGGCGGCCGCCACCACGGCCACCCAGCGCGCGCTGCTCGTCCTCGCGCTCTCCCTGCTCGGCCTGTTCCTCGCCGTCCTGCTCGCGCTGCTGATGTCCCGCCGCATCGTCGCCCCGCTGCGCCGCCTCACCCAGGCCGCCACCCGGGTCGGCGAGCAGCTGCCGACGATGGTCGAGCGGATGCAGACCCCCGGCGAGGGCCCCGGGGTGGAGCTCGAGCCGGTGGCCGTCGAGTCCAAGGACGAGATCGGCCGGCTCGCCGAGGCGTTCAACGTGGTCAACGCGACCACCGTCGAGGTCGCCCAGGAGCAGGCCGCGCTGCGCGCCTCCATCGCCGAGATGTTCGTCAACGTGGCCCGCCGCAACCAGGTGCTGCTGGGCCGGCAGCTGTCCTTCATCGACCAGCTCGAGCAGCGCGAGGAGGACCCGGACCAGCTGGACAACCTGTTCCGGCTGGACCACCTCGCCACCCGGATGCGCCGCAACGCCGAGAGCCTGCTCGTGCTGGCCGGCATCGACGGCAACCGCCGCCTGCGCCGCCCGATGCCGCTCTCCGACGTCGTGCGCACCGCCGCCTCCGAGATCGAGCAGTACGAGCGTGTGGACCTCTCGGCCACCGTCGACCCGCCGGTCAGCGGCCGCCTGGCGCTCACCACGGCGCACCTGCTGGCCGAGCTGCTGGAGAACGCCACCCACTTCTCCAACCCCGACACCCGGGTGGTCGTCAGCAGCCGCCTGGAGGAGAACGGCGTCGGGCTGACCATCACCGACTACGGCCTGGGCATGAGCGAGGAGGAGGTCGAGGCCGCGAACGAGCGGATCGCCCACCCCCCGGTCACCGAGATCGCCGTCGCGCAGCGCCTCGGCTTCTACGTCGTCGGCCGGCTCGCGCAGCGGCTGGGCGCCTCCGTGCGCCTGCGCCGCGGGCGCAGCTCGGGCATCGTCGTCGACGTCCTGCTGCCGGTCGAGGTGTTCGAGCCGGGAGCCGTGCCCACGCTGTCGCCGGCCGAGCCGGTGCGGGCGCTGGCCGACGCCCTGGCCGAGATCCCCGAGGAGGCGCCGGCCCGCCCGTCGACGCCCGACCGGGAGCCCGCCCCGCTGCCCGAGCTCGCCGACGCCGCCGAGCCGGCGGTGGACCGACCGGTGGACACCTCGGTGGCCGCCATGGCCGGCGCGCCCGTCGCCGGCCTCGAGCCGGCCTTCGAGATCGACGTGCGCCGTCCCCCGGCCGACCGCCCGACCCCTCCGCTCCCCTCCCGCGGGCGTTCCCCGCTGCCGGCGCGTGGCCGCGTCGGCGACGTGCCCGCCGAGCAGCCGGCGCCGGCCGAGCCGGACGTCGACGCCCCCGCCGGGCCGCCGGCCGAGGCCGACTTCGCCCCGGACGCGGTGGCTCTCGAGGACTCCCCGGCCCTCCCGTCGCGGTCGCGCACCGGAGGGGCCGGTGGCCACGGCGCCGCCGCCGCCCCCCGGGGCGAGGGCGCCTCCGAGGAGCCCGCCGAGGGTGACGCCGCCGAGCTGGTGGCCGAGGCCCAGCCGGCGCAGGCCGACGCGGCGGCCCTCGCCGACCTGGCCGACCTGGCTGAGCTGGCTGATCTGGCTGAGCTGGCCGTGGCCGGCTCGCAGGACGCCGTGGACGACGCCATGGACGACGCCGGCGACGAGGCCACTGAGGACGCCGCCGACGCGTCCGCCGACGACCAGCCGGACGAGCCGGTCGCTGAGGCGACCGCCGAGCACCCGGTGGCCTCGGCCGACGAGCTCGACGAGTCCGAGACCGACGCCGACGCCGGCGCCGACGCCACCGAGGTCACGGACGTCGCCGACGTCACGACGGTGCCGGCGCCTGACGAGACCGGCGCCGACCCGACCGACGAGACCACCGACGTCGCGACCGACGGGACCACCGACGTCGCGACCGACGACACCACCCCGGAGGCCTCGCTGAGCTCCACCGACCACCCCGCCCGCCACGGCTCGCGCCGCTCCTTCTTCAGCTTCTGGCGCCGTCGCAAGCACCGGGCCGAGGCGAGCGAGCCGGTCGCCGAGCTGACCAGCGAGCCCACCACCGAGCCCGCGTTCGAGCCCACCACCGAGCCCACCACCGAGCCGGCCACCGTGCTGGTGGACGAGCCCGCCGCGCCGGTCGCCGAGGCTCCCGCCGAGGTCGCGGGGGCGGACCTGCCCGTCGCGGCGCCCGCCGAGCCCCCCGTCGCCGAGCACAGCGTGCCGCGGCAGCCGTCGGCCCCGGTGGCCGACGCCGACCAGGCGCCGGTGACCGCGGCCGCTCCGACCGCACCGGTCTCCGACAGCTCGTCGGAGATGCGCGACGTGCTCCAGGAGCTCACCGCGTCCCTGGCGGCGACGGCCGACGCCCCGTCGGCCGAGGTCGCGCCGGCCTTCGAGGCTCCCGCCGCCGAGGCCGCCGCTCCCGAACCCCCCGCCCCTGAGCCGCCCGCCCCCTTCGTGACCTTCCGCCCGGCCGTGGACGTGCTGCCGCAGCGCGGCGGCGGCCGCCGGGGCCGCAAGGGCCGCGGGGCCGAGCCGGTGGTCCCCTCGCCACAGCCCGTGGCGCCGCTGCCGTCCGCCGGGCTCGTCCCGCCGGTCTCCCCTGTCCACGC
>JBQCIO010000168.1:0-4210 GCA_051953655.1 Motilibacteraceae bacterium
CCCTGCCGTTTTTTTGTTGTATGGGGGGGGGGGGGTGTGGTGTTATCCGTTCGCGGGTCATTTATCATTGTTGTTGGTTGTTGGGAACTTTGGTTAATTTGGTGCGAACGAGGGGGCCCTTCACCCCATCCCGACCCCCCTCAGCCTGTCCGCGGGGCGCCTCAGGCGGCGACGGACTCCGCGGCGGCGGCCAGCTGGCGGGCCCGGGCCGAGCGCAGGGAGTCGGCGGTCAGCAGCACCAGCGCCACCCAGACCAGGCCGAAGCCGACCCAGCGGGAGCCGGGCATCTCCTCGTGGGCGATGAGGACACCGCAGAGGAGCTGTAGCACCGGCGGGAGGTACTGCAGCAGCCCGATGGTGGTGAGAGGCACCCGCACCGCGGCGGCGCCGAAGCAGAGCAGCGGCACCGCGGTGACCAGCCCGCACGAGGCCAGCAGCAGCGCGTGCCCGGGACCCTCGGTGGTGAAGGTGGACGAGCCCCGCGCGGTGAGCACCGCGAGCATCAGCGCGGCCGGCACCACGAGCACGGCGGTCTCCACGGCCAGGCTGTGCACGGCGTCGACGCCGGCCTGCTTCTTGACCAGCCCGTAGAGTCCGAACGACGCGGCCAGCACGAGCGCGATCCACGGCGGGTGGCCGTAGTCGACGGTCAGCACCGCCACCGCGACGACGCCGACGGCGATGGCCGCCCACTGCGCCCGGCGCAGCCGCTCGCCGAGCACAGCCACGCCCAGGGCGATGGTGACCAGCGGGTTGATGAAGTAGCCGAGCGAGGTCTCCACGACGTGCTCGGAGTTCACCCCGTAGATGTAGGTGCCCCAGTTGACCGCGATGAGGAAGCCGGCCAGCGTCAGCAGGCCGAACCGCCGCCGCCCGAGGGTGCGGATCCAGCCGAAGTCCCGTTGCACCGCGAGCACCAGCGCGACGACCACCAGCGACCACAGGACGCGGTGCCCCAGGATCTCCAGCGCCCCGGCGGGCTCGAGGAGCGGGAAGTAGAGCGGGAACACGCCCCACATGAGGTAGGCGGCGAAGCCGAAGCCGACGCCCCGTCGCTGCTCCCGCTGCGCGTCCCGTTGATGCACGACCGCACGGTACGCCGGGCTGTCCTGTCGCACGCCCCCGGCCCCGAGCCTGCGCCCAGGGTGAGGGTCAGGCGACCGACCAGGTGTCGCTGCCGGCCAGGAGCGCGGCGAGCGCGTCGTCGCCCGGAGCGCCGGCGAGGGTGCCGTCGCCCTGGCTCTCCTTGGCCCGCTGCACCTGCTCGACGGCGAGGGCGTCGTAGGTCGGACGCTGGACGTCGCGGAAGATGCCGATGGGGGTGTGGGCGAGCGAGGCGCCGTCGGTGAGCCGGGAGAGCGCGAACGCGCTCTCCGGGCCGGGCGCGTGCGCGTCGTGCACGAGCAGTGCGGACTCGGGCACCAGCCCGTCGCCCTCGCCCACCTCGACCACCCGCACCGAGCCGTCGTCGCCGCGGACCACGCCGAACCGGCCGTCGGTGCCGAAGCGCACCGGCTGTCCGTGCTGCAGCCGCACCAGCATGTCCTCGCGGGTGCCCGCGTCCTTGAGGGCGTCGAAGGCGCCGTCGTTGAAGATGTTGCAGTTCTGGTAGATCTCCACCAGCGCGGTGCCCTCGTGCTCGGCGGCGGCGCGCAGGACCGAGGTGAGGTGCGCGCGGTCGGAGTCGATGGTGCGGGCCACGAAGGTGGCCTCGGCGCCCAGGGCCAGCGACACCGGGTTGAACGGGGCGTCGATGGCGCCGAACGGGGTCGACTTCGTGATCTTGCCGAGCTCCGACGTCGGGGAGTACTGGCCCTTGGTGAGGCCGTAGATCCGGTTGTTGAACAGCAGGATCTTCAGGTTCACGTTGCGGCGCAGAGCGTGCATGAGGTGGTTGCCGCCGATGGACAGCGCGTCACCGTCGCCGGTGACCACCCACACCGACAGGTCCGGGCGCGAGACCGAGAGCCCGGTGGCGATGGCCGGCGCGCGCCCGTGGATCGAGTGCATGCCGTAGGTGTCGAGGTAGTAGGGGAACCGCGACGAGCAGCCGATGCCGGAGACGAAGACGATGTTCTCCCGGCGCAGGCCGAGCTCGGGCAGGAACCCCTGCACCGCCGCGAGGATCGCGTAGTCGCCGCAGCCCGGGCACCAGCGCACCTCCTGGTCGGAGGTGAAGTCCTTCTTGCTCAGCGGCTCGTCCGTGCGCGGGACGTTGCGCAGCGCGGGGATGGGCAGGTCGGTCGTGGTCACGACGAGGTCTCCAGCTGGTGAGCGTCCGTGTGCGGTGCGGCGTCGGGGTCCACCTCGGCGAGGACGCCGAGCAGCACCTGCTCGAGCTCCTCGGCCTTGAACGGCAGGCCGCGCACGCGGTTGTAGCCGACGGCGTCGACGAGGTACTTGGCGCGGACCATCAGGGCCAGCTGGCCGCCGAAGCCGTAGCCGAGGTTCATCTCCGGCACCACGACCTTGTCGTAGCGGCGCAGCAGGGCGCCGGTGCCGTCGGGGAACGGGTTGAGGTGGCGCAGGTGGGCCTGGGCGACCTTGCCGCCCTGCGCGCGCACCCGGCGCACCGCGGCGCCGATGGGGCCGTAGGTGGAGCCCCAGCCGAGCACCAGCACGCGGGCGTCGCCGGTGGGGTCGTCGACCTCGAGCGGCGGCAGGCTGCGGGCGATGCCGTCGACCTTGGCCTGCCGGGTCCGCACCATGAGGTCGTGGTTGTCCGGGTCGTAGGAGATGTTGCCGGTGCCGTCGGCCTTCTCGATGCCGCCGATCCGGTGCTCCAGGCCCTTGGTGCCGGGCTTGGCCCACGGCCGGGCGAGGGTCTCGCCGTCGCGCTTGTACGGCCAGAAGGCGGCGACGCCGTCGGGGCCCTCGTGGTTGGGCTCGGTGGCGAACTCCACCTGCAGGTCCGGCAGCTCGTCCACGGTCGGGATCCGCCACGGCTCGGAGCCGTTGGCGAGGTAGCCGTCGGAGAGCAGGAACACCGGCGTGCGGTAGGTGAGCGCGATCCGGCACGCCTCGAGGGCGGCGTCGAAGCAGTCGGCGGGGGAGCGCGGCGCCACGACCGGCACCGGGGCCTCGCCGTTGCGGCCGAACATCGCCATGAGCAGGTCGGCCTGCTCGGTCTTGGTCGGCAGGCCGGTGGACGGGCCGCCGCGCTGCACGTCGACGATGACCAGCGGCAGCTCCAGCGACACCGCCAGGCCGATGGTCTCGGTCTTCAGGGCGATGCCGGGGCCGGAGGTGGTGGTGACCGCCAGCGCCCCACCGAACGCCGCGCCCAGGGCTGCGCCGACGCCGGCGATCTCGTCCTCGGCCTGGAAGGTCGTGACCCCGAACCGCTTGTGCTTGCTCAGCTCGTGGAGGATGTCCGAGGCCGGGGTGATCGGGTAGGCGCCGAGGAACATCGGCAGCCCCGAGCGTCGGGCGGCGGCGATCAGGCCGTACGACAGCGCCAGGTTGCCGGAGATGTTGCGGTAGGTGCCGGTGTCGAGCACCGCCGGCTTGATCTCGTAGTGGACGGCGAAGGCCTCGGTGGTCTCGCCGTAGTTCCAGCCGGCCTTGAACGCGGCGATGTTCGCGTCGGCGATCTCGGGCTTGTTCGCGAACTTCTGCTTGATGAAGTTCAGCGTGCCCTCGGTCGGCCGCGAGTACATCCACGACAGCAGGCCCAGGGCGAACATGTTCTTCGACCGGCCGGCGTCCTTGCGCGAGAGCTCCGAGCCCTCCAGCGCGTCGAGCGTCATCTGCGTGAGGTCGACGGCGTGGACGGTGTAGCCGTCGAGCGTGCCGTCCTCGAGCGGATTCGACGTCCAGCCGATGCGGGCCAGCGCGCGCTCGGTGAAGTCGTGGGTGTCGAGGATCAGCGTCGCGCCCTTCGGCACGTCCCCGAGATTCGCCTTCAGCGCCGCCGGGTTCATCGCCACCAGGACGTCGGGTCGGTCGCCCGGCGTGAGGATGTCGTGGTCGGCGAAGTGCAACTGGAAGGACGAGACGCCGGCCAGCGTGCCCTGAGGGGCGCGGATCTCGGCGGGGAAGTTCGGGAAGGTCGCGAGGTCGTTGCCGAACACCGCGGTTTCCTGGGTGAAGCGGTCGCCGGTGAGCTGCATGCCGTCGCCGGAGTCACCGGCGATTCGGATGACCACGCGGTCGAGCTGCTGGACGTTCTTGGCCATGCGGGTGAAGGCCTCCCGGCTCGAGGAATATG
>JBQCIO010000169.1:0-7896 GCA_051953655.1 Motilibacteraceae bacterium
GCCCTGCGAGCGCGCCGGCCGCAGCCCCGTCACCAGCGCCAGCAGCACGACGACCACGCCGTAGCCGGTGGCGGTGGTGCGCAGCCCGAGCCCGGGCGTCACCGCACCGGCCACGACCGCGGGCACGCTGAAGGACAGGTAGCCGGCCACGAAGATCGCCGCGAACAGCTCGGCGCGCTCGTGCGGTGCGGCCAGGGCGGCCAGCGAGCGGAACGCGCCGAGGAACGCCGGGCCGAACCCGGCTCCGGCCACCGCGGTCCCGGCGAAGAAGCCGGGCAGGCTGCCCAGGGCCAGCGCGGCCAGCGTGAGCGCGGTGCCCACGGCCAGCAGCAGCGCGCCGCCGGTCATGACCCGCCGCGGCGGCACGTCCCGGACCAGCGCGCCGGCCAGCGACGCCGTGGCCATCAGCGTGGTGATGACCAGCCCGCCGGTGAGGCGGCTGTGGGCGTGCAGCACGCCCAGGGCGAGCGAGGGTCCGAGGGAGAGGTAGAGCCCGCCGATGGCCCAGCCGGCCACGATGGCCGGGGCGGCGGCGAGGAAGTGGGGACGGGCGTGGGCGGGCACGCCGACGCGCGGGCGCAGCGAGCGCAGCGCCCCGGGCCGGCGCCCGACCGTCTCGGGCAGCACGAGCACGGTGCCGGCCAGGGCGGCCAGCAGGGCGGCGAGGGTGGCGAAGACCGGGCCGCTGGGTGCGGCCATCGCCTGGATGACGAGGCCGGAGCCCAGCGCGCCCACGGCCAGGCCGACGGTGGCGCCGACGCTGTTGAGCAGCGAGCCGAGCGTGGGCCGGTGCGGCGGCTGCAGGTCCACCAGGTAGGCGCTCACGACGCCGAGCGCGCTGCCGGTGGCGAGCCCCTGCACGATCCGGGCCAGCAGCAGGCCGGGCACGCCGTCGGCGGTGAGGAACACGAGCATCGCGACGGCGTCGAGCGCCAGCGCGGCGGCGAGCACGGGGCGGCGGCCGAGGTGGGCGGACAGGCCGCCCACCGTGAGCAGCGCGCCGAGCAGCGCGACGGCGTAGACGCCGAAGACCAGCGTGAGGGTGGTGGCCGAGAAGCCGAAGCGGTGCTGGAAGACGACGTAGAGCGGGGAAGGCGCCGCTGCGGCGGTGTTGAGCGTGAGCAGGGCGGCGAGCACGACGCCGAAGGCGCCGGCGCGGGGGAGCCGGCGCCAGGTCCTGGCACGGGGCGGCGGGGCAGCCGGCTGCTGGGTCTTCGTCATCGTGACGACCTCCTCGGATGGTTCGAGAGTTCTCGAACCGTCGCCTCGGTCGCACTCTTCCCGATCGGTCGACTTTTGTCGAACTGTTACCGTCGACGGCATGGCACCCCGTCGGCTCGAGCACCCCGAGCCGGGCCAGATCCGCCTCACCGAGGTCCTCTTCGCGCTGAGCGACCCGGCTCGCCTCGCCATCGTGCGCCAGGTGGCGGAGAGCCCGATGCCCGCCGCGGCCTGCGGCGAGATCGAGCCGGACATGGCCAAGTCGACCCGCTCCCACCACCTCAAGACGCTGCGCGAGGCAGGGGTCATCCGCAACGAGCCGCACGGGCGCGAGCGCTTGCTCACCCTGCGCCGGGACGAGCTCGACGCGCTCTTCCCCGGGTTGCTCGACGCCGTGCTGGCGGCACCGGCGACGGGGTGAGAGCGGCCCGGTGTCAGCGCCGGTCCAGCACCTCCGCCGGGCCGGTCACCACGCGGACCCAGGTGGACTCGGGGTCCAGGCCGCGCAGCGGGGTGAGGTCGACGACGGCGGTCTCGCCGTTGGGCAGGGGCTCCTCGCTGGTCCAGCCGCCGCGCAGCGCCAGCAGGGTGCCGAGCGGCATCCCGGCCGGGCGGCGGACGCCGGGCACGGGCTCGGTCCACGACGTCGGGTCGTCCAGGTCGAGCAGCTCCACCCGCACCTTCCAGTCCCGTGCTCGGTCCTCGGCCGCGTAGGGCTCGGCGACGTCCTGCACCGGCAGCGGCGCCGGGTCCAGCCACCGGACCTCGTGCAGGCGGCGCTCCCGGTAGGCGCCCACCGCGTCCTCCTGGCCGGCGAACGGCGGCGGGCAGGGCACCGGCCGAATCGCCGTCTCGACGTCGTCGGCGACGAACTCGGCACCCACCTCCACCCGCGCGTCGGAGGGGACGGTGCGGGCGACGGCTCGCAGGTCGACGGGCACCCGCCCGGCCCCGTGCGGCAGCGTCAGGCGCAGCACGTCGCCGTGGCGCTCGCGCAGCTCCCGGACGGTGTGCCCGCCCGGCTCGTCCGGCCGCAGCACCCGCACGTAGCGTCGTACCTGCACGTCGGCTCTCCCGTCGGTCGTGCTCGTCAGTCCAGCGTGTCGGCGGTTGCGACGCTACGGATCGTCGCCCGGCCGGGCCAGGGGACGAGGGTCCCGTCGCGGCTCGTGCGCAGGGACCGGGTCGGCCGGCTCAGACGATCCGCACGCCGTCCTTCCACACCTGCTGCACCAGCGGCACGCCCGGGCGGTAGGCGAGGTGGACGTAGGAGGGGGCCTCCAGGACGACGAGGTCCGCGCGTGCGCCCGGCCGCAGCACGCCGACGTCGTCGCGGCGCAGCGCCTTCGCCCCGCCCGCGGTGGCCGCCCACACGGCCTCGGCCGGGGTCATGCCCATCTCGCGCACCGCCAGCGCGATGCAGAACGGCACCGACGTCGTGTAGGAGGATCCGGGGTTGCAGTCGGTGGCCAGGGCCACGGTGACCCCCGCATCCAGCAGCCGACGCGCGTCTGGCCACGGCGAGCGGGTGGAGAACTCCGCGCCTGGCAACAGCGTCGCCACCGTGCCGCTGTCCTGCAGCGCGTCGACGTCGGCGTCGGTGAGGTAGGTGCAGTGATCCGCGCTGGCGGCACCGAGCTCGCACGCCAGCTGCACGCCCGGCCCTGGACCGAGCTGGTTGGCGTGCAGGCGGGGGAGCAGGCCGGCCTTCATCCCCGCGGTGAGGACCGCACGGCACTGGTCGGCGTCGAAGGCGCCGCGCTCGCAGAAGGCGTCGACCCACCTGGCATGGGGCGCGCACGCCTCGAGCATCGGGCCGGTGACGACGTCGACGTACTCCGACGGGTCGTCGTAGCCCACGGGCACCACGTGAGCGCCGAGGAAGGTGGTCTCCTCGCTCAGCCGGCGGGCGACAGCCAGGGAGCGGGCCTCGTCCTGCACGGTGAGTCCGTAGCCGCTCTTGATCTCCGCGGTGGTGGTGCCCTGCCGGTGCATCTCGGCCACCAGTGCCGACGCCCGGGTGAACAGCTCGTCGTCGGTGGCGGCCCGGGTGGCCGTGACGGTGGTGCGGATCCCTCCGGCTGCGTAGGACTTTCCGGCCATCCGCGCGGCGAACTCGGCCGCCCGGTCGCCGGCGAACACCAGGTGCGCGTGGCTGTCCACGAAGCCGGGCAGCACGACAGCCCCGCCGACGTCGACGGCGTGGTCCGCGACCGGTGCCGCTGACGCGGGTCCCACCCAGACGACCCGACCCTCGTCGAGCACGACCGCGGCGCCGGTGAGCAGCCCGAGCGGGGAGCCGTCACCAACTCCCGAGTCGTTGGTGACGAGCTCTCCGATGTTGCGTAGGAGGATGCTCACTGCTCGCGCATCGGGACCCGCACGCCCCGCTCCTCGGCCACCTGCACCGCCTCGTCGTAGCCGGCGTCGACGTGCCGGATCACCCCCATGCCGGGGTCGTTGGTCAGCACCCGGGCGATCTTCTCCCCGGCCAGCGCGGTGCCGTCGGCCACCGTCACCTGCCCGGCGTGGATGGACCGGCCGATGCCGACCCCGCCGCCGTGGTGGATGGAGACCCAGGTGGCGCCGCTCGCCACGTTCACCATCGCGTCGAGCAGCGGCCAGTCGGCGATGGCGTCGGAGCCGTCGAGCATCGCCTCGGTCTCGCGGTAGGGGGAGGCGACCGAGCCGCAGTCGAGGTGGTCGCGACCGATGACGACCGGGGCGGACAGCTCGCCGGAGGCGACCATGTCGTTGAACCGCTCGCCGGCCCTGTCCCGCTCGCCGTAGCCCAGCCAGCAGATCCGTGCCGGCAGGCCCTGGAAGTGCACCCGCTCGCCCGCCAAGGTGATCCAGCGGCGCAGCGGCTCGTTGTCCGGGAAGAGGTCGAGGATCGCTTTGTCCGTCCTGGCGATGTCGGCCGGGTCGCCGGACAGGGCCGCCCAGCGGAACGGGCCCTTGCCCTCGCAGAAGAGCGGCCGGATGTAGGCCGGGACGAAGCCGGGGAAGTCGAAGGCGCGGGCGAAGCCGCCCTTGCGGGCCTCGTCCCGGATCGAGTTGCCGTAGTCGAAGACCTCGGCGCCGGCGTCCTGGAAGCCGACCATCGCCTCCACGTGCGCGGCCATCGACGCCTGCGCCATCTCGGTCGGGGCCGCCGGGTCCTTGGCGCGCAGGTCCGTCCAGTCCTCGAAGTCGACGCCGCGGGGCAGGTACATGAGCGGGTCGTGCGCGCTGGTCTGGTCGGTGACGACGTCGATCGGCGCGCCGCGGCGCAGCAGGTCCGGCACGACGTCGGCGGCGTTGCCCAGCAGGCCGATGCTCAGCGGCCGGCGGGCCTTCGCCGCCTCCTCGGCCAGCCGCAGGGCGTGGTCGGCGTCGTCGGCCCGCACGTCGAGGTAGCCGTGCTCGATCCGGCGGGCGATGCGCGAGGGGTCGCACTCGACGCAGATGGCCACGCCGTCGTTCATGGTGACGGCCAGCGGCTGGGCGCCGCCCATGCCGCCGAGTCCCGCAGTGAGGGTGACGGTGCCGGCAAGGCTCCCGCCGAACTTCTTGGCCGCCACCGCGGCGAAGGTCTCGTAGGTGCCCTGGAGGATCCCCTGGGTGCCGATGTAGATCCACGAGCCGGCGGTCATCTGGCCGTACATCGTGAGTCCGAGGTGCTCCAGGCGGCGGAACTCCTCCCAGTTCGCCCAGTCGCCGACCAGGTTGGAGTTGGCGATGAGCACCCGCGGCGCCCACTCGTGGGTGCGCATGACGCCCACCGGCCGGCCGCTCTGCACCAGCAGCGTCTCGTCCTGCCCGAGGGTGGTGAGGGTGCGCACGAGGGCGTCGTAGGAGGCCCAGTCGCGGGCGGCCTTGCCGCTGCCGCCGTAGACGACCAGCTCGTCGGGGTGCTCGGCGACCTCGGGGTCGAGGTTGTTCTGCAGCATCCGCAGCGGTGCCTCGGTGGCCCAGCTGCGGGCGGTGAGGGCGGTGCCGCGTGCGGCGCGGACGGGGCGGGGTCCTGCGGTCATCGGGAGCCTCCTGGGCGCCGGTCGCATGATCACCTGGATCGCTTGATCACGGGAATTGCATGTGACGAATGGGTTTCTCGGGGATTCAGTGCAGGGGCCCGGTCACGGACTCGGCGGCCGCGACGAGGGCGCCGCTGCGCACGAGCTCCACGGTGGCCTCGATCTCGGGCGAGAGGTGGCGGTCGGGGCCGGGGCCGGCGACCTCCTGGCGCAGCCTCGCCAGCACCGCGGCGGTGGCCGGGGCGGGCGTGAGCGGGGCGCGCAGGTCCAGGGCGCGGGCGGCGGTCAGGATCTCCACCGCGAGCACGCGGGTGAGGCCGTCGACCGCGCGGCGCAGCTTGCGGCCCGAGCTCCAGCCCATCGACACGTGGTCCTCCTGCATCGCGCTGGAGGGGATGGAGTCGACGCTGGCCGGCACCGCCAGGCGCTTGAGCTCGGAGACGATCCCGGCCGCGGTGTACTGGGCGATCATGTGGCCGGAGTCGACGCCGGGGTCGTCGGCGAGGAACGGCGGCAGCCCGTGGCTGCGGGCCTTGTCCAGGAACCGGTCGGTGCGACGCTCGCTCATGCTGGCGACGTCGGCCACCGGGATGGCGAGGAAGTCCAGCACGTAGGCCACCGGGGCGCCGTGGAAGTTCCCGTTGCTCTCCACCCGCCCGTCCGGCAGCACCACCGGGTTGTCCACGGCGGCGGCCAGCTCGCGGGAGGCGACCAGCCGGACGTGGGCCAGCGTGTCCCGGGCCGCGCCGTGCACCTGGGGGGCGCAGCGCAGGGAGTACGCGTCCTGCACCCGGGTGTCCTCCGGGCCGCGGTGGCTGGCCACGATCCCCGAGCCCTCCAGCAGCAGGCGGAGGTTGGCCGCGCTCTCGGCCTGGCCGGGGTGCGGGCGCAGCGCCTGCAGGTCGGCGGCGAAGACGCGGTCGGTGCCGAGGAGCCCCTCCACGCTCATCGCGGCGGCGAGGTCGGCGGTCTTGAGCAGCACCTCCACGTCGGCGGCGGCCAGGCAGAGCATGCCGAGCATCCCGTCGGTGCCGTTGATGAGGGCCAGGCCCTCCTTCTCGGCCAGCTGCACCGGCTCGATGCCCGCCTCGGCCAGGGCGTCGGCGGCCGGGCGCAGGGTGCCCGCGGCGTCGCGGACCTCGCCCTCGCCCATCAGCGCCAGGGCCACGTGGGCCAGCGGGGCGAGGTCGCCGGAGCAGCCCAGGCTGCCGTACTCGCGCACCACCGGGGTGATGCCGTGGGCGAGCAGCGCGGCGAGCGTCTGCGCGGTGCGCGGACGCACCCCGGTGCGGCCGGTGGCGAGCGTGGACAGCCGCAGCAGCATCAGGGCGCGCACCACCTCGCGCTCCACCTCCGGGCCCGACCCGGCGGCGTGCGACCGCACCAGGCTGCGCTGCAGCTGCGCGCGCAGCTCGGGGGCGATGTGCCGGGTGGCCAGCGCACCGAAGCCGGTGGAGACGCCGTAGTGCGGGTGCGGGTCGCCGGCCAGCGCCTCCACGGCGGCGCGGCTCGCCTCGATCGCCGCGACCGCCTCGTCGGTGAGCCGGGGCGGCGCGCCGTGCCGGGCCACGGCGACGACGTCGGGCTCGCTCAGCGGGCCCGGGCCGACGTCGACGACGTCCGGGGTCAGGTCCTCGGGGGCGGGCGCGCTGGTGGTGGCGGTCACGGGCTCATTCCACGCTCCGTACCGACCTCCGCGCGACGGCTCCGGCAGACTGAGCGTCTGAGATCTCAGACAGGAGGACGATGGGGAGCAGCTCGAGCGTCCCGGCGGCCAGCGCCGCCCTGCGGGTGCTGCGCGCGCTCTCCGCGGCGCCGGGGCCGATGACCGCCGCGGCGGTGGCCCGGACGGTGGACCTGCCCCGGTCCTCGACCTATCACCTGCTGTCGGTGATGGCCGACGAGGGCTTCGTCGTGCACCTGCCCGAGGACCGCCGCTGGGGACTGGGGGTGGCCGCCTTCGAGGTCGGCTCGGCCTACCTCCGGCACGACCCGCTCGAGCGGCTGGCGCGCCCGCTGCTGGCCCGGCTGGTCGACGACGTCGCCGCGCTCGCCCCGGCCGTCGGGCAGCTCGGCGTGCTGCACGGGCGCGAGCTGGTCTACCTGCTGCGCGAGACCCCGCGGCGCCCGGTCACCTTGGTCACCGACGTCGGCGTGCGGCTGCCCGCCTCGCTCACCGCCTCGGGCCTGAGCCTGCTGGCCGGGCTGCCGGCGGCGCAGGTGCGCGCTCTGTTCCCCGACGCCGGCGCGCTCCTGCGCCGCACGGACGCCGGCCCGTGCTCGCCCGGAGAGCTGCGCCGCGAGCTGACGCAGGTGCGCCGGCGCGGCTGGGCGCAGGAGGACGGCTGGGTGACCGAGGGCTACGCCTCGGTCGCCGCGGCCGCCCACGACCACACCGGCCGCCCGGTGGCCGCCTTCGCGCTCACCTTCCGCCGCGAGTCCCTGGACCCGGCGCGCTGGTCCGAGCTGGCCGCTGCCGCGCAGTCCGCCGCCACCGCCCTCACCGCGCGTCTCACCCCCCGCCGCTGACCCCGCCCCCCCAGCCCCTCCTGCCGTGATCAAGCAAGAAAGGTGAAGCGTTGGCGGCCTCTAGCGGTGGATGCAACACCCTGTGCTCTGGAGGTGGGTGTTGTGGCTGCACGGTTGAGTCTGGCTGAGC
>JBQCIO010000170.1:0-25768 GCA_051953655.1 Motilibacteraceae bacterium
GACCGGGTCGATCAGGCAGACGACGCGGCCGGCGCCGCAGAGGTTCAGCCCCGGCAGCGCCTCGCCGTAGGCGGAGAGATGGAAGAAGGAGTCGCCGGTCAGGACCTCCTCGCCGTGCTCCAGCAGCCACGTATATAGAGAGCGCTGCTGGGCGGCGGTCGGGTGCAGCTCGTCCCAGACGTCAGCGCCCCGCCCAGAAGGCCGCAGCCGCGTGAGCCGCAACGTCGCCCCGAACCGGTCCGCGATCGCCTTGAACGCGTCGAGCTGCCCGACGTTCTCCCGGGTCACCACGACCGACAGCTTGAACCCGCGCATGCCCGCCGCGGCCAGGTTCTCCATCGCCCGCAACGCGGTGGCATAGGAGCCGGGACCGCGCACGGCGTCGTTGACGTCCGCGGTGGCGCCGTCGAGGCTGATCTGGACGTCGACGTAGTCGTTGCCGGCCAGCCGGCGGGCGACCTCGGGGGTGATCTTGATGCCGTTGGTGGAGAACTTCACGCCCACGTGGTGCGCCACGGCGTGGTCGACGAGCTCCCAGAAGTCCGGTCGCACCGTCGGCTCGCCGCCGCCGATGTTCACGTAGAACACCTGCAGCCGCTCGAGCTCCTCGATGACGGCCTTGGCCTGCTCGGTGCTCAGCTCCCGCGGGTCGCGGCGGCCGGAGCTGGACAGGCAGTGGACGCAGGAGAGGTTGCAGGCGTAGGTGAGCTCCCAGGTGAGGCAGATGGGGGCGTCCAGGCCCGACTCGAACTGCCCCACCAGCTGGGGAGAGACTGCGCCTACGGTCGGTAGGAGTGCACTCATGGCGGCTGTCGAACCTCAGGTCTCAGCGGGAGCGGGCTGTCGAGGGACGAGCATGTCGGTCTCGGCGAGCCGGGCCAGCGCGGCGGCGAAGCGCAGCCGCTCCCCCTCGTCGATCCCGCTCGCCGCGCACGCCGCTTCCGCACTGGGGTGGTCCCCCAGCGCGCGCACGACGTCGAGCAGCCGGCGGTCCTTGAGGAACGTGAGCCGCCGGGTGCCGAAGTGGTAGAGCAGCGCGCCGAACGGCTCGGGTCGCACCGAGACGCTCGGGTGCAGGTCCCACGCGGCCTCGGGGTCGAAGGCGGGCTGGTCCACCTGCGCGGGACCGACCGCGGTCACGGGGACAGGCACGGGCAGGCACGGCCTAGTAGACGCCGCACATCCCGTCGATGCTCACGTCCTCCACGAGGTCGTCGACGCGCACCTCGTCCGCGCCCTCGGCCGGAACGCTGCTGGCGCTGGGGCTTGCGGGAAGAGTCATGACATCCTCCGACGTCGGCGTTGACGGGATGTAGCAGATCCCGCACGGTAGTGGCACCGAGTGCCGTTGTGAAGCCCCCTCGTCGCGTACGTTCGCCCCGACGGGGGCTGATGGTCGTGGGACGCATGGTCGTGGGGAGGGTGCATGACGACGACAGAGCTGCCGGCGCCACGCCCGGCGGCCGGCCGCCCGCCCTCGACCTCGCACGCCGAGCTCGAGCGGCTCGGCATCGCGCTGTTCGCCGAGCGCGGCTTCGACGAGACGAGCGTCGACGACATCGCTGCCGCGGCCGGCATCGGTCGGCGCACGTTCTTCCGCTACTTCACCTCGAAGACCGACGTGGTGTGGGGGGACTTCGATGCGGGCTGCGAGCGGATGGCCGCCCTCCTGGCGCAGACCCCGCCGGACGTCCCGTTGCTCGACGCCCTGCGGCGCACCGTCATCGACTTCAACCGCGTCGAGCCCGGGCAGGAGGAGCACCACCGCCTGCGGATGCGACTGATCCTCGACGTCCCCACGCTGCGGGCGCGGTCCACCCTGCGCTTCGAGCAGTGGCGCCGCGTCGTCGAGGAGTTCGCCGCCGCCCGGCTCGGGCTCTCACCCGAGGACCTGCTGCCGCGCACCCTCGGGCACTGCGCGCTCGGCTGCGCGCTGGCCGCGTACGAGGAGTGGCTGCGCCACCCGGAGGCCGACCTGACCGTGCTGCTGGACGCCGCGCTCGGCACGCTCGCCGACGGATTCGCCGCGGCTCCGTCGCGGCCAACCGAGCCCACCTCGAGGAATCTCTTCGATGCCTGACCAGGAGAACCCCAGACCGGTCGCGGTCGTCACCGGCGCCGCCCGGGGCATCGGCGCCGCCGTGGCCGAGCGGCTGGCCACCGACGGCTGGGACCTCGTCCTCGGCGACGTCCCGGGGCCCGACGCCGCCGCCGGCCTCACCTACCCGCTCGCCACCCAGGAGGACCTCGCGCGGACAGCAGAGCGCTGCCGGGAGCTCGGCGCCGAGGTCGCAGCCCAGCGCTGCGACGTGCGCGACGAGCAGCAGGTATGCGACCTCGTCGCCGCAGCAGGAGACCGGCTGCGTGCGGCCGTGGCCGTCGCCGGGATCCTCGGCACGCACGGCCCGGCCTGGGAGCAGAGCGCCCGCGACCTCGACCGCGACCTGTCGGTGAACCTGCACGGCGTGGCGAACATGGCCCGCGCCGCCGTGCCCGTCCTGCTGGCCGCGCCGGAGCCCGCACGCGGCCGGTTCGTCGCCGTCGTCTCGGCGGCCGGCGAGCGCGGGCTGCCGCTGCTCACCTCCTACGTCGCCTCCAAGCACGCCGCGCTGGGCTACGTCCGCTCGCTGGCGATCGACCTGGCGCCCACCGGCATCACCGCCAACGCGGTGCTGCCGGGCCGCACGCGGACCCGGCTGCTCACCCGGACCGCGGAGGTCTACGGGCTGTCCTCAGCCGAGGACTTCGCCGGAAACCAGCGGATCGGCCGCCTGCTCGACCCGGCGGAGGTGGCCGCGGCCGTGGGCTGGCTCTGCTCCGACAGCGCGTCGGGGACGACGGGGGCGGCCATCGCCGTCGACGGCGGCTTCGCCGGATGAGGCTGGGAACCGCCACCTGGCCCGAGGTGGACCGGCACCGGCGTGAGCTGCTGCTGGTGCCGCTCGGCTCGCTGGAGCAGCACGGCCCGCACCTGCCGCTGCGCACCGACACCCTCGTGGCCGAGGCGGTGGCCGCGCGCGTGCACGAGAACCGGCCGCGCAGCGGGCTCTCTCCCGCTCTTCCCATCGGCGCCAGCGGCGAGCACGCCGACTTCCCGGGCACGCTCTCGATCGGCACGGATGCCCTGTGCCACCTGCTGGTGGAGCTGGTCCGGCACGCCACGCGCCACTGGCCGGGCGTGCTGGTCGTCAACGGCCACGGCGGCAACCTCGCCGCCGTGCGGCAGGCGGCCGAGCGGTGCCGGGCCGAGGGCCGGGTGCTCGAGGTCGTCCCGCTCGGGCTGCCCGGGATGGACGCGCACGCCGGCCGCGCGGAGACGTCGATGCTGCTGCACCTAGCGCCGTCCGAGGTCCGGCTCGAGCGGGCCGAGCCCGGGCGCACCGAGCCGCTGCCCGAGCTCCTGCCCGACCTCGTCGACCGCGGGGTGCGTGCGGTGAGCCCGAACGGCGTGCTGGGCGACCCCACCGGCGCGTCGGCGGAGAAGGGCGAGCAGCTCGTCGACGGCCTGGTGCAGCTCGCGCTGGCCGGCTACGACCGGGCGGTGGCGGCGAGCCGGCGAGGGTGAGGCGCACCACCAAGAACGGGTGCTGCGCCTCATGATCCGCGCGAGCTCCGGCCGCCGCCGGACCGGAAGGGCAGCCGCACCTCCGGCCGCAGCGCGCTCCACCGACCGTGCCGCAGGCTGCTGGTGAGCACGCCGCTGCCGTAGGCGGCGTCCTCGACCAGCCGGAGGGCGGCGTAGCGGGGCAGGTCCACCCGCGGTCGCTGCCGGACCCACTCCAGCAGCACCGGCGCCAGCATCGCGGCGGCGCCTGCCCGGGCCGTGCGGCTCCGGGGGGACGCCCCCAGCGCCAGCCAGCCCAGCGGCCACCACTCCCGGCGCAGCGCGTGCCCCACCGCAGCGGAATCGGCGAGCAGGCCCTTGCCCACCACGATCGCGGCGAGCCGTGGCGGCGCCTGCACCTCGCGCAGCCGGCGGGCCAGCGCGGCGACCGCGCCGACGGCGACGACGCCGGCAGCGCCGGGCCGGCGGGCCAGCAGAAGGACCGCGACGGCCGCGTTCCATCCCGACACCCGCGCCGGCGCGAGCAGCCCGGGGTGCCGCCGGTCCAGGTCCGCCGCCGACGTCCCGTACTCGTAGCGCCGGACCAGCCACTCCCTCGCGTCGGTCCGAGCGGCGTGCCGGACCTCCACGGACGGCTCGTAGCGCACGTGCCACCCCGCGGCGGCCAGGCGCCAGACCAGGTCGACGTCCTCGCCCAGCCGCAGCGCCTCGTCGAAGGCCCCGTCGAAAGCACCCTCGAAAGCACCGTCGAAAGCTCCGTCGTCGGCCGTCCCGAGGGCCTCCCGACGCACCACCAGCGCGGCCGAGGGCAGGAACCCGAGCGCCGCGCCGGGGCGCACCAGCTCCCGTCGCCGGCCCATGTCCAGGGCCGAGCGGGCCTCCTCGTGCCGGGCCAGCAGGGACGCCCGAGCGCCATCTCCCATCGCGTGCGGCCGCACGCCATCCCCGACCGCGTGCGGCCGCACGCGGGGAGCCACGGCCGCCACCCGCGGGTCCTCGAACAGCGGCAGCAGCGCGTCGAGCCAGCCTGGCGTCACCTCGACGTCGGAGTCGACGAAGGCCACGAAGGGCGTGCTCGTCGCGGCGAGGCCGCGATTGCGGGCCGCGGCCGGCCCGCGGTTGACCGGCTGACGCAGCACCCGGGCACCGTGCCGGTCGGCCACCTTCGCAACGGCCCCGCCGTCGACCGAGGCGTCATCGACGACGACAACCTGGACACCGCAGCGGGCCAGCGCGGCCAGGGAGCGGTCCAGCAGCGCGACGCGGTCGTGGGCCGGGACGACCACGCTCACCTGCCCCGTCTGGGTCGGCGCCGGCTGCGGCAGCGGGTGGGCGAGGCCCCGGTCCACGAGCAGCGCGGCGACGGCGCGCTCCACCCGGTCCCCCGGCACCAGCCCCGCAGGCCCCGCCGCGCGCAGCCGTCGCACGAACGGTCCCGCCGCCTCCGAGAGGCGGACCAGGCGCCACGGCGAGCCGCCGGTGGCGAAGCAGGACGGACCGGCGGCGCCGTGCAGCCGGGCGCGCGGGTCCCAGCAGACGCGGGTGCCCGCCGGCATGGACGAGGCACGAGGAGCGGGCGGGACCGGCACGGGCGAAGTGAAGCACCCAGCCGACGGACGGATCAGCGGCGGTAGGCGGACCCCGCGGAGGTCTCCACGACGTCGCGGTCCCACGGTGCGCGCACCTCGCGCCCGCGGGCGAACCGGGAGACCAGCAGCGAGGCCACGAGCAGCCCGACCACGCCGGCGACCGCGCCGAGCACCCACCCGGCCGCGACGTCCTGCAGGTGGTGGACGTGCGCGGCCACCCGGGCCAGCCCGATCACGACGGCGCACAGCGCCAGCACCGCGCCGACGACCCGGTGCCGCCAGGCGACCACCACCGCGATCGCCATGGCCACCGTGCTGTGGTCGGACGGGAACCCGTCGTCGGCCGGGTGCGGGAACAGCGGGTGCAGGCGCGGGTTCTGCACGAACGGCCGCGGGTCGCTGTGGACCGCACCGGCGACCTTGACCAGCACCACGGCCACCAGCAGCGCCACCACCGCGGAGACGGCGAGCTCGATCCGTCCGGTCGGGCGCTCCCGCACCAACCAGACCACGGCCGCCACCAGGGCGACGACGTAGAGGAGGTCCTGGGCGAGCACGACGACGACGCTGTTCACGGCAGAGATCGTCCCCCGGGGTCGGCCACGGACCGGCCACCGGATGTTCAAGGAGTGGTCACCTGCGGGAGGTTGACGTACCAGGGTCAGTGGTGCCGGCGCTCGACCCGCTCCAGCGCGTGCCGGGCCCGTTCCTCCGCGCGCACGGCCGCCCGCTCGTCCAGGGCGGCCGCGGCGGCGCGGCGCTCGGCGTCGACGAGCTGGGCCCGCAGGTCCTCGACCCGCTCCCTCGCGGCGGCGGCGTCGCGCTGGGCGGCCTCCCGCGCCGCCTCGGCCGCGGCCACCTGGTCGCGGGCCTCCCGCAGCGCCCGCTCGGCCGCCTCGGCGGCGCGCCGTGCGGCCTCCTCGCGCGCGACCCGCTCCCGCTCCTCGCGCTCCACCCGCCGCCGCTCGGCGCCCTCCGCGGGCCGGCGTCGACCCCCCTCCGGCGCCGACCCGGTGCCGCGGTCCGCGGGCTCTCCGCGCCGCGCCGTCGTCGCCGCGCCCTTCGCCGGCCTCGGCGCGGTCGGCGACGGCGGCGCCACCGGACCGAACCCGACCGCCTCCCGCGGCCCCACCAGCCGGCCGGTGCGCACCGCCGCGGCCACCTCCGGGTCGCCGAGCGCCGCCTCCAGCGTCTCCTGCACGGCCCGGCGTACGTCGGCGTCGGCCGCCGCCCCCGCCCCCTCGGCCAGCCGCGCCGCCTCCCGGACCAGGGCGTCGACGACCGCGCGGCGCTGCGCCGACAGCGTCCGCAGCGACCCGGCGTCGAGCTGCTCGGTGGCCTCGCGCAGCGCCTCCCCCAGCGCCAGCAGCTGCTCCACGACGTCGGCGCGCTCGCGGACCAGCAGGTTGACCAGCCAGGCAGGGCGGGTGGGCCGGCGCAGCGCGGCCACGGCGGAGGCGGCCTGCTTGTCCCCGGCGGCGCGCAGCGCGGCGACCCGGGCGGCACGCTCGGCCACGAAGCGGTCCGGCGGCACGGCGTAGAGGGCGTCGGCGGCCTCGACCACCTTCGGGTCCTCGCGCTCGCTCACCCGCACCTCCTCCGCCGGCCGCACGTCGCCCCTCTGCCCAGGGATCGTGCCGCACCCGTACCCGGGTCGGCTCAGCTCCTGGCCCGGCCGCCCGACAGGAGACGTACGGGGCGCGTCGTCCCGCACACGCCCCTGCCGGCCACCGCGCCTCCTACGCTGCTCGTGCCCGACGTCGCACAGCGTGGGATCGGCTGGCGTGACGGGCTGGCGTGACGGGCTGGTGTGACGGGCGTGTGTGACGGGCGTGTGTGACAGCACTCGGGGAGGTGCGGTGAGCGAGGTGATCGCGGAGCGGGCAGCCGGCGCGCCGGCCCAGGGCCGTCCCTGCGCCGCCCAGCTCGAGGAGCTGCTCGAGGTCACGATCGGCCTCGCCAGCGACCTCGACCTGCCCGCCGTGCTCGACCGGCTCGTCCTCGGCGGCATGCGGCTCACCGGGTCCCGCTACGGCGCGCTCGCCGTGCTCGGCCCCGACGGCATGATCGGCGACTTCCTCGCCCACGGCTTCGACGCGAGGACCAAGCACGCCATCGGCCAGCCGCCGCAGGGCCGCGGGGTGCTCGGCCTGCTGGTGGAGGACCCGCACCCGCTGCGGCTCGACGACGTCACCGCGCACCCGCGCGCCTACGGCTTCCCGCCCAACCATCCCCCGCTGCGCGCGTTCCTGGCGGTGCCGGTGAGCACACCCGCGGGCGTCTGGGGGCACCTCTACCTCGCCGAGCCGGAGCGGGACGGCAGCGGTGACAGCGACGGGCAGGACGTCTTCGACGCCGCCGACGAGGCCCTCGTCGTGGCGCTGGCCGCCGCCGCCGGTCCCACCATCGCCAACGCCCAGCAGCACCAGCGCTCCGCCCGCCGCCAGGCGTGGCTGGAGGCGCTGACCGAGGTGCAGGAGGTGCTGCTCACCTCCACCGACCGCACCTCGGCGCTGCGGCTGGTCGCCCGCCGGGCCCGCGAGGTGGCCGACGCCGACTTCGCCGCCCTGCTGCTGCCCGCCCAGGACGACGAGCTGTCGGTGGAGGTCGTCTCCGGCGACGGGATGGACGAGGGACCGAGCCTGCGCTTCCCGCTGGCCGGCAGCCTCACCGGCGAGGTGCTGCGCACCGGCCGGCCGGTGGTGTCCGACGACGTCCACGCCGACGAGACCGCGTTCTCCCCGGCCGGCGGGTGGCCCGAGGAGTGGCCGCAGCTGGGCGCCGCCCTGTTCGTGCCGCTGACGTCCTCCAGCGGCACCCTGGGCGTGCTCGTGGTGGCCGCCCGCCGCGACGTCGACGGCCGGTTCGGGCTGGGCGAGGTACAGCTGGTGGGCAGCCTGGCCGGCCAGGCGGCGCTGGCGCTGGAGCGGCTGCGGGCGCGCGACGACCGTGCACGCCTCGCCGTCTACGAGGACCGCGACCGCATCGCCCGCGACCTGCACGACCTGGTCATCCAGCGGCTGTTCGCCACCGGCCTGCAGCTGCAGGGCACCGCTCGCACGCTGGCCGACGAGGCCCAGCGCGCCCGGGTGGAGCGGGCCGTCGACGACCTCGACACCACGATCCAGGCCATCCGCGCCACGATCTTCCAGCTCGGCCGCCGGGCCGGCGCCCTGTCCGCCGAGGTGCGCGCGGTGGTCGAGGAGTCCGGCCGGTCCCTGGCCTCCGCGCCGGTGCTCACCCTGGAAGGTCCGCTCGACGGCGGCGTGCCCGAGCGGGTCCGCCCGCACCTGGTGGCGGTGCTGCGCGAGGCGCTCACCAACGTGGCCCGGCACGCGCAGGCCGACACCGCCAGCGTGCTGGTCGCCGTCGGAGACGACATCCGCGTGGTGGTGGAGGACGACGGCTGCGGCATGGGCGTCACCGTCCGCCGCAGCGGCCTGCGCAACCTGCGCGAGCGCGCCGAGTCGCTCGGCGGGGTCCTCGAGGTGACGCCCGCCGACGAGCGCGGGACGCGGTTGGAGTGGCGGGTGCCGCTGCGGGGGTGAGGCTGGCTCCGCGTCTCGTCGTGCCGGCGTCGTGTCGTCGGCCGCTGCCGGTTCTGCTGGGCACGGTCGACGGCGCTGGGGACGGCGGCGGCGAGTGGCGGGCGCGGTCCCGCGGCCGGGGTGCGGATCGCATGGGTGGCACACCCAGAGGCATAGATGCGTATGGGTGTGACACCCATTCATCGCGGACGCATGGGTGGCACACCCATGCGCTTCCCACGACGTGAGGGATCCCCTGACCCGCTAAGTAGCGGGTCAGGGGACCCCTCACGTACATCAGAACCGGCGGCCGGCCGCCCAGAGCGCCCCGTGCCCAGCTCCTGCCGTCACCAGCGCCGTTGACCGTGCCGATCCGGACGGGAGGCCGCGCAGGGAGCCGAGCGCACACCTGAGGGGACCCCCACCGACCGGTTCAGGGCTCCCCTCACGCCGAACCCTCAGCCCGCGTCGCGCACCTTCGCGGCCAGCACCGCGGCCTGCGTGCGCCGCTCGAGGCCCAGCTTGGCCAGCAGCGAGGAGACGTGGTTCTTCACGGTCTTCTCGGCCAGGTCGAGGTGCTCGGCGATCTGCCGGTTGGTCAGGCCGTCGGCGACCAGCATGAGCACGGTGCGCTCGCGCTCGGTGAGGCCGGCGAGGCGGTCGTCCTGCGGCTCGCCGCGGACCCGGCGCAGGACCCGCATGGTGACCGCGGGGTCCAGCAGCGACTGGCCGGCGGCCACCTGGCGGATCGCCTCGACCAGGTCGTTGCCGCGCACCTGCTTGAGCAGGTAGCCGGAGGCACCGGCCATGATCGCGGAGAACAGCGCCTCCTCGTCGTCGTAGGAGGTGAGGATGAGCGCGCGGATGCCCGCGTGGTGGGAGCGCAGCTCGCGGCAGACGTCGATGCCGCTGCCGTCGGGCAGGCGCCCGTCCAGGACGGCGACGTCGGCCTCCAGCGCCGGCATGAGGGCTCGCGCCTCGGCCGCGGTGGCGGCCTGCGCCACCACCTGCAGGTCGGGCTCGGCCTCGAGCAGGTCCTTGAGCCCGCGTCGGACGATCTCGTGGTCGTCGAGCAGGAAGACCCGGATGGTCACTGCGCTCCTCCTGAGACGTCCCCGACGCCAGCGATCCCGCCGGGCCCCCCGGTGCCGGCGCCGCCGCTCGGGCCCGCCGCTGGGGTCCCCATGGAAACACGCCCCGGACCGTGCTCCGTGCCGGCGGCGGCGCGAGGGGCGGGCAGGTCGCCGGCCCGCCGCTGCGGTCCGCCGGAGCCACCGGTCGACGCGGGCCGCCGGCCCCCGCCCCCGACGTAGGGGCTGACGACGGCCTCGAGCACGGCCGCGCCGACGCTGGCGACGACGAGCGAGAGCAGCGTGCGCTGCAGCGCGATCCCGGCCGGCATGGTGCCCTCCACCAGCGAGCGCCACAGCGCCGGCGAGGCGATGAGCAGGCCCACCAGCAGAGCGGTCGGTCGCAGCCTCACGTCACGTCCACCTTTCCGTCGGCCAGAACGGTCACTGCTGCCCCGCCGTCCGGCGCTCGAGCAGCTGCTGGTGCAGCACCGCGCGGCGGATCTCGTCGGCCACCGCCACCGGCTCGTCGAAGACGACCGCCGCCTCGCCGCGCCCGTCGCGGCCGGGGTCGACGCGGATCACCGTGCCGACCAGCACCGCCTCGAAGCCCTCCAGCGTCAGGTGCACCTCGATCGCGCCGCCGGGCACCAGCGGCACGCAGGTCTCCAGCATCAGCCGCGCGCCGCCCTCGGAGAGGTCTAGCACGCGGCCGGTCACCACCGACGTCAGCGTCTCGTGCCGCGGCACCACGGCCACCCGGCCGGGCACCGCCGCCCGCGCGTACTGCCGGCGCTGGAGCACCATCACGTCGCCCTCCACGCGCAGCAGCCAGCGCGTGCCCCCGTCGCGGCGGACCTCCTCGATGTGCGAGACCAGCACCCGCAGGCCACGGCGGTCGGCCCAGCGCACCAGCACCCGGGTGCCGGGCACGGCGTCGACATCGCCGTCGAAGCTGGGTGCGCCGACCAGCAGCCGCGGGCCGGCCGCGTCGTCCTCGCGGTCCTCGACCCGGGAGGGCGCGCCGGACACGTAGGGGGCCTCGGCCGGCCCGACGTCGAGCCGCACCAGCGCGTTCACCTCCGGCGGGACGTTCACGACGGCCTCACGACGCCCGCGCCGGGCGCCGGGCGGCCAGCCGCTCGGCGACCAGCGCGGCCCAGCAGGCGGCGTCGCCGCGGCGCCGGTCGACCAGCGCGGTGGGCAGCCCGCGCTCGATCGCCAGGGCGAGCACGGAGGCGGGGTCGCCGGTGGCGGCGGTGGCGCGCACGACCAGCGCGTCGACGGCACCGAGGAGCTCCAGGTGCGCGGCGACGTCGGCGCTCTTGCGGGTCGCGTCCACGACCGCCCACACCGCGGTGGCACCCAGGCCGCTGGCGACGTCGCGGGCCCAGTCGGCCGCGCGGTCCTCGAGCGGGGCATCGACGGCGACCACGGTGGGCACGTCGGCGCGCTGCAGCCGCGGGGCGCGGCGACGGGCGTCGGCCGGGCCGGTCACCCGGCGGGCCGAGTGCACCGAGCCGTAGGTGGACGGACCGGCGAGCAGCACGGTGGCCGGGTCCAGGCGGAGGGACTTGGCGAGGTCGCGGGCGACCTCCAGCGCGACCGGCCCGTCGCCGACGACGGCGAGCACCTCGCCGGCACCGGTGGGCGCGGCGGGGGCTGCGGGCAGGACGGCGTCGATGGCGCGGGTCAGCCCGCCGACCAGGCCGTCGGGGCCGTCGAGCTCGAGGTCGGCTGCGAGCTCGCGGGGCAGACCGAGGGCGGTGAGCCGGCGCAGGAGGCCGCCGAACAGGTCCTCGGGCGCGACGGACGGGGACGGTGCCGGCTCGGCCAGGACGGGCCGCGACTCCAGGACCTCGAGCGTCAGCGGGGCCGCCGGCACCTCGACGACCTCCTCAAGCTCCGACACCGTGTCGGAGTTCGGCTCCTCCGCCGGCGGCTCCTCGCGCCGCACCGGACGCACCACGTTGGCCAGCTCGCTGGGCGCGATCGGAGCCGGCACGAAGGGGCGAGCGTGGCTGAGCGGGCGGGTCACCGGCTCCGGCTCCACGGTCGGCTCGGGCAGCGCGGGGAGCACGGCCGGGACGTCGGTGGGCGAGGACGGGCTGCCCGCGGTGCGCGCGATGCCGGCCAGCACGGCGGCGAAGTCGGGCCGCTCGGTGGAGATCGTCCCCTCGGCCAGCGCGGGGGCGGCCGGCGGAGCCAGGGTGGCCGCAGTCGCCGACGGCATGGCGTAGGCGGCCTCCGCGGCGTCGATCGCGGCGGCGAGGTCCAGCAGCGAGCTGGGCGCGGCCGGCCTTGCAGCCGGACCTGGGAGCACGGGCTCGGGCCGGCGCGGCGGAACGGTGACGTCGACGACGCTCTCCGACGACGCGTCGGGGATCTCCACCGTCACCTCGAACCGCTCGCGGGCGAAGAACCCGGCGAAGCCGCCGCTGCGCACCTTCTCCGCCGACACGATGCGCGCGCCCGCCCCGTGCTCGGTCCGCACCCGGTCCAGCAGCACGGCGATGTCGGGACCCTCAAGCAACAGCCGCGTGGGCACGCGTCACCACTCCGATCGTGTCGATGTCGACGCCGTTGGACACCTCGCCGTAGGCGAGGACGGGAAGGCGGGGCAGCGTGGTCGCGACCAGCCGGCGAAGGGCCGGCCGCACCTGCGGGGAGCACACCAGCACCGGGGTGCGACCGGCACGCTCTCCGTCGTCGTGGGCGCGGGCGACGTCGCCGACGATCGCCTCCATCCGCTCGGCGTCCAGCAGCAGGAACGAGCCGCTGTCGCTGGGGCGCAGCGACTCCAGCAGGCCCTGCTCCACCCGCGGGTCGAGCGTGATGACCGCGAGCCGGCCGTCCACGACGTAGGGCGCGCAGATCGCCGCGCCCAGGGTGGCGCGCACCGCCTCCACCAGGCCCTCGTGGTCGGTGGAGGTGCGGGCACGAAGGCTCATCGCCTCGAAGATGCGCACCAGGTCCCGGATCGCCACCTGTTCGTCCAGCAGCGACTGCAGCACCCGCTGCACCTCGCCGAGGCTGAGCGCGGACGGGGTGAGCTCCTCCACCACCGAGGGGTGGGTGCGCTTGACCAGGTCGGCGAGCACCCGCACGTCCTCGCGGCCGAGCAGGTCGGCGGCGTGGCTGCGCACCACCTCGGCCAGGTGCGTGGTCAGCACCGAGGCGCGGTCGACGACGGTGGCGCCGGACAGCTCGGCCTGGTGGCGCAGCTCGACCGGCACCCAGCGGGCCGGCAGCCCGAAGACCGGCTCCCGGGTGGGGCGGCCCGGCAGCACCTCGAGGTCGTCGCCGATCGCCAGCACCATCCCCGGCGGGGCCTCGCCGCGGGCGACCTCGACACCGTTGACGCGGACCGCGTAGGTGGACAGCGGCAGCTCGAGGTCGTCACGGGTGCGCACCAGAGGCAGCAGCAGACCGAGGTCCAGGGCGACCTTGCGGCGCAGCGCACGGATCCGGTCCAGCAGGTCGCCGCCGCTGGAGCTGTCGACGAGGTCGAGCAGGTCCGGGGCGAGCTCGAGACCGAGCGGGTCGACCCGCATCTGCTCGGCCAACGTCTCGGGCGAGTCCGGGCCGGCGATGGCCGGCAGCGCCTCGGCCGCCTCCGACGGGCCGTCGGAGGGGTCGGGGATCCGGGCGGCGATCACGAGCACCAGCCCGCCGACGACCAGGAACGGCAGCTTGGGCAGACCGGGGATGAGGCACATGGCCACGGCCGCAGCGCCCCCCAGCCGCAGCGCGTGCTTCTGGGCACCGAACTGGCGCAGGATGTCCCCGGCCATGTCGCCCTGGGTCGTCGACCGGGTGACGATGAGGCCGGTGGAGACCGACAGCAGCAGCGCGGGGATCTGCGAGACCAGGCCGTCGCCCACCGAGAGCAGGCTGTAGGTCGAGACCGCCTCTCCGATGGGCATGTGCTTCTGCACGACGCCGACGACGAACCCGCCGATGAGGTTCCCCGCGGTGATGACGATGGCCGCGATCGCGTCGCCCTTGACGAACTTGCTGGCGCCGTCCATCGCGCCGTAGAAGTCGGCCTCGGCGGCCACCTCGGCGCGGCGCGTGCGCGCCTGGTCCTCGTCGATGAGCCCGGCGTTGAGGTCGGCGTCGATCGCCATCTGCTTGCCGGGCATGGCGTCGAGGGTGAAGCGCGCGCCCACCTCGGCGACGCGCCCGGCGCCGTTGGTGATGACCAGGAACTGGATGACCACCAGGATCAGGAAGATGACCAGGCCGATGACGAGCGAGCCGCCGACGACGAAGTGGCCGAAGGCGTCGATGACCTTGCCGGCGTAGCCGTCGCGCAGCACCAGCCGGGTGGCGCTCACGTTGAGCGCGAGCCGGAACAGGGTCGCGACGAGCAGCAGCGAGGGGAAGACCGCGAAGTCGAGCGGGCGGTGGACGTACATGCTCACCAGCAGGATGAGCAGTCCGGCGGTCACGTTGACCGCCAGCAGCATGTCCAGCACCGGCGTCGGCAGCGGCACGACCATCATCACGACGATCGCGACCACGGCCGCGGGGATGCCGAGCCGGCTCAGCCGGGCGCCGGCACCGGTCGGCTCAGGAGCAGCTGCCATGGAGTGCGCACCGTCCGCAGGGTCGTCGGCCGGGGAGAGTCCCCGGGTCTGGCGGGTGTCGTGGCGAGCGGTCCGTGCTCGCCGGTGCGCCGTCCTGGCACTTCCTTCTTCGGCGGGACCGATCACGACCTGAGCGGTCAGGCAGGTGGATGTGACCGGTCGATGCGCCGAGCTCGGGCCGGACGACGCCTACGCCGTCGCCGTCGCCGTCGCCGTCGCCGAGCTGCCCGGACCGCAGGGCCGCTCGGGAACGATCACGTCCCCGTGATCGCACCATGCTTACCGCGACAGATCTGTCGCGGTAAGCAGGTAAGGATCGCGCCCACGTGATCGTTCCGCAGCGGCCGGCCTGACGAACGGGCGCTTTCAGCGGCGGGCGAGCGCCCGCTCGGCCGGCAGGCGGTGGGTGCCGGAGGCCACGCCGCGGGCCTTGAGCGACATGATGAAGGCGAGCACGCGGGCGACGGCGGCGTAGAGCTCGGCGGGGATCTCGTCTCCGAGGTCGCAGGCGCGGTGCAGGGCACGGGCCAGCGGCACGTCCTGCACCAGCGGCACGCGGTGCTCGGCCGCCCGCTCGCGGATCTTCGCGGCCACCGCGCCGGCGCCCTTGGCCACCACCCGCGGGGCGCCCTTGGCCGGGTCGTAGCGCAGCGCCACGGCCACGTGCGTCGGGTTGACCACGACGACGTCGGCGGTGGCGACGTCGGACATCATCCGGTTGCGGCTCATGGCCAGCTGCCGGGAGCGGATCTGGCCCTTCACGTGCGGGTCGCCCTCGGACTGGCGGGCCTCCTCCTTGATCTCCTGCTTGCTCATCCGCAGCTGCTTGTCCAGGCGACGGCGCTGGTAGGCGTAGTCAGCCGCCCCCATGACGAGGCCGGCCATGGCCACGTCGCGGACCAGCCGGAGCACCGAGTCGCCGGCGGTGGCCAGCACCGAGGACAGCGGCAGCGGCCCGGTCCCGACCAGCTGGGGCACCAGGTCCCGGCAGGTGCGGTAGATCAGGAAGCCGATCACGGTGCTCTTGGCGACGGCCTTCACCGCCTCCCACACCGCGTGCTGGCCGGCCATCCGCTTGATCCCGTTCACCGGGTTGAGGTTCTTCAGCTGCGGCTTGAGGTTCTTGGTCGCCACGTGCACGCCGCCCTGCGCCGCCCCGACCGCGAACGCGGTGACGGCCAGCGCGAGTCCCAGCGGCAGGACCCCCCAGACGACGGCGCGCGCCCCGGCGGCGCCCACCGAGGCCAGCGTGGACACTTCCGGGTCGGACACCGCCTGCGGCCACCGGCCGACCAGCGCCACCAGCTCCTGCCCGGCGTGGCTGAACCCGATCTTCGCGACGACCGACGCGACCAGCACCAGCGTCCAGGCGCCCAGGTCCTGGGTGCGGGCGACCCGCCCCTCCTTGCGCGCCTCCTTGAGGCGCTTGGGAGTCGGCTTCTCGGTCTTCTCACCCCCGCCCCCACCGCTCACGGCCGTTCACCTCCCACGGCTCAGCCACCGCCCAGGGAAGCGGCCGCGCGGGTGGCGGTGTCGACCAGGTCGCCGACGACGCCGGGCAGCAGCGGGAACGTGAGGCCGACGAGCAGGAGGGTCAGCCCGATCTTCACCGGGAAGCCGATGGACAGGGCGTTCAGCGACGGCGCCACCCGGGTGAGCAGGCCGAGGCCGAGGTCGGCGATGAACAGCACCGCCACCAGCGGTGCGGCGATCTGCAGCGCGGACACGAAGAAGTGGCCCAGGCCGGTCGTGAGCACGCTGCCCAGCCGGCCCAGGTCGATAGAGCCGTCCAGCGGGACGGCGTCGTAGGAGGACAGGAAGCCGCGGACCACCAGCAGGTGGCCGCCGGTGGCGAACAGCAGCACGGTGGCCAGCATCTGGTGCAGCCGCCCGAACACCGACGACTGCGCGAGCGAGAGCGGGTCGTAGGCCGCGGCGAGGGTGAACCCGCCGAAGAGGTCGATGAGGTCGCCGGCCGCCTGCACCGCGGCGAAGACGAGGTAGGTGACGAACCCCAGCGAGGTCCCGACGAGGACCTGGACGAGCACGGCGCCGGCGAACGCGCCGAGGTCCAGGTTCGGCACCTGCCCGGCCAGCCGCGGCACGACCGGCAGCGCGAGCGCCGCCGCCATCGCCCCCTTGGCCGCGCCGGGGATGGCCCGGGTGCTGAACGGCGGGCACACGACGAGCCAGGCGGCCGTGCGCACCGTCGCCAGCAGCAGGGCGACGAGCGAGCCGGTGGCCAGCTCGAGGTTCATGGCTCCAGCCCCGACGACACTGCTCAGCCCGCGCCCAGCAGCTTGGGCAGCTGCTCGAACAGGTCCTGGGTGAACGAGACCAGCGTGTGCAGCATCCAGTTGCCGGTGAGGAGGATCGCGAGCCCCACGGCGATCGCCTTGGGCACGAAGGAGAGCGTGACCTCCTGGATCTGGGTCACCGACTGGAACAGCGAGATCCCGAAGCCCACGACGAGCGCGGTGAGCAGCATCGGGGCGCACAGCTTGGCCGCCACCAGCATGGCCTGCAGGCCGATCTGCAGGACGTCGCCATCGGTCATGTGCTCCCCCTACCGGTAGCTCTGCACGAGGGAGGTCACGACCAGGCCCCAGCCGTCCACCAGCACGAACAGCAGCAGCTTGAACGGCAGGGACACCATCACCGGCGGGAGCATCATCATGCCCAGCGACATCAGCGACGCCGAGACGACGATGTCGATGACGAGGAACGGCACGAAGATGACGAAGCCGATGATGAACGCGGCCTTGAGCTCGCTGAGCATGAACGCGGGGATGAGCGTGGTGAGCGGCACGTCGTCGCGGGTGGCCGGCAGGTCCCGGTCGGCCGCCTTGGTGATGAGCGCCAGCTCCTCCTTGCGGGTGTGGTCGAGCATGAACGTCTTGAGCGGCTTGGAGCCGGCGTCGAACGCCTGCGACGCCGTCACCGTGCCCTTGAGGTAGGGCTGCACGCCCTGGCTGTTCACCTGGGCCAGCACGGGACCCATGACGAACAGCGAGAGGAACATCGCCAGGCCCACCAGCACCTGGTTGGGCGGGGTGCCCTGCAGCCCCAGCGCGTTGCGGGTCAGGCCGAGCACCACCACGATCTTGGTGAAGCTGGTGGTCATGAGCAGCAGCGCCGGCGCCACCGAGAGCAGGGTGACCGCCAGGATCACCGCGACCGAGCTGCTCGGCTTGCCGTTCACTCCGTTGATGTCGACCGTCACGGTGCCACCGCCGGTGGGGGCGGCCGGCGACGTCGGCTGGACGGGGGCGGTCGGTGCGCCCGGTGCGGTGCCGACCTGGCCGCGCACCGCTGAGCCGGCGACCGGCAGCTGCTTGTACGACGACACGTAGGAGACGGTTGACGCCTGCGCGGGAGCGGCCAACGCGGCCGTCGTCAGGGCGACTCCGCCGCCGAGGGAGACCGCGAGCACCGTCCCCGCGATCAGCCTGCGGGCGCGCGTCACCGAGGCCGGGCGTGTGCTCCGGCCGGCGGACCCCACGCTCAGCCCTTCCGCACGCTGCGCTCGCGCAGCACCTCGACGGCCTGCCGCCAGGTCCCCGGCGAGAGGACCGAGCCGGCCAGTGGTCCGCTGGTGGCGGCCGCCGCGGCCGGGGCGGCCACGCCGCTGCCGGCGCCGGACAGCTCGACCACCGGTTCCCGCCGCTCCACCGGAGCCGGTCGCGCGGTGGCGGCCTCCACGGCGGCGGGGTCCGCCGCACCGAGCAGGCTGACCGAGTGCTCGGTGACGCCGAGCACGAGGACGTCGCCGGCGACCTTCACGACCGCCACCGAGGAGCCCTTGCCCAGCGGTGCGCGGCTGACGACCTCGACGACGCCGGCGGACCGGCCGGCGCCCCGCGACTGCAGCACCCGGGCCGCCACCCACATGACGCCGAGGACGGCGATCAGGGACAGGGTGACCCGCGCGGCGAGCGCGGCGCCGTTCACGCGGCACCCGCGGCGCCGGCCGCGCCGTTGGCGTTCGGGCCGACGATCTCGGTGATCCGGATGCCGAAGTCCTCGTCCACCACCACGACCTCGCCGCGGGCGATGAGGGTGCCGTTCACCAGCAGGTCGGCAGGGCTGCCGGCCGCTCGGTCCAGCTCCACGACCGCTCCGGGCGAGAGGGAGAGCAGCTCGCGGACGCTCATCCGGGTGCGGCCGAGCTCGACCGTCACCTCCATCTCGACGTCGCGCAGCAGCTCCAGGCCGTTGGCGCGCATCTGCGCCGGGACGGTCGGGGCGGCGGCGACGGCACCGGAGGTGGCGGCGATGACGACGGTGGCGACCACCGACGCGTCGTCGGAGACGAGCGGGGCCAGGTGCGCGCCGGGCTCGCCGAGCACGGCCTCCAGGGCGACCTCGAGCGGCAGCTCGCTCGCGCGCTCCGCGGTGGTGCCGAGCGCGGCGGCCGCGGCGTCCAGCGCCGGCTGCACCGCGGCGGCGACGTCCAGCTCCCCGAGCGGGCTGGAGCGCAGTGCCTCCACCAGGTCGGCGGCGACGACGACCACCAGCTGCCCCTCCACCGGGCTGCCGGGGGCCACGCCGAGGCGGGCGACGACGGCCGCCCCGGGCGCCTCGGGCAGGGGCACCTCGGCGTCGGCGGCCACCGGGGCGACGTCGGCGGGGGCGAGCGGCACGGGCACCGGCAGCGCCGCGGCCAGGGCGGCCACCGCGGGCCGCAGGTCGGGGACGACAGGCTTGGCGAGCTGGCTCATGACTGGCTCTCTCCCAGAGGTTCGTCGACGACGAGGCAGGCGAGACGCTTGCCCTTCGCCCCGGCCACGGCGTGGGCGAAGGTGACGTCGGCGGCGGTGACGGCGAGGGGTGCGGAGACGGGGTGGTCCAGCCCGATCACGTCGCCCACCGCGAGCCCGACCAGGGCCTGCGGCGTGAGCGGGGTGGGCCGGAAGCGGACGGCGACGTCGACCGGGACCTCCTGGAGGCGGTCGGCGACGGCCCGCGCGGCGGCGGCGCGGGCGGCCCGCTCGCGCTCGCTGGTGACGCCGTGCCCCAAAGCGATCTCGAGCAGCGGGAAGACGCCGTTGAAGGGCAGGCAGACGGTGGCCACGCACTCGTCGCGGCCCACGTGCAGGTCGAAGCTGGCCACGATGACGACGTCGGCGGCGGAGGCGGCCTGGGCGAACTGCGGGTTGTACTCCAGGCTCGTCACCTCGGGCTGCACCCGGGTGACCGGCTCGAAGGCGTAGCGGAGCTCTCCGAGCACCCGGGTCACCAGGCTCTTGAGCAGCGTCGACTCGATGTCCGAGAGCGGGCGGGTCGGCTGGTCCGGCGCTCCCGGGCCGCCGAGCATGTGGTCCACGCTCGTCATGGCGCTGGACACCGAGAACTCCAGCACGCCCGCGCCGACGATGGGCTCGAGCGAGAGGATGTGCATGAGCGTGGGGTTGGACAGCGTCCCCACGTACTCGTCGTAGGTCTGCTGCTCGATGCTCACCAGCGAGACCTGGGCGATGGCGCGCAGGCTCGTCGTCAGCACGGTGGTCCACTGCCGCGCGAACGTCTCGAAGACGATCTGCAGCGCGCGGACGTGCTCACGCGAGAGCTTGGTCGGGCGGCGGAAGTCGTACGGCTGGGGTCCGTTGCCGCGCGAACGCCGCCCGACGCGGTGCCGGGAGGCGCGCGCGGACCCGTCCGGGGTGGCGGCAGCGGCCGGCGCGTCGAGGCTCACGACGCACCGGATCGGCACTGCGGCACACCGGATGAGGAAAAGGTGCGGACCGGACCTGCTCCGGGCCCGCCCATGACGGGGTGCGACCGCGGCCGCCAGCGACCGGCCGGCCGGGTCAGCGCAGGGTCACTGGAGGGTCACTGGAGGGTCACTGGGTGACGAACTGGGTGAAGTACACCCCCATCACGTCGCCCTCGTAGGCCTTGTCGACCTCCTCGCCGAGCTGCTTCTTGAGCTTCTCCCGCGCCGTGGCGCTGCCCAGCTCGGCCACCTTGCGCCCGCTGAACAGGTCGATCGCCAGGTCCAGCGCGTGGCTGCCGTCGGGGGCCTCCTTGGCCGCCTTGGTCGCCTGCAGGGCCAGACCCAGCTTGAGGTAGTGCCCGTCGGCCAGGTTGAGCGTGATCGGGTCCAGCGCGACGACGGCGCCGGGCTGCGGCTTGGCCGGGCCGGAGGGCTTGAGGAAGAAGAAGTAGCCGGCGCCGAGCACCGCGACGAGCAGCACCGCGACGATGACGAGCTTCTTCTTGCCGCCCTTCTTGGGCTCCTCGGCGCCGTCCTCGGGCGCGGCGGTCTTCTTCTTCGGATCAGTGCTGGCGGTGGCGGTGGCGGTGGCCATCACGACCTCCTCTCGTCAGCCGGCGGCCGGGGGCGGCGCGAGCTTGGGCAGCAGCGCCCGGTCCTCGGGCGGCAGGGTGGACAGGACGGTGATCTCGACCCGGCGGTTCACCCGGTTGGCGACCTCGCCGGTGCCGGGGAGCAGGGGCCGCTGGTCGGCGTAGCCGGTGGCGGACAGGCGGTGCGCCGCCACGCCGTCGGTGATGAGCGTGCGCACCACGGTGACCGCGCGGGCGGAGCTGAGCTCCCACTCCGTGGGGAAGTACTTGGGCTTGACCGGCACCAGGTTGGTGTGGCCGTCGACGGCGATGTCGTTGGGCAGCTTGGTCAGCACCGGGGCGACGACCGCGAGGACCTTGGCCCCCAGCGTGGACAGCTCGGCGCGGTCGGCGGCGAACACGACCTCGTCGGTGATGACGCTGACGACGAGGCCCCGCTCGTCGTAGCGGTACTCCGCGGTGTCCTTCAGGCCGGCCTTGGCCAGCGCGGCCGCGAGGTCCTTGCGCACCTGCTCGAGGTTCTGGACCTCCTGCTCGACCCGCTGCCGCTGCGCGTCGGCCTGGGCGTTCTTGTACTGGGTGACCTCGGCCGACGTCTTCGACTGGCCCTGCTCGGGATTCTTCGGCTGCGCCGCGGCGGCGCCGATCTGGAACGCGCCAGGGGCGATGGCGTCGGCGTCGATGGCGCTCTGGCCGCCGTCGTTGACGATGACCGGTGCGCCGAAGCCCTGCGCGAGGCCGTCCTTGAGCGCCTTGAACTTGTGCTGGTCCACCTGGCTGATCGCGAACAGCACGATGAAAAGCACCATGAGCAGGGTGATCATGTCCGCGTAGGTGACCAGCCAGCGCTCGTGGTTCTCGTGCTCCTCCTCGTGCCCCGCGCGCTTCTTGCGCGGGCGGGCGGCGGCGTGCGTGGCCATGGTCAGGCAGCCTTCTTGGCCGGCTCGGCCGGGGGCAGCAGCGAACGCAGCTTCTGCGCGACCAGGCGCGGGTTGCTGCCGGCCTGGATCGCCATGATCCCCTCGATGACGAGCTCCATCGAGTGCGACTCGAGCTCGCTGATCCGCGCGATGCGCTTGCCCAGCGGCAGCCACATGATGTTGGCGGTCATGACGCCCCAGAGGGTCGCGACGAAGGCGCCGGCGATGAGGTGGCCCAGCTTGTCCGGCTCGCTGAGGTTCTCCAGCACGTGGACCAGGCCGAGGACGGTGCCGATGATGCCGATCGTGGGGGCGTAGCCGCCCATGTCGGCGAAGAACTTGGACGCGTTCTTGTCCACGCCCTTCTTGGCGGACAGCTCGGCCTCGAGGATCTCGCGCAGCTCCTCGGGGTCGGTTCCGTCGATGGCCAGCTCGAGACCGCGCTTGAGGAACGGGTCGGTGACGTCGCGGGCGGCGTCCTCCAGGGCCAGCAGGCCCTCGCGGCGGGCCCGCTCGGCGAGCGAGACGACGGTGGCCACGATCTCGTCCGGCGGAGCCGGCTTGGCCATGACGAACCGCTGCAGGCCCTTGAGGGTGCCCAGCGTGTCCGGGAGGGTGCTGCCGGCCATGGCGGCGCCGAACGTGCCGAGGAAGACCAGGACGATCGGCGGGATCAGGATGATCCCCATGGGGTTGCCGCCCTCGAGGATCATCGACCCGAAGATGCCGGCGAACGCCATCCCGATGCCGGCCAGAGTTGCCGGATCCACCGCTCAGCCCTCCCAGCGCTGGTGCAGGGGCACCACGGTCGCCGGGCCGCCCGGGTCGGGTGCGGGCACGAGGTGCGGCGGAGGGTTCTCGCCGGCCATCTCCCGCTCGAGCAGGTAGGACCGGGCCACGACCGAGGCGCGGAAGTCGCGCACCCGCTCCATGATCTCCTCGACCGGCTCCTGGACCACGTACTTCGTGCCGTCGACGAGCGTCACCACCGTGTCCGGGGTGCTCTCGGCGCGCTCCACCAGGTCGGGGTTCACGGCGAAGGCCGCCCCGTTCAGGCGCGTCAGCAGAATCACGTCGGTCCGTCCCTGGATCGAAGTCGTCGGGCCGATCCGTCGGCCCTGTACACCGACGATCGGTAGGAGGTGGAGCTGACTGAGCAACTGGGGCGCTCCGGGCGGCACCGTCACCCGTTCGGGTGTGCTGTCCGCGGCCCGCCTCGCATCGGGCGAGGATCTTGCTGATGACGGCTGCCACCGCCCCTAGCGGCACAGGGCCGTCTCCGCCGCTCACGCGGCGAGAGACGACCCTGTATGCCAGAGGTCAGACTGCTGCGGCAGGTCAGCGCTTCATGTTGACGAGGTCCTGGAGGATCTCGTCGCTGGCGGTGATGACGCGGGAGTTCGCCTGGAAGCCGCGCTGGGCGACGATGAGGTTGGTGAACTCCTGCGCGAGGTCGACGTTGCTCATCTCCAGGGTGCCGGAGCTGAGCAGGCCGCGACCGCCGGAACCGGCGGTGCCCAGCTGCGCGGTGCCGCTGTTCACCGTGTTGCGGTACATCGACGAGCCGACCTTCTCCAGGCCCGGCGGGTTGTTGAAGCTGGCCAGGGCGATCTGCGCCAGCGGCTGCTTGAGGCCGTTGGAGAAGACACCCACCAGGGTGCCGTCGGGCGAGAGCGAGAACGCCTGCAGCGAGCCCATCGAGGAGCCGTCCTGGGACAGCGCGGCGACGGTGTTCGCCCCGCCGTAGTTCGACAGCCCCGAGATGTCCAGGCTGACCGAGCCCCAGGGAACCGTGACGGCGCTGGGGCTGGCGGTGGTGAGCTTGCCCGCGGAGTCGAACGCGAGTGCCGTCCCAGCGCTGAAGGCGCCGCCGTCGAGGGACGTCGCGAGCGACCAGTCGGTGGCCGGAGCCACCGGCGGGGTGAACTGGTAGGACAGGTCGTGGGAATTGCCCTGCGGGTCGTACACCGTGATCGAGGAGACGATCGGCGACGTCGCCCCAGCGGGCAGGTTCCCCCCCACAGCCCCGTTCTGGGTCGGGGTCGGCGCGAGCAGGGTCCCGATCGGCAGCCGCACGTCACCCGCAGCGGCGTTCGTGTTGATGACCCCGTTGGCCGCGGTCCAGCCCTGCACTACCGCACCCTCGGGCGAGACCAGCCGGCCGTCGCTGTCGAAGTTGAAGGCGCCCGCGCGGGTGTAGAGGTCCTCCGCGCCCTGGCGGACGGTGAAGAAGCCGTCGCCCTGGATCATCAGGTCGGTGGTGCGGCCCGTGGTCTGGGCGGCACCCTGCCCGAAGTTGGTGTTGACCCCGGCCAGCCGCACGCCGAGGCCCACCTGAGCCGGGTTCGTGCCGCCCAGGCCCGCCTGCGGCGCGCCGGCACCCTTGAGCAGCTGGCTCAGGGTGTCCTCGAAGACCGTCTGGCTGGACTTGAAACCGACGGTGTTGACGTTGGCGATGTTGTTGCCGGTGACGTCCATCATCGTCTGGTGCTGGCGGAGGCCGCTGATCCCACTGAACAGCGAACGCAGCATGAGGTTCTCCTGGAAGAGGAAGCCCGCCGACGGCGGGTCTGACGGTCTGGGGACGGTGGCCCGGAGGCCCTGTCAGCTGTTGCGGACCTCCGTGACCGAGCCGACAGTGACGTCGTCGCCGGTGGCGCCCGCGGGGGCGCCGACCGGCAGGACGTGGAGGGAAGCGCCCGCGGTGCCCAAACGCACCGAGGCGACTGTTCCGGTCTTCGTCGAGCCGTCCGTGGCCGTGTAGTCGACCGTCTTGCCGATCAGCGAGCTGGTGCCGAGCAGGTTCTGTCCCGCCACCATCTCGGTCATCGCCTTGGAGATGTCGTCGAGCTTCTCGACGCTGTTGAGCTGCGCCGTCTGCGCGATGAACTCGGAGCCCTGCACCGGGTTCATCGGGTCCTGGTACTTCATCTGCGCGACCAGGAGCTTGAGGAACACGTCCTTGCCCATCGCGCTGTTGTCCGCCGAGGACGCCGACGATGCGGACGATTGCGGGCCGGACAGCGCGGACGCGACCGTGCTCACCGGAGCGGTCGGGATCGGCGTCGGGCTGGTCATGCGCTGGCCTCCTGGAGCGAAGCGGCGGGTTGGTCGGGACGACCCGTGTCCGGGCTCGTCATCACACGTGCAGGTCCAGGGACCTGCCCCCTCTTGACCATCGACCGGAGGACGGCTGAACCAAAGAATCCTCAGCCTGGGCCCGCCGACCGGGCGGTGCCCAGGCAGCGGATCCCGGGCGCCCCTGCGACTCCGACCTTCCGTCGGAGTGAGCGGGCCCGGCCCATGAGGGCTGGTTGCCCGAGCCGGCCAGGTCCGAGCGGACGTCGAGGCGGCCGGTCGTCACGCCGGCGTCCTCCAGGACCCGCCGCAGGTCGGGCAGCGCAGCTCGCAGGGCATCGCGCCCTGCCTCGCTGCTGCCCGCTAGGGCCAGGTCGACCTGTCCGTGGTGCAGCTGCACGGTGAGCCGCACCGGACCGATCTCGTCGGGAGTGAGCGTGACCACGACGCGGTGCGTCCCGTCCACGCCCCGGCGGTAGACCGCGGCGACCTGCGGGAGCAGCTGCGTGGCGGTCGCGGCGGGGGTCGGGAGGGCCGGCTGGGCGGGTGCTGCGGCCGCTTGCACGGGCTGTGGGGCTGCAGGTTGCGCGGTGCCCGGGATGACCGCGGTCGCGGACGGGGTCGCGTCGATCGTGGGCTGGGCGGGCGACGGTGACGGGTGGGCGCCGGTCTGGGCCGCCGGCGCCGTCGCGTCCACCGGCGGCAGGTCCGGCTGGGGACGGGCCGGCGACACGGAGTCGCTCGCCCGGTCGCCGCGGCCGCGCTGGTGTCCGGCCGCCGCGGGCGCAGCTGAAGCCTGCGGGGACGACGGGGTGCGCGACGGAGTGCCCGCCGCCGTCGCCGAGCTCGATCCCGCGGGCGTCGCCGGCGTCGCGGGGCTCGCAGGGCCTGCCGGCGCGGCGCCGCTCGCCGCGGCCGTCGCAGCGCCCGGCGTCGACGACGTGATGGTGCCGGCGCCGGGCTGAGCGGGCGTGGCGGCAGCGGTCGGCGCAGCGGGGACAGCCTTGGCCTGCGTGCCATCGCCGGTGACCGCCGTCGTCGCCTGGGCTGCGGAGCCCCTCGCGGTGGTGCTCGCGGGGCCGGCCAGCGCAGGAACGGCCGGGGTGCCGGCTCCCGCC
>JBQCIO010000171.1:0-12949 GCA_051953655.1 Motilibacteraceae bacterium
GCCGGGGGGTGGGGGGGTGGTGTTGTGGGGTGTTTTTCTGGGGTGGGTCCCTTTCACGGTTTTGGTGGGTGTTCTGGGGTCCCCTCACGCAAACCGCGCGCGCTAGACCGCGCAGCTCTCGTCGGTGCAGGCGTCAGCGCCGGGGGAACCGCCGCCGACGACCGTGAGCGGGTGGGCGTCGGACCAGGCCTGGCGCAGGGCGTTCAGGAGGACGTCGGCGGGCTGGGCGCCGGAGACGCCGTAGCGGCGGTCGAGGACGAAGAAGGGGACGCCGGTGATGCCGAGGGCGGAGGCCTGGGCCTCGTCGTCGCGGACCGCGTCGGCGTAGGTGCCGTCGGCCAGCACCTGGGCGGCCTCGGCCGGGTCCAGGCCGGCCTCGCCGGCCAGCCGGGCCAGGGCCTCGCGGTCGCCGACCGGCTCGCCCTGGGTGAAGTAGCCGGCCATCAGCCGCTCCTTCAGCTCGCCCTGCACCCCGCGCTCGGCGGCCAGGTGGAGCAGCCGGTGGGCGTCGAAGGTGTTGCCGCCGCGGGCGATGTCGTAGCGGAACTCGAGGCCCTCGCCGGCGGCGTTGTCGACCACCCGCTGCTGCATGGTCCGCGCCTGCTCGACCGGCACGCCGTACTTGGCGGCCAGGTGCGCGGCCGGCTCGCCCTCGCGGACCGGCGGGGCCTCCGGGTCGAGCTCGAAGCTGCGGTAGACGACCTCGACCTCGTCGCGGTGCTCGAAGCGGGCCAGCGCCTGCTCGAACCGGCGCTTGCCGATGTAGCACCACGGGCAGACGACGTCGGACCAGATCTCGACCTTCAACGCGGAACTCCCTCGCTCTGTGCGGCTCGCCACGGTGCCCTCTGCCCGGGTCCTCTGTCCGGCTCGCCGCAGTGGTCACCGTGGGTGTCCAACCCCCGTCGGCCGCGATGTAGTCCCGGGTCAGGAGGTCTGGATCAGGAGGGCTGGATCAGGACCGAGAGGGACCACGAGGAGGCGCGCTCGCCGGGGTCTGGAAGACTGCAGGGAGTCGCACCGGCATCGGCGCCGGGGCCGGAGGGAGGACGGTGGATGTCCGAGTTCGAGCTCACGCACCCCGGCGGCAGCATGGGTCTGCCGGTCACCGAGGCGGTCGAGGGCCCGTCGGGACTGGGCATCCCGACGCTGCTCAAGGACACCGGGCACGTCACCCTCGACCCCGGCTTCACCAACACCGCCGCCTGCACGTCGGAGATCACCTTCATCGACGGTGACGCCGGTGTCCTGCGCTACCGCGGCTACCCGATCGAGCAGCTGGCCGAGCGCTCCTCGTTCCTGGAGACCTCCTACCTGCTCATCTACGGCGAGCTGCCCACCGCCGAGCAGCTGGCCGACTTCGAGGAGCGGGTCAAGCGGCACACGATGCTGCACGAGGACCTGCGCCGCTTCTTCGACGGCTTCCCGCGCGACGCGCACCCGATGCCGGTGCTGTCCTCCGCGGTGAGCGCGCTGTCGACCTTCTACCAGGACAGCCAGGACCCGTTCGACAAGGAGCACGTCGAGATCACGACGGTGCGCCTGCTGGCCAAGGTGCCCACGATCGCGGCCTACGCCTACAAGAAGTCGATCGGCCAGCCGTTCCTCTACCCGGACAACAAGCTCGGCCTGACCGAGAACTTCCTGCGGATGACCTTCGGGGTGCCGGCCGAGGAGTACGAGGTCGACCCGCTGGTCGCCAAGACCCTCGACATGCTGTTCATCCTGCACGCCGACCACGAGCAGAACTGCTCCACGTCCACGGTGCGCCTGGTGGGCTCCAGCCACGCCAACCTGTTCGCGTCGGTGTCGGCCGGCATCAACGCCCTGTTCGGCCCGCTGCACGGCGGGGCGAACCAGGCGGTGCTGGAGATGCTGCAGAAGATCATGGCCGACGGCGGCGACGTCGACGACTTCGTGCGCCGGGTCAAGAACCGCGAGGGCGGCGCCCGCCTGATGGGCTTCGGGCACCGGGTCTACAAGAACTACGACCCCCGCGCGGCCATCGTGAAGAAGGCGGCCGACGACGTCATCACCAAGCTGGCCGACCACGACCCGATGCTCGACATCGCGCGCCGCCTGGAAGAGGTCGCGCTGGCCGACGACTACTTCCTCGAGCGCAAGCTCTACCCCAACGTCGACTTCTACACCGGCCTGATCTACAAGGCGATGGGCTTCCCGACCAAGATGTTCACCGTCCTGTTCGCGCTCGGCCGGCTGCCCGGCTGGATCGCGCAGTGGCGGGAGATGATCGAGGACCCGACGACCAAGATCGGGCGTCCGCGCCAGGTCTACGTCGGCGCGGCCGAGCGGGACTACCCGGAGATGGGCACCCGCTAGGACGGACACGGCGCGAGCGGTCGCGTCCCGGTCACGATCGGCCGGGTTGGAGAGGGAAGGTCGTCAAGACCTTCCCTTTTCCATTGCCGTCCCTTTAGGGTCCGTTCGTCCGGTCACAGGGGGTGACCAGACGTGTGCCCAGGGGAGGCGCAAGTGCGCAGATCGACCGCAGGCCTGCTCGGCCTGGTGATGGCGACGACCACGGGGGTGGCGCTCGGAGGGCCACCCGCGGCGGCGACGCCGGGGCAGGCCAGCCCCGCCGCAACCGTGGCGGAGGTGGCCAGCGACCCCTCGCTCGTCCGGTCGGACGAGCTGGTCAACCCGATGGAGGACAAGCGGCGCGGGCTGCGCCAGGAGGCGCTCACCCAGGTCCTGGACGGCCAGGTCACGCCCACCCGCAGGGGCGCGAGCACGGTGGTGAAGGTGGGCAAGGACGCGGCCGCCCATGCGAAGGGCGGCACGAGGGCCCGTGCCCCCCAGGACCGCTACGTCGAGCTGTCCCGGGAGAAGACCGACAAGATCTTCGTGATCCTGGCCGAGTTCGGGGACCAGCGGGACCCGAACTACCCCGACCAGGACACCAACGCCGACATCCCGGGGCCGACGGAGTTCGCCGGGCCGTTGCACAACCAGATCCCGAAGCCCGCGCCGGGTGACAACTCGACGAACTGGCTGCCGGACTTCAGCCAGCAGCACTACCAGCAGCTCTACTTCGGTGAGGGCAAGGCCGGCGGGGATCAGACCGAGTCGCTGAAGACCTACTACGAGAAGCAGTCCTCGGGCCGCTACTCGGTCGACGGCATGGTCACCGACTGGGTGAAGGTGCCCTACAACGAGGCGCGCTACGGCCGCAGCGACGGCTACCCGTGCGCCTCCAACGTCTGCTCCAACACCTGGGCCCTGGTGCGCGACGCGGTGAACGTCTGGGTGAAGGACCAGGAGAAGGCCGGCAAGACGGCCGAGCAGATCCGGACCGAGCTGGCCTCGTTCGACCAGTGGGACCGCTACGACTACGACGGCGACGGGAACTTCAACGAGCCCGACGGCTACATCGACCACTTCCAGATCGTGCACGCCGGTGGCGACCAGGCCGACGGCGACCCGATCCACGGCGAGGACGCCATCTGGTCGCACCGCTGGTACGCCTACAACAACCAGATCGGCCAGACCGGACCGGCGGAGAACCCGCTGGGCGGCACCGAGATCGGCGACACCGGCATCTGGGTCGGCGACTACACGATCCAGCCGGAGAACGGCGGCCTGTCCGTCTTCGCCCACGAGTACGGCCACGACCTCGGCCTGCCCGACCACTACGACACGTCCGGCGGCGACAACGGCGTGGAGTACTGGACGCTGATGGCGCAGAGCCGGCTCAACGCCAAGGGTGAGCCGCTGGGCACCCGGCCCGGCGACCTGTCGGCGTGGGACAAGCTGCAGCTGGGCTGGCTGGACTACGAGATCGTGCCGGCCGGCACGACCCGCACGCTGGAGCTCGGCCCGCACGAGTACAACAGCCGCAAGCCGCAGGGCGTCGTCGTCCCGCTGCCGGACAAGCAGGTCGTGAACCAGCTCGTGCCACCCGCCTCGGGAGCCAAGAGCTGGTGGAGCGGCAAGGGGAACGACCTGGACGCCAGCCTCAGCCGTGAGGTGACGCTGCCGGCCGACGCCCCCGCCACGCTGTCCTTCCAGGCCAACTGGGACATCGAGGACTGCGGCCCGGACCCGTGCGACTACGCCTACGTCGAGGTGAAGGACGGCGGCGGGGACTGGACGCCGATCCCGACGTCGATCGGGAACGGCGCGGACGAGGGCTACGGCATCGACGGCACCAGCAAGGGCGACTGGGTGGCCGCCACGGCCGACCTGTCCGCCTACGCCGGCAAGACCGTCGGGCTGCGGTTCCACTACGTGACCGACCCGGCCGTCGGCGGCATCGGATTCTTCGCCGACGACGTCGCCGTCACCGCGGGTGGCCAGACCCTGTTCACCGACGGGGCGGAGTCCGGCGACGGCGGCTGGACCGCCGACGGCTTCACCGCGGTCGGCAGCACGGTCACCAGCGCGGCGGCCAACTTCTACATCGCCTCCAACCGCAGCTACATCTCCTACGACCGCTACCTGGAGACCGGTCCCTACAACTTCGGGTTCCTGCCCGACCAGCCCAACCGGGTCGAGCACTTCCCGTACCAGCAGGGGCTGCTGGTCTCCTACTGGGACACCTCGCAGGTGGACAACAACACCAGCGAGCACCCCGGGGAGGGGCTGATCCTGCCGATCGACGCGCACCCGCGGCCGATCTACCGGATCGACGGCAAGCCGTGGCGCAGTCGGGTGCAGGTCTACGACGCCACGTTCGGCCTGCAGCGGCCGGACTCGTTCACCCTGCACTGGCAGGGCCGGCCGAGCTACGTGCGCGGTCAGGGCGCCCAGCCGGTGTTCGACGACACCCGCTCGTACGACGACCCGGCCATCCCGCTCACCGGGGTGAAGGTGCGTGACGCGGGGGTGCGGATCACCGTGCAGCAGCAGCGCGGCACCAGCATGAGGATCCGCATCGCGCCGAGCCCGCTCAAGGGCCAGCGGAAGGGGCGCGACGTGCGCTAGCCGGAAGGGGAGAGTGACGACGAGGGGCCGGGCGCGATGCTCCCGGCCCCTCGTGGTCTGGCAGGTCTGGCGGCGCCGGCCCGCCAGGCGCCTCACGGCGCGTGGCCGCTCGTAGCGGCGAATGTTGGAGCCCGGGGCCATGGATCGGGCCGACGCCGAGACCCACCGTACCCCCTCACCGCCAGGGCGGAACCTGCTGACCGGAGAGTCCGCGATCGGTCCTCGGCCCCGGCGCGCACGCCACGGTCGGCTTTGACAGGATCGGGGGATGCGCGAGCAGGAGGCGGAGCAGGTGGTCGCGGGGCTGCGGGAGCTGGGGCTCATCGCGGCGGTGGCCCGGCTGGGGATGTACCGCTGCGCGGTGCGGGTGCCGCTCGGCGACGGCCGCGAGGCGCTGTGGGACGCCGACGGCGCCGCCGGGCTGGAGGCGCAGATCATGCGCGACGGCGTGCTGGTCGGCTTCGTCCCGCAGATCCCCGATTCGGAGGCCTGGGGCGTCGAGGAGACGGTGCGCGCCATCTCCACGGCGCGCTACGACGAGGGAAGCTAGCCGGCGACCTCACGCCACCCCGCGCGGGTGGCTGTGCGCCGCACGGTCCGCGACGCCGAGCGCCCGAGATACACCGTTGCAGCCCCGCGTGGTCGGCCTACGACGCCTGGTGGACCAGCCAGGCGTGGACCGGGGCGAGGTCGGCGATGAGGGTCATGTGGCCGTCGTCGTCGGTCAGGCGGGGCTGCGCGGTGGGGATCTGCCCGGCCAGCCACTCGCCGTGGGCGAACGGGACCATGAGGTCGTGCCGGCCCTGCAGCAGGAGCACGGGGACGCGGATGTCGCTCAGGTCGAAGCCCCAGTGGCGGGCGAAGGCGAGGTCGTCGTCGAGCCAACCCTCGTAGCCGGCGCGCTGGCCGCCCACCAGCCACTCCTGGCTGAACTCGCCCACCGGGCCGGTGAGGGCCGCGACGTCGACCGGGGGCAGCAGCGAGCGCATCTCGTCGGCCAGCGCCCCGGGCGGGGCGGCGACGAGCCCGGCCGAGGCGGCCGAGAGGTAGTCGCGCAGCGGCGCCTCGCCCTCCAGCGCGGCCCCGAACTCGTCCAGGTTGTCCTGGCCCATGCCGGCGAACCAGTCGAGCCCGTCCGCGCCGTAGGGCGCCACCGAGGCCAGCGTGGCGGCCGCGACCACGCGGTCGGGCAGCAGCGCGGCGCAGGCGAGGGCGTGCGGGCCACCGCCGGAGACGCCCCAGGTGGCGAACCGCTCGGCGCCCAGGGCGTCGGCGATGGCGACCGCGTCGGCCGCGACGTCGGCCACCGAGCGGCCGGCGTGCCGGTCCGACCCGGCGTAGCCGGGGCGGTCGTAGCCGACCAGCCGGATGCCCTTCTCCGCCGCGTCCTGCGCCCACCACGGCGCGAGCACGCCCGAGCACGGGGTGCCGTGGTGCACCAGGACCAGCAGGCCGTCGGGGTCCCCGGCCTCGTAGGTGCGCAGCGTGCGCCCGTCGGGGGTGCGGACGTCGCGGACGGTCGCCGGGGCGACGACGTCGGGGCTGGTGGTCACGGGGACGCTCCGTCGTGTGCTGAGGTGGGGCGGTACGGCGCAGCGGACCCTAATACGCCGGTCCACGGCCGGCGTCCACGGGGTGGTCAGGTAGGAATCGGGTGGCGGGAGCGGGCAGGCGAGAGGTGGGAGGAGCCATGGGGAGCGACCGGCTGGACCTGGTCCCGCTCGACGGCCGACCGTTGCGGCTCACCGTGGGCCTGCGCCCGGTGCCCGAGGCGGAGTGGCTGCTGGTGGACGCCGACGCGGACGCCGAGCTCGCGCTCAAGGACCGGCTGCTCGCCCAGCGCCACGACGAGGTGTTCGCCGCGCTGCCGGACGACGACGTCGCCGCCGGCTCCGCGGAGGTGCTGGCCGCGGTGCGGACGTGGCTGACCGAGTACGACCCGGCGCTGCGCGAGCGCCGGGAGCCGTCGTTGACCCCGCAGCTGCACCCGCTCGACGCCGCCGGCCGGCTGGTGCAGGAGGACCTGTGCCTCATGGTGGCGCGGGGGAGCGGGCACAGCCGCGGCCACGTTCGCAGCTACGTCCTAGGTGCGGCCTCGCTGTGCTTCCCCTCCCGCTGGCGGCTGGCGGACAAGCTCGGTCAGGACATGCAGGGCATCCACGAGTCGGTGGCCGGCTACGCCGACCGGCTGGCGGTGGCCAGCGACAAGGCCATGGACCGGATCGGCCCCGAGCCGCAGCAGCGGGCCAACTGGACGCTGCTGGACAGCCCGGACCTCTTCCAGCCCGACCCGGCCGGCCGGCGCGCCTCCGCCGAGCAGCTGGCAGCGGCGCCGGAGCTGGTCGGGGAGCACGTGCACTTCCGGGTGGAGCGCCAGACGCTGCGGCGGATGCCGTCCGGCAGCGTGCTGTTCACGATCCGCACCACGGTGCGGACCCTCGCCGATCTCGTGACCGCGCACCCGGAATCGGCTGCCGACCTGGCCCTCGCGCTGCGCACCGCTCCCGGCGCGACCGTGTCCTACAAGGGGTGGGAGACGCTGCGCGACCCGGTGCTGCGGTGGCTGGAGCCCCTCACCCGGTGACCTGCTCCCGCAGCTCGCGGGCCAGCACCTTGCCGGTCGCGTTGCGGGGCAGCTCGTCCACCAGCCGCACCTCGCGGGGCACCGCGTAGCGCGCCACCGACGTCTTGAGCGCCTCGCGCAGGTCGACGGCGTCGACGTCGGGGGACGCCGGCACCACGAACGCCACCAGCGCCTGGCCGAACCTCTCGTCCGGCACCCCGACCACCGCCGCGTCGCGCACCTCGGGCCGGGCGAGCAGCGCGGACTCGACCTCGCCGGGGAAGACGTTCTCGCCGCCGCTCACCACCATGTCGTCCGCGCGGCCGTCGACGAACAGCAGCCCGCGGGCGTCGACGTGACCGAGGTCGCCGGTGGCCAGGCAGCCGTCCACCGCGTCCTTGGGCGGCCCGCTGGTGTAGCCGTCGAAGAGCAGCTCGTTGCCGACGTAGACCGCCCCGGTGCCGCCGGGCGGGACCGGCCGTCCGTCCCCGTCCAGGACGAGGATCCGGGTGCCCAGCGGTGGGCGGCCGACGGTGCCCGGAGCGAGGCGCGTCTCCCGAGGCGTGGCGATGGCCGCCCAGGAGACCTCGGTGGAGCCGTAGAGGTTGTAGAGGATGTCGCCGAAGGCGTCCATGAACGCCAGCGCCAGCGGCCCGGGCAGCGCCGAGCCGCTGACCGCGGCCACGCGCAGCGAGGACACGTCGTGCCGGCGGCGCACCTCGATCGGCAGTTGCAGAAGTCGTTGCAGCATCACCGGAACGGCCACCGTCGCCGTCGCGCCCGAGGACTCGACAGCGGCGAGTGCCTGCTCGGGGTCGAACCGCCGGCGCAGCACCAGCGTGGAGCGCAGCGCAGTGGCCAGCTGCAGGTTGGCGTAGCCCCAGGTGTGGAACAGCGGGGCCGCCACGTGGGTCGGCTCAGCCGCCCGCAGCGGGATGCGGGACAGGAACGAGGCGGCGGGGCCGAGCCCCTTGGGCGTGGGCCGCACCGCGCCGCGCGGTGCGCCGGTGGTGCCGGAGGTCAGCACCACAGCGCGGCCCGGCGACGCCGGCGGCTGCAGGCCGGCCGGCGCGACCGCGTCCACGAGGCGGTCCAGTCCGCCCGGCCCCGTCCCGGTGACCAGCCGGGGGACCTCCGACGGGACGTCGGAGAACAGCGGCTGGAGGTCCGGGTCGGCGACGAGGAGCCGCGCCGCCCGGTCGGCGGCGACGCCGCCCACCTGCGCCGGCGCCATGCCGCTGTTGACCATGAGGACGTCGGCGCCGACGAGGGCGGCTGCCACCAGCACCTCGACGTAGGCGCGGCTGTTGCGGGCGGCCAGGGCGACGGGGGCACCGGGGCCGGCGCCGCGGTCCTGCAGCACCCCGGCCAGCCGGCGGGCGCGGTCCGCCAGCTCGGCGAACGAGACCGTCCCGTCCTCGTCCTCGACCGCCGTCCGGGCGCCGTCGACGGCGGCGGCGACGAGGTAGCCGGCCGCCGCCGTGGGGCCCCAGCGCTGCAGGGTGAGCAGCGCCTGCACCGCGCGGTCGGGACGCAGGAAGGGGTCGGCGACGCCGGCCTCGAGCAGCACCGCCGCCTCGGCCGGCCCGAGACCCGCCGGCTTGGGCAGCCCGAGCGGACCGGCGTCGGCGACCCGGCCGAGCGCGTGCAGGGGGAGGGCCGCGGACCGGTGGGCGACGCCGCGGGCCAGGCGCGCCGCGACGGCGACACGGCTGCGGTCGGCGTGCGTCACGGAGTCAGGATGCCCGGTTCTGCAGGTCGGTCATGGGATCTGCAGGCCGGTCACGGCGCGGGAGACGATGAGCCGCTGGATCTCGCTGGTGCCCTCGAAGATCGTGTAGATCTTCGCGTCGCGGTGCATCCGCTCCACCGGGTAGTCGCGGGTGTAGCCGTTGCCGCCGAGCACCTGGATCGCCTTCTCGGTCACCCACACGGCGGTCTCCCCGGCGACCAGCTTGGCCATCGAGCCCTCGCCGGCGGTGAAGGGCACCTGGTTGCGCGCCATCCATCCCGCCCGCCAGGTGAGCAGGCGGGCGGCGTCGATGCGGGCCTTCATGTCGGCCAGGGTGAAGGCGATGCCCTGGTTCATCGCGATCGGCCGGCCGAACTGCTCGCGGGTCCTCGCGTAGTCCAGGGCCACCTCGTAGGCGGCGCGGGCGATGCCGACGGCCTGTGCGGCCACGGCCGGCCGGGAGGCCTCGAACGTGGCCATCGCGGCCTGCCCCCGCGCCTTCTGGCCCTCGCGGACCCGCGCGAGCCGCTCGTCGAGCTTGTCCTTGCCGCCCAGGAGCGCCGAGCCGGGCAGGCGCAGGTCGTCCAGCACCACCTCGGCGGTGTGCGAGGCACGGATGCCGTGCTTGCGGAACTTCTGGCCCTGGGCGAGGCCCTTGCCCTTGAACTCCGGGCCGACCACGAAGGACGCCTGGCCACGTGCCTTGAGCTCGGGGTCCACGCTGGCGACCACCACGTGGACGTCGGCGATTCCGCCGTTGGTGGCCCAGGTCTTCGTGCCGTTCAGCACCCAGGTGTCCGACGCCTCGTCGTAGACGGCGCGGGTGCGCAACGACGAGACGTCCGATCCGGCGTCGGGCTCGGAGACGCACAGGGCGCCGAGCTTGACGTCGTCCTTGGTGCCGAACATCTGCGGCACCCACTCGCCCATCTGCTCGGGCGTGCCGTTGGTGAGCACCGCCGAGGCGGCCAGGGTGGTGCCGACGATCGACAGCCCGATGCCGGCGTCGCCCCAGAACAGCTCCTCCATGGTGATGGGGATGCCGAGCCCGGTCTGGTCGAACCACTGGGTGCCGAAGAACTCCAGGTCGTAGACGCCGACCTTCGCTGCCTCCTGCAGCACCGGCCAGGGGGTCTCCTCGCGCTCGTCCCACTCCGCGGCCGCCGGGCGGATGACCCGCTCGGCGAACTCGTGCAGCCACGAGCGCAGCTGCTGCTGGTCCTCGGTCAGCTCGAGGCTGAAGGCCACCCGTTCCTCCGGTGTCGTGTCGTCTGGCGTCGGCGCGCGGTCCGGTCGCGCTGTCCGCGTGACCGTCGGCCCTGGTGTTACCTGCGGTAACCTCCGCATGCTGTAACCCCTGGTAACGGCTGTCAAGGGAGGTGGGCGCGTGAGCGAGGCCGCAGCCGGCGAGCTCGACGGCACCCGCGCCCGGCGCCGCGAGGAGCTCCTGGACGCCGCCGACCGGGCGGTGCACGCGATCGGGCCGGGGGCGTCGATGGCCGCCATCGCCGCGGAGGCCGGCATCACCAAGCCGGTGCTCTACCGCCACTACGGCGACAAGAGCGGGCTCTACCGGGCTCTGGCCGAGCGGCACACCGGGCGGCTCATGGCGCTGCTCCGGGAGGCCCTGGGCGGGCGCGACACGACCGACGTGCGGGCGTCCACCGCGGCCGTCGTGGACGCCTACCTCGGCTTCATCGCCGAGCGGCCGGCCACCTACCTCTTCCTCGTGCGCGGCGAGGCGGCGGCCGCGCCGGAGGTGCGCGGGCACGTGGAGGCGTTCCTCGGCGGCTTCGCCGCGGTGCTGGCCGCCGCCCTGCGGCACGCGCTGGCCCTGCCCGACGACGACCCCGACCCCACCCCGGTGGTCTGGTCGCACGCGATGGCCGGAGCCGTCCAGCGCGCGGGGGACTGGTGGCTCGACCATCCCGACGTCGTGGACCGGCCCGCGCTGGTCGCGAGCATCACCGACCTGCTCCACGGCGGTTTTCCCGCCAGGGCAACGAGAACGGGCGGTTCGACGCCGCCACCGTCACATCCAGCTCCGTCAGCCTGAGGAGGCCGCAGTGCCCAGCGTCACCGCCCACGCCGTCGTCGCCGCCGCGCCCGACGCCGTCTTCGCCTACGCCGCCGACCCGGCCAACCCGCCCCGCTACGTCGAGGGCCTGAGCACCTGGGAGCACTGCGCGGGACCCGAGCGCGGCCTGGGGTCGCAGTTTCGCGCGGGCCTGCACGTGGGGCCGAAGGAGCTCGTGACGACCGTCGAGATCACCACCTACGACGAGGGCGCCGCCCTGGGCTGGGACCCGGTGAAGGGGTTCGGCCAGTCCGGCCACTGGACCATGACGCCGGACGGCGAGGGCACCGCGATCGACTTCACGGTGTCCTACGAGATGCCCGGCGGCATGCTGGGCCGGCTGATCGGCGGCATGCTCGGCGGGGTGGTGCAGCACACCGTGGACGCCAGCGTGCGCAACCTCAAGGAGCAGGTCGAGAAGAACGTCCAGGCCGGCTGACGCTCAGCCGGCGTTCGCGAGCCGCACCTCGACCCGCCCGGCGGTGACGCGGACGTCGAAGGCGTGCACCGGCGCGGTGGCCGGACCGTGCGCCACCGACCCGTCGGCGAGCCGGAACTCGCTGGCGTGCCACGGGCAGCGGATGCAGGCGCCGTCCTCGGTCAGCTCGCCCTCGGACAGCGGCCCGGACAGGTGCGAGCAGCGGTCGGAGAGGACGTCGACGCGGTCGCCGGAGCGGACGACGAGCAGCGGGACGTCGCCCAGCTCGCGCCTGGTCGGCGTGCCGTCGGCGGGCAGGTCGTCCACGGCGCACAGGTCGTTCCAGCCCGAGGGCACCAGGTGCGGCACGTCCTCGGCGTGGTTGGCGCCGCCGGCCTGCCGGTAGGACAGGTGGCCGCCGAGGAACGCGCCCGCGGAGAGGGCGGTGAGCCCGGCCAGGGCGAGCGTCTTGCCCCGGCCGTGCCCGCCGCGCAGCCGCGCCACCAGCGAGGCGGCGTAGAGCGAGAGCCCGACCACGTTCGAGCCCGCGTGCACGATCCCGACCCGCTGCTGCTGCGGGTGCATCTGCGACCAGTCGGCGAGCCCGGCGACCGCGGCCGGCAGCGCGCTGAACACGCCGGTGCCGACGAGCATCGTGGCGGCACGCTCCTGGCCCGGCACGGCATCGAGCAGCGCCGAGGACATGAAGGCCCCCACCGGCAGCTGCACCAGCGCCGGGTGGGTGGGATGACCGAGCTGCACCCCGTGCAGCAGGTCGCGCAGCGTGCGCGGTCCGAGCGCGCTCTGCACCACGCGGGTCAGCGGGCCGGAGACGCGGTCGAGGACCGCGGCGTTCTCCACGACGTCGAGCGGGCGGGACAGGTCCATGGGGCGCGGGTACCCGGGGTGCTCGTGCTCAATCCAGGCGGGGGGCGAGGGATCCGGGTTCTTGCTCGGCCTCGGGTTCGCGCCCCGGCGCCGGTAAGACCGTGCACGGTCAACGGCGCTGGTGACGGCGGCGGGTCGATGGTGCGGTCCCGCGGCCGGCCGGCGGTGAGGACCGGGCCCAAGATCAACAGCATTGGGTCAGGGGCACCCAGAGCCAATAGGTTTGGCTCCGGGTGCCCCCGACCCAAAGGGAACGATAACCTGCGGGCCGTGAGCGGGCCGCAGAAGTCGCCCAGCGCCCGGCACCACCCGTCACCAGCGCCTTTC
>JBQCIO010000172.1:0-8530 GCA_051953655.1 Motilibacteraceae bacterium
AGGAGCTCAACACCCGACCCCGCGAGACCCTGGACTGGCAGACTCCCGCCGAAGCCCTCGACGGGTTCCTCGTTGCATCCACCGGTTGAGCCCGCCGTCTCGGCGCAACGCGTCGATGATCATCATCCTGGTTTGCTGGGCGTCCAGCGTTCCAGCGATCGAGGCCGCGGTCAGCGCGGCACCCCTAACAGCGTCAGCCGAGCTGGCCTCTCGACCGTTACCGGCCGCACGATCCACGCCGTCCTTGTCGACGGCGCCAGCCCCAATGTCGCTGCCAGCCACGCCACCGCCTTTGCCGGCCTTCCCTGTCCCTGCAACCGTCACTGCGTCGCCACCCATCGCTCGTCCGCCCCGTTCCTGCCCCCGTCAGTCGCCAAGTTCTCGGTCGCGCCCGGGACCCGGATCGTGATCGTCCCTGTCGCGCGGGCCATGTGTGCGTCGGGTGCGCCGGTTGCGTCCAGTGGCAGACCCAGCAACGTTGGCGGCACCCGCACCACGCCGGCAGGCTCCGCGGTAGGGCCAGCACCCCCGTCACCCGTCGCAGCATGGCCAGTCGCGGTCGCCAGGCTCACCAGCACAGCGCCGAGACCAGGCACGGCGACCGCGACAGAGCCGCCGTCCTCGATGTCGTCGTCCCACCCATCGACCAGTGCGAGCTCGGCGGCGATGGCGTCGCGCAGTTCCTGGTCTGCGTCCGCGCGCGCGGCCTGCAGGGCGTTCAGCAGCCGCCCCTTGGTCGGCAGCGCACCGTCATCAAGCAGCGACGCGACCGCGGCAAGGACCTTGCGGCCCCGCGGTCCGGCGAAGTCCTCACGCAGCGCCGACCAGCACAGGGCCCGCGCATGCTGTGGCGGTGATCCTGCACAGGCGAGCGCCACCACCACCTGCTCGAGACCGTCGGCGACTACCCGGCCGAGCAGACCCTCGCGCAGCCGAGCGAGAGTCACAGTCGCTGTCTCCCCGTCCCTGCGGCTCCAGCCGTGCTCGACGCGCAGCAACTCCTCGGCCCGCGTCCGGACCGCATCGTCGAACCACGACCCAGCGGGCAGCGCGAGCACGTCACCGCGGACGACCCGTTGGACGTCCATGCGCACGACGTCGACGCTCTCGGTGTCGTTGACGTCGACGACCAGAGGCCGGGGGGTCCCGGCCGTCGGCCACCACACGCTCATGCCTGCGGCGACACGCACACCAAACGCAGGCACCAGCAAAGCCTCGGCACTCCGGTGGACACGTCCCTGGGCGCAGCCTCCGGTGCCGCCCATCGCGCCGCCCTGAGCGGTCCAGTCCCTACCCCCAGCCGTGGAGGCCCCCTCCAGGCTCGAAGCCATGGCCGCAGCCACGGCGCCCAGCGACGGTTCCCGAACCCCGACGCCGTCAGGCAGCCACCACGAGTCGTCCTCGAAGCCGTAGGTGTCTTCCAGCTCGTCCGGGTCATTCAAGCCAACCGGGTCGGTCTCGCGAGCGAGGTCAGTGCCGTCAAGACGACGCGCCGCGCTTGCAGCCACCGCGCCGACAGTGAGGCCGTCACTCGGCCCGGGCGCGGCCGGCCGCGTCGAAGGCAGGTCCCGCTCAAAGACCTCGAGACTCCAGGAAGCGACGTCGCCGCCTTCGAGCATCCACGACCACGCCGTCGCCCCGCTGCGCAACGGCAGCGCCCAGCGGACGTCCGCAGCGACCGGCGCGGTCACCAGCCAGCTCGCGTCGCGGCGCTTCTGGTCCGGCTCCAGGCCCCTCCCCCCGTGCGCGTACGCGAGGTTCCCGACGAAGACCTGCACGAGCCACCGGTCACCGTCGCCGAGGTCCGGGGGAGTGACTACGTCGACACAGTCGAACCCTTCCTCGCGCAACCACCTCTCGACGAGCGCGCGCTCTCGCCCCGGGACGACGACAACAGCTTCCGGCCGCCCGTCCGAGCCGGCCCCGAAGGCGCTGAGAGTGTCCGCGGCCCATTCCGCCGCGGGCGACACCGACCCGGCTAGCGCCTCGCACGCGACCGCGAGCCCGATCATCTCGGCGGCGAACGACCCCGCGCTCCCGTCGTCCACGCACGCCTGTGCCGTTGCGGAAGCCGCGCGCAGGGCGTCACCGACCACCACAGGAGGCAAGGGCGCAACCTTCAACGACCGTGCCGCCAACCAAGCGGCGCCGCACACCTCACCGGCGACGGCCGAGGCCACCTGGAACGGGCGCAGCCGCCGCAGCGCGATCTCGAGGGCGTCCATCTCTGGCCAGGTGTACCGGTCGATCTGGACCCGAACCTTCGACGCAATCTCCCACGCCGCCAGCGACCTCGAGTCGGTGATGAGTCCGCTCACCAGTCGTCCTCGCCGTGGAACTCGTCCCCGCCCGGATCATCTGCCTCGGGGAACGTGCCCGCCTGCCAACCCTGGGCTCTCGCCGTGGGCTCACGCCACACTGACACCTCGACGCCGGCCCCGCCGACAAAGCCCGGTTCGTCGCCACTCACCCCGACGCGCTCCCACTGCCGAAGCGCGAACATCTCCGCGGCCATCACATCCCGGTGTCTCCGCCGCGCCAGCAACGACACGACCGGCACATCGGGCCACGGATTCACCGAAAGCCCCGCCAGACCCGACGCGCCGACGGTCACGACCAGCGAGGGTTGCAGCAGCTGCATCCACGGGACCTCCTCGACCGGCAGCCGCCCCGGGACGAGCACGACCGAAGCCCGATACCACGAAGCCGCGATGGACCGCCCCACCGTGAGCACGACACCCGCTGACCGGCACGCCGGGTGCAGCGACAGCGCGGTCGCGTCCTCCTCCACCTGCCCCTGCCGCTCCAGCACGACGACGGGGTGCGCGCACGCCCGCAGCAGCTCCCACACGGTCAGGGCCGGGCTCGTTCCGAGCAGCCCGGGAACCCACGACATCAGCTCCGGCGAGACCGCCGCGGGGGCGCGCTGCGGGAACCCCTCCGGCAGCGCGAACACCGTGTCGTGATGCCGCGTCAGCGTTACGCCGGCGACCGTCCACCGGTCGCCGTCACGGGTCACGACCCCGTCCTCGTGGCGCCCGTCCACATAAGCGGCGACTCGGGTGCCTGTACCTACTCGCGTGTGCGAGCAGTCCGCGCACCAGCCCTGCCCGGCCCGAGGCAGCCCGCTGAGCGCGCCGAGAGCCAGCGCGGCGGCGGACAGGCGGCGGACGGGGACACCGACCAGCAGACGCAGGCCGGCCCCGGTGCCATCTCGACCGGCCTCAGCAGCCGCATGCCCCAACGCCACCACGTGCGCCAGCGATGCGGGCAAAGAGCCGTCAGCAGGCCCCTCACCGTCTCCGCGACCGTCCGGACCCTTGGGGCCCTCCGGGGCGCGAGGGCCGCCGAACCCGTGGGCCGGAGACGTCGTCACCAAGTCAGCGGACCTCGGCGACGCGACCGGGCGACGGCTCAACGCTCGGGCGAGGTCGGTCGGGGACGGGGCCGCACCTCCGCTGGGGACGGCACGCAACGTGGGACGTGCGCCGATGTTGGTTTGCGCTGCATCCCCCCAGTCCGCCCCGTCGTGCACCAACCCCTGCCCCCCGTCGTAGACGCTGCTTGCTGACAGTGACCCCTGGTCACTCCCTGGCGGCCATCCTGCCCTGACCGACCGACAGCGGCGCAGCAAGCGGCGACATGACGCTGCTTGGGCTAACCGGGGCGCGCTCGGTCGGGCCTCCCCTGGCTTGCTCGACGCAGTCCCGCGGCAAGTCGGGGAGCGCGGCGAGGGACGCGGGGGCGCCGACGCAGCCAGAGCGTGCAGGGTTCGCGCAGCATCGTGCCGTCCTGCGTCGGTCCTCGCGGCTACGGTGACCCGGACGACGGTGCGCCGGCCAGAGGGACCAGCAGACGCCCCGTCGGGGACAGCGGTCCAAAACGAGACCCAGGGGGAGGAGACGGTGACGACGGGAATCTCGTGGGTCGAAGCCACCGTCCAGCTGCGACGCCTCGCCGCAGAGCTGGGCGCCCTGCCCACGCGCGATCAGGCACGCGCGCAGCTGGTCCGGACCCTTACGCCCCCTTTCGGGGAGACACAGAACGACGACCCGGACGACGTACCCGGGGACGCGCACGTCCCAGCGCCCCGCGTCGCCTCTGAACACCTTGACCGAGCCGAGCGGGCATCACGTCTCCGAGTCACGCTTGCAGCGCGCGCCGGGGACGGCTCCGTGACCCTGACGCTCGCCGATCTACTTGGCTACCGGTCCACCGCGCCACTCGCCGGTCGGACCGACCGCCCGCCCGCGGACGTGCCTGTCTCCGACCGGGAGCTGCCAGAGGCTGCGGCGGTCCCCGTGGTCGAGGGCCCAACGCCCAGCCTCCGTGTCGCGGGCACCCACGACAGCGCGGACAGCGACCCCGCGGACGACGACAGCGACGACAAGGGGAAGGACCTCAACCTCCTGGCCATCTACCAGGCCCAGGCCGGTCGGCTCCCGCTGCTGACCGCCCACCAGGAAGTCGAACTTTCCCGCCGCGTCCATGCCGGCCTGGCCGCCAAGGCCCGGCTTGACGAGGGCACCACGCCCACCCACCTCCTTCCCGCCGACCACGCCGCCGTCGCCGACGGACACGCAGCCCGCAACCTCCTCATCGAGCACAACCTCCGCCTCGTTGTGCACATCGCCATCCGTCACCGACGCACCGTCTCCATGGACACGCTCGACCTCGTCCAGGCAGGCAACGAAGGGCTCATCCGTGCCGCCGAGAAGTTCGACGGCAGCCTCGGCAACCGATTCAGCACCTACGCCACCTGGTGGATCCGCCAGTCCATCTCCCGCACCTGCGACGACGTCGACCGGACCATCCGCATCCCCGTCCACCGGGTCGAGGTCAACCGACGTGTCCGCGCCGCCGCCCTCGCCGACGCCGGTGCACGTCCCGACGGGGTCGCAGACCTCGCCGCGGTCGCTGCACACCTCGGCAGCACCATCGCCGAGGTGCGAACAAGTCTTCTCGAGCTCGACCAAACCGTCTCCCTCGAGCACCCGACCGGCCTGCCCGACGCGCCCACCGTTCTGGACGTCCTCGCTGGCCTCCCACAGGAAGACCCAGGGCCTGACGAGCTTGCGTTCGCCGCGCTGATTGCTGACGAGATCGACAGGGTCCTCACCGGCCTCGGCCAGAGACCTCGATCTGTTCTTCGTGCTCGCCACGGCCTCGACGGCGACGAGCAGCAGACCCTGGAACAGATCAGCAAGCCCCTCGGCATCACCCGAGAGCGCGTGCGGCAGATCGAAGCCAAGGCTGCCGAGGAGCTTCGCGGCACTCATGGGAGTCACCTGAGCGCGCTGCTGATCATCGGCGACCCGTGGCGCGATGAGGACCACGCGCGATTCACTACAGCAGCCGAAGATGCAGCGTGGCGTCGCTACCTTGTCCGGGCGCACGAGGCACTCTCTCGGACTAGAACACGTCCGCGACCGGGCGGCCCGCACGACGACATCGAACATCTGGGTTGCTATAGCTACACCTAGCCCTGACCCTGGGGAGGCCCGCCGGCCTGCCACGCCGCCAACCGTTGCAGGACGTCGTCGCGGCCGGCGCCGGTGGCCCACCTCCGCATGCTGGCGAGGGTGATGTGCTGGCGGCGCTGACGGCTGTCTGCGATGAGGACACCGGCACGTACCAGCGCGGCCAGCCCGGGCCGCGTCAGGCCGGTGATGGCTCGCGCCTGGGCGTCGGGCACCGCCGGCTCTCCCGGCCGCACGGGCTGGGGACTAGCGGCGCGGGTGGCGGCGTAGGCCAGGACCGAGGCGCGGGTCACCCACCGCTCCCGGGGCGTTGAGGCCTCGGGGTCGAGGCTGAGCACCCCGCGGCGGACCAGGTTCTCCAGCAACAGCACGGGAGCGCCGAGTTCGACCGCGGCCACGCTCAGCGGCATGGCACGCTCGCCGGCCTGCCGGCGAGCGTCCTGCTCCTGGCGCGCCCGGGTCACTGCCTCCGGCAGGAGGCGGACCTCACCGCCCTTGCGTCGCTGCACGGTCGGCAGGTCCAGCTCCCCGATCAGCGCGTACAACTGGTGGTAGGTCAGGCCGAGCTCGTCGGACAGCTGGTCGATGGTCGGGTGGTCAGCGAGCCACTGACGGTGCTCGTCCAGGCCCGCCGGGCGGCACATCCACACCTCCCGCCCCTCCCGGCGCACCAGCTCGCCGCCGGGGATGGTCGCCTCGCGCAGCTGCCTGCGCGTGGTGGACTCGGTGATGCCGAGGATGTCGGCGACCTGCGCGCAGCCGAGCAGCGCCTCCTCGTTGTCGGTCCGGGGCTCCAGGAACCAGCCGCATGCAGCCAGGGTCGCCTCGATGTGCGGCTGGCGCTGGTACAGCGGGTTCCCCTTGCCGAAGCATGGGCGCACGGAGGTCGGCACCAGCACGGTGCCGCCGAGCTCGCGGTCGATGAGCTCCTCGATGGCCTCAGTCACCGGGCGCCAGTCCGCCATCGCCTCCGCCTCGGAGGCCGGGTCCAGCAGGTAGTGCTTGGCGTGCACGTCGTCCCCTGCGAGGTGGCCCAGGTACCGGCGGGCCAGCGTCCCGGGCACCCCCAAACGGTCCAGGTCGGTGGCCAGGCACGCCCGCAGCCGCTTGGGGGTCAGCGCCCCGTACAGGTCCTTGTTGTAGCTGGACCGGCCCGCGGCCCGGTGGAGGGCGTCGCGGTGGCCCTGCTGACCGCTCTTGTTGGCCTGCTGCAGCCCCGGGATCAGCCGGGCATCCAGGTCGACCTCACCGGTGACCGGATCGGTGTGAAAGGCCGCGATGACCACCCGCACCATGACCATCACCTGCCGGGGCAGCGCCACGACCCGGTGGGACTGATCGTTCTTGAGGCCCTCCTTCTCGTCGGTGCGCACCCGCACCCCGTCGACCAGCGTCGTGAACGCCTTGCCGCCCTGGCGGTCCAGCACGAGGTAGCCGCCGGCGTCGCCCCCGCGGTCCATGACGTCGCCGACGTGCGGGCCGAAGCCCTCCCCGATGCGGACGGCGAGGAGCCGCTCGAGCCACATCGTCAGCTGGTGGACGACCGAGAGGTGAGCAGCGACCACGGCGAACTCGCGCAGCGGGATGTGCGGCAGCTGGCTGTCGCGGAGACGGACCTGCTCCGGGGGGACGGCGCTGATGCCGTGCATCGGGTCCCCGGTCAGCTCGATGCCCCGCGCGGCCGCGAACTGCAGCAGCAGCTTGAGGCTGCCGAGCTTGTTGCTGGCGGTCGTCGTCTGCAGCGGGCGACGACTCCCCTGCTGCGCCGGGGTGGCGGCCGCGCGCAGCTCCTCGAGCGCGACCCGCACTTGCCCGTCGGTCTGGTCGCGCCGCCAGCTGGGCAGCAGGCCCTTGTGGTGCCAGCGCTTGATGGTGGAACGGGACAGGCCCTCGAGGGCCTGTGCTCGACCGAGGGTCACCTCCTTCACTCCGTCCAGCTCCGGCCACCGGACCGTCACCGGCGCGACGGTGGCGGCCTGGCGGCCGGACAGGTACTCGGCCAGCTCACCGACCAGTTCGTTGGTGACCAACTCCACCACCAGCACGCCGCGCCGGGCAAAGAACGGCAACAGGTCCTTGTGCAGGTCGTCGTCGACCGCGTCCTGCCGGCCCAACTGCCCCTTGCGCAGCCTGCCGTAGCGGTGCCGCAGGAACGCCTCGGCGACCTGGTCCAGCCGGTGCCCGTGCGCCTGGCTGGGTCCGGCCCACCAGCTGGCCGGGGTCCGCCCGGCCAGCGCGGCCACCGGCAGCTCCGAAGCCGGCTGGGCCGTGGAGCGGTAGGCCGCCCGCTCGGGCAGCGGCCGGCGCTGGGACAGCGCGTTCTCCCCGTCGCGGTACCAGCGGCGCACGGCCGCCTCGTCCGGGTCAGAGAAGGTGAGCTGCTGCTTGGTCCCGACGGCCACCGGCAGGCTCGCCCGCCAGCGCTGCCCGTCGAAGAACGGGCCCTTGCGCGGCCGGCCCATCAGGCGGCCCTGCCCTTGAGCGCGCTGGCGAACAGCTTGAACAGCTGGTCGTGGTCCGCCTGCAGCCGGTTCAGCTCGCGGCGCTGCACGGCGGTCTCGGCGCGCAGGGTCACCAGCTCGTCGTGCTCGGCGTCGCGCTCGCGCTCGGCGGCCTTGCGGGCCAGGACCGCCTCCGGCTCGCCCTGAGCCAGTGCCTCGGCCCCGAGCAGCCCGATCTGGGCCAGGGCGTCCAGCGGGATGTAGATCTGCTGGGTCGGGTCCCCGGGCCGCGGGCCGGCACCGGGGAGCCTCCCGTCGCGGTAGTAGCGGCGGAGGGTGTCGACCGACTTGCCGGTCAGCTCCGCGGCCTGGCGAAGGGTGAGCCCCTTCGTGTTCATGGCGGTGAGTCCTTCCGCCGGCGCATACGCATCGCCGGCGGGGCGGACGGTGATGAGGTCGTGGAGGCGCGCAATCGCCGCATCCCGGGGGTGGACCGGGTGCTGCCCAGGGTTGGCCAGTGGTGCCCACCGGGGGTGGGCACAGCCGGGACGCGGCAACGCAGGCGCGGGCAAGTGGCAAAGCCAAGGGAAGACAGTGATGACAGGGGAC
>JBQCIO010000173.1:0-9050 GCA_051953655.1 Motilibacteraceae bacterium
GTGGGTGTGTGGGTGGTGTGGGTGGTTTTGTGTGGGGTCGCGGCTTGTGCCCGGTGGCCCCCCCCCCCCCCCCCCCCCCGGCTCTAGAGGTGGAACTGCCTGGCCAGAAGGCAGCTCCGGAGGCAGGTCAGGAGGCGCTGACCTTGCCCTGGATCGACTTAGCCATCTTGGTCCACAGCGCAGCGGGGTCGCCCTTGCCCTGGATGATGGCGATCTCGGTCGAGCCCCAGTCGGACCAGACGCTGTCCATGGCCGGGATGTTCGGCTGCGGGACGCCGTTGGCGCCGACCTTGCCGAAGCCGGCGATCACCGGGTCGGACTTGACCTGGTCGAACAGCGAGGTGAGGGCCGGGGGACGGCCGCCGGCCTCGTAGAGCGCCTTCTGGACGTCGCTGCGGCTGAGGTAGTTCACGACGAAGTCGTTGGCCACCAGCGGGTTCTTGCTCTTGGCCGAGACGTAGAAGCCCTGGACGCCCACGAACGGCTGAGCGGGCTGGCCGCCGGCGCTCGGGATCGGGTCGACCGAGAACTTGATGCCGGCCTTCTGGAAGTCACCGGTGTTCCAGGGGCCGGTGATGATGTAGGGGGCCTCGCCCTTGAGGAAGGCCTGCTTGGCGATGTCGCCGTTGATCGAGCCGCTGAGCACCTTCTCCTTGCCCAGCTTGGCCAGCTCGGCCGCGAACTTGAGGCCGTTCGCGTCGCCGATGGTCAGCTTGCTGGGGTCGTAGGTGCCGTCGGCCTTGGTGCCGAAGACGGTGGAGCCGAACGAGGTCTGCAGCGGGTAGAGGTGGTACGGGTCGCCGCTCTTGGGGTCCTGCTGCACGAGGAACGGGAACTTCGCCTTGCCGGAGGCCACCAGCTTCTGGCCGGTGCTGATCGCCTCGTCGAGCGTCTTGGGCTCGGTGGGGGCGAGGGCGGTGTTGCGGATCATCGCGATGTTCTCGACGGCGTAGGGCAGGCCGTACACCTGGCCGTCGTAGCTCATCGCGTCGACGGCGACCTTCTGGAACTCGGAGGCCTTGTCGCCGAGCTGCAGCGGCGCGACGACGCCGTTCTGCACCAGCTTGCCCAGCCAGTCGTGCGCGCCGACGATGACGTCGGGGCCCTGGCCGGTCGGCGCCTGCGAGATGAAGTCGTCGCGGATCTTGCCGAAGTCCTTCTGGACGACCTTGACGTCGACACCCTTCTCGGCCTTGAACGCCGCGGCCACGTCCTGCAGCGGCTTGGCGCGGGTGTCGTCGGCCCAGACGGTGAGAGTGACGCCGGCGTTGGACGCCGCGGCGCTCGGGCTGCTCGACGCCGTCGGGGACTGCTGGGCCGACGCGTTGGTGCTGCCACCGCTCCCCGAGGAGCAGGCGGCGAGCGCCAGCGCGAGGCCCGCGACGCCCGCGAAGGCCTTGGTGGTCAAGTGCATGGTTGTCGTTCCTCCAGGGGACCGCGGCCCGTCATCGGGCTGTCACCGGGTTTTCCGGTTGCCCGGAAGTTAGCAAGAGGTTTCAGCCCTGGGAAGCCCTTGCGGAAAGTTTCCGACAACTTCTTGCGCAGGCTTGCAGCAAGAGGGGCTACAGTCCCCCTCGTGACCGCCCGACTCGCCGACATCGCCGCCCACGCTGGGGTGAGCGAGGCCACCGTGAGCCGCGTCCTCAACGGCAAACCTGGCGTCGCCACCAGCACCCGGCAGGCCGTGCTCACGGCCCTGGACGTGCTCGGCTACGAGCGGCCCACCCGGCTGCGCGAGCGCAGCGCCGGGCTGGTCGGCCTGGTGGTGCCCGAGCTGGAGAACCCGATCTTCCCGGCGTTCGCGCAGGTGATCGAGACGGTGCTCGCCCAGCACGGCTACACCCCGGTCCTGTGCACGCAGACCCCCGGCGGCGTCACCGAGGACGAGTACGTCGACCTGCTGCTCGAGCGCGGTGTGGCGGGGATCATCTTCGTCTCCGGGCTGCACGCCGACACCCAGGCCAACCCCGACCGCTACCTGCGCCTGCGCGACCGCGGCCTGCCGATCGTCCTGATCAACGGCTACGTCGAGGGCGTGGACGCCCCCTTCATCAGCAACGACGACGCCGCGTCGATGGAGCTGGCGGTCGGCCACCTGGTGTCCCTCGGGCACACCCGGATCGGGCTGGCCGTGGGGCCCGAGCGCTACCTGCCCGTCATCCGCAAGATCGAGGGCTTCGAGCTCAGCCTGCGCACCCTGCTGCAGGTGGAGAACCCGCGCGAGCTCGTCGAGTGCTCGCTGTTCAGCGTGGAGGGGGGCCGGGCCGCCGCCAGCCGGCTGCTGGACAAGGGCTGCACGGCGATCGTGTGCGGGTCGGACATGATGGCGCTCGGCGCCATCCGCGCGGTGCGCGCCCGCGGCTGCGACGTGCCCGCCGACGTCTCGGTGGTCGGCTACGACGACAGCCCGCTCATCGCCTTCACCGACCCGCCGCTCACCACCGTGCGCCAGGCGGTCCCGGCCATGGGCATGGCCGCGGTGCGGGCGCTCATCGACGAGATCAGCGGCACGCCCGCCCCGCGCGACGAGTTCGTCTTCCGCCCCGAGCTGGTGGTGCGCTCCTCCACCGGGCCGTCCCCGGCCATCACCCGCTGACCAGCGCACGCGAGCGGCCCTCCGACGGTCTGTCGGAGGGCCGCTGCGTTCGTGCGGTGCGTTCGTGCGGTGCGTTCGTGCGGGCGATGTCGTTCAGTGCACCCGGCAGCCGTCCACCGCGGCCGAGAACCTCGTCGGCTCACCGGTCTTGGCGTCGGCCCGGAAGCGGAGCTTGAGCGAGAAGTCGAGCGACGTGCCGTCGGGGCTCTCGCCGCGGAAGGACACCCGCAGGTTGGTCGACAGGTCCGCCTGCTGCCCGGCCTCGCCGGTGCCGCGGAACTGGGCGAGCTCCACCGCGTCGCCGGTGTAGGTGCGGACCTCCTCGCCCTGGGCGTCGAGCTGGGTGAGCGCGAAGTGCTCGCCGAGGATCTTGCCCGTGCCGGTGAACGATCCGGCCTTGGCACCGTTCTGCGTGGTCTGGATGCCGAACGTCTCGTCCATGTCCCACAGGTCGAGCCTCACCCCCTCGAACCCGCACATGCCCTCGAGGTCCACGAAGTCCCGGTACATGGACGGGTCCTCGACGACGTACTGCTCGCCGGTGGCGATGAAGACCTGGTGGATGCCGTGCGTCTCGACCAGCTCGACGTCCTGGGCGGAGGCGGCGCCCGCCCCGGCGACGAGGGTGGCGGCGCTGGCGATGGCGGCGGCGCCGGCGGCGAGGCGACGGCTGGTGCGACGGCTGGTACGACGGCTGGTACGGCGGGTGAGCGACATCTTCTGGCTCCTGGTCGGGAGAGCTGTCCTGGCGGCGGGCGCCGTCGGCTGACCAGGAATCTCGTCGCTGCGGGAACGCGCGACCAGGAGGCGGCCCTGCCGGTCCGGGTGTGGCCAGCACCCCTTTGCCGGGTGGGGTAGCGCCCGTCCCGGCGCAGGCTCGGGCGGGGCCGGGCTCAGGCGGGATCCGGCTCAGGTGGGGTCAGGCACGGTCAGCGCTGCTCGAGCAGCACCTCGGCCCACACCACCTTGCCGATCCGGGTGGTGCGGCTGCCCCAGCGGTGCGCGAGCTGCTGGGTGATGGCGAGCCCGCGGCCGCTCTCGTCCGAGCTGCTGGCCACCCGCGGCCGGGGGAGTGCCCGCCCGCGGTCGGACACCTCGACCACGAGCCGGGTGCCGGTGGCGTGGGCGTGCAGCTCCACCGGCGGGTCGGCGTGCTCGAGCGCGTTGGCCACCAGCTCCGCGGTCACCTGCTCGATCGCCTGCACCGCCGCGTCGTCGGCGGCCACCGAGAGGGCGAGGTCGCGCACCGCCCGGCGGGCGCGGGGCGCGTCGGCCACCGAGTGCACCCGCTCGTCGAGCCGGGCCACCAGGGCCGCCGCCGGCTCGGTGCGCAGCAGCAGGAGCGCGATGTCGTCGGCGCCGTGCCCGGGCTCGCGCGTCGCGGCGTCGAGCAGGGCGTCGGCGACCGCTTCGAGGTCGGGTTCGTCGAGCGCCCGCACGTGCTCGGCCAGCCGGGCCAGCCCCTCGTCGAGCTCGAGCTCGCGCGACTCGACCAGGCCGTCGGTGAACATCACCAGGGTGGAGCCTGCCGGGAAGGGCACGGTGACGTCGGTGTAGCCGGCCAGCCGGAGGCCCAGCGGCGGGCCCGGGGGAGGGGCCACGGTGCGCACGGAGCCGTCGGGCATCTTGACCAGGAACGGCGTGTGCCCGGCGTTGGCGACGGTGAGCAGCCCGGCGCTCGGGTCCAGCACCGCGTAGCAGGCGGTCGCGAAACGGGGTGGTGCCGAGCTCTCCGGGTCGTGCTCGGGGTCGACGTCGTCGGCCACGTGGGCGTCGAGGAGCTCGAGCACCGCGGCCGGTGGGAGGCCGGCGTGCCCCGCGGCGCGCATCGCGGCCCGCGCCTGACCCATCACGGCGGCGGCGGCGATGCCCCGCCCGGACACGTCGCCCACCCCGACGGCCAGGCGTCCGGCCCCGAGGTCGTGCACGTCCCACCAGTCGCCGCCGACCTCGACGTCGGCCACGCCGGCCACGTAGCGCGCGGCCACGGTGACGTCGGGCTGCCGCGCCGGCACCGCCGGCAGCAGGGCGCGCTGCAGGTCCAGCGCCACCTGTCGCTGGCGGCGCACGGTGGCCACGTGCCCGACGGCGGCGCCCGCGCGCGCCGCGACGTCCTCCAGGAACGGGACGTCCTCGGGGACGTAGGGCGCGCGGTCGGCGACCGAGAGCAGCACCAGTGCGCCGGTGAGCGTGCCGGCGACGACCAGCGGGACCAGCGCGATGCAGTTGGCCTGCGCGACGGTCAGCCAGGCGGCGACGTCGGGGTCCGGCGCCACCACCGACAGGTCCTCGACGTCGACGGGGATGAGGACCGTCCGGCCCGCGTTCACGGCGGTGTCCCAGGGCCCCGGCTCCGGTCGCGGGCGCGTCGGCGGCGGTGGACCGATCTCCGACAGCGGGTCGGACAGGGCGAGGCCGACCAGCTGCGAGTCCGGGTCGGGGGCGGGCGCGGGGGCACCGATGGCGGCCGATTCCGGTGGTGTGAGCACGAAGACGGCGGCGACGTCGGCGACCTCGGGCACCAGCGCCGTCGCCAGCGCCTGCAGCGCGGTCCGGGCGTCGGGCGCCTCGACCAGGGCGGCGGACAGCGAGCCGAGCAGGGACTCGCGCTGGGCGGCCTGCTCGGCGAGGGCGGCGCCGGTGACGTCGGTGGCGGTGATGACCAGGCCGCGTGCCGGCAGCTCACCGGGAGGGCCGAGCGGCGCCATCCGGTAGGACAGCAGCACCTCGTGCCCGCTGACGTCGCGCAGCCCGATGACCGGCCGAGGGGCGTCCATCGTCCGTCCCGTGCGCAGCACCTCGTCCATGGCGGAGGAACCGCGCCCCGCGGTGCGCCCGAACGCCTTCTGGACCGGCTCGCCCAGCGGCGCGTCGCCGAACATCCGCCGGCAGGCCTCGTTCTGGTAGGCGAGCAGGTGGTCCGGCCCCACGGTGACGGTGATGAGCGAGGGGGAGGATTCCAGCGCGGCCCGCAGCTCGGCGAAGCCGAGCGAGGCGAGCAGCTCCCCCGCCCACGCGTCCGCGGCGCCGCGCCCGGTCTCGGGGCCCGGCGCGTGCGCGTGCAAGGGCTCGGCCACGTGCCCCACCGTAGGGCTTGCCGCCCGGGCAGCGGCAGCCCCTGAAGCGGACCGAGCGGACCGAGCGGACCGGGCGGACGGCGGGGTGCTCACGCGGGCAGTCCCGGAGCGAGGTCGCGCTTGCCGCGCTTCTCGGCGTACATCCGCTCGTCCGCGCTGGCCAGCAGCAGGTCGACGAGCTCCCCGGGGCCGGCGCCGGCGCCGTCGCGGACCGGGACGGCCAGCTCGGCCTGGCCGATGCTGACCCCGACCCTGCACAGCGGCCCGCCACCGACGTCGGGACAGGTCGCCAGGTCGAGCACGCTCGCCCGGATGCGTGCCGACGCCTCCGCGGCGCTGGCGGCGTCGACGTCGGCGAGGACCACGACGAACTCGTCACCGCCCAGGCGGGCCACCAGGTCGTGGCTGCGCACGGCCCCCTGCAGCCGGTCGGCGATCCGGCACAGCAGCCGGTCCCCGGCGGCGTGGCCGAGGGTGTCATTGACGTCCTTGAAGCCGTCGAGGTCGCAGAAGAGCACCTGCCACCGTCCGGACGCCCCGGTCGAGATCGCGGCCGCCACGGACTGGTGCAGGTGGCGGGTGAGCGCGGCCCGGTTGGCCAGGCCGGTCAGCGGGTCGCGGAAGGCCGCGTCCGTGAGCTGCTCGCGCTCGGCCCGGCGCGCGGTGATGTCCTCGACCTGGCTGATGGCGTGGGTGACGCCTCCGTCCGCGCCGCCGATCGGCGAGGTGGTGACCGAGACCCAGACCGCGCTGCGGTCGGCGCGCGTGTAGCGCTTCTCGGCCTGGTAGGCGTGCGCCAGGCCGGCCATCCCCGGCGTGCCATGGATGCCGGGGCGCAGGGCGGTGACGTCGTCGGCCAGGTCCTCCGGGTGGGTGATGTCGAGGACCGTGCGCGTCAGCAGCTCCTCCCGGGTGTAGCCGGTGAGAGCCACGAAAGCGTTGTTCACGCGGAGGAATCGTCCAGCGTCGGCCGGCTCGAGGGAGACGATCGTCATCGGGGTGCCGGCTCCCTCGAAGGCGAGCCGGAAGGACTCCTCGCTGGCCGCGAGCCGGTTGCGCTCCTCGCGCAGCCGGTCGGTGAGCTGGGCCTTCTCGATGGCGATGCCCGCGTGGGCGGCGAAGATCTCCAGCAGGTCGCGCTGCAGGGGGCCGGGGAGCCGGCCGTCCTCGGGCAGGTCCACCCCGAGCACGCCGACCAGCCGTCCGGCGGAGTCGGTGAGCGGGGCGAACAGGGCGTCGAGCGGGTGCCACGCGTCCGGGCCGGCGTACGCCCCGGGCTCGGGCACCCAGCCGGCGGCCGAGTCCGCGTCCACCCGCTCGTGCGGGACGAACCGGAGCCGGCCCCACTCGTCGGCGATCGCGAACTCCGCCTCGTAGCTGGCCAGCGGCTGGCGGCGGCCGAGCAGCGCCTCGCGCGCCTCGGGCGGCCCCGCCACGGCCACCGTCTCGACCTCGTCCTGGCCCACGACGAGGTTGACCACGGCCACACCGAAGCCGACCCCGCGGCAGACGCCGTCGACGACGTCGTGCAGCACCTGCGCGAGGTTCTGCCCGGCGGTCATCCGGAGCGTGGCCTCGTGGAGCCGGCGCACCGCGGCACGGGCCCGGTGCTCCGCCGCGTCGAGGGCGTCGACGCGGTCGCCGGCGTCGGTGCGCACGTCGGCCGCGTGCTCCTCGACGGGGGGCCGCCGTAGGTCCACCTCGGCGTCGTCGACGACCTCCGCAGGGCTCCCGCCGTGCCCCGCTGCGTGCGTCGACCCGCCGGCCGGCGCGCTGCCCGCCGCGCCGTCGTCTCCGCGTGCCCTGTCCGTGTCCAGCACCTGGTCGCCCTCCGTGCGCCCACCGGACGACGGTGTCCCCGCCAGCGCCGTCACGTCGATCGCGTCGTGCCCCGTCGGCGACGTGCGTCGGACGACGCGTCGCTCAGGAGATGTGTCGACATCGGCCGCGCGGAATTGAGGCTTCGGGAGGTCTGGAGTGGTCGGTGCTGCTCGGTGCTGCTCGGTGCTGCTCGGTGCCGGTCAGCGCAGGTATGCGTCGGCCACGGCGTCGTTGTAGCGGCGGAACATCGTGCCGAGCAGGGTCAGGTCCTCGTCGGTCCACCCCGCCAGCAGCTGCGCGGTGGCCGCCCGGCGCCGTTCCCGCACCGAGGCCACCAGCCGACGTCCGCGGGCGGTGGGGCTGACGATGCTGCGCCGGCGGTCGGTCGGGGAGGGTTCCCGGCGGACCAGGCCGCGCTCTGTCATGGCTGTCACCTGCCGTCCGGCCGTCGACTGGTCGACGCCGAGGGTGGCGGCCAGCCCGCAGATGTCGGTGGGGCCGACGTCCTCGAGCGTGCGAAGCAGCAGGTACTCGGCGCGCTCCAGCTCCTGGTAGACGTCGCTGCGCCTGCGCAGCAGCTCGAAGTGGCGCACCAGCACCGCACTCTGCAGCTCGATGAGGTCCAGCGCGTCGGCCGGCGGGGCCGCCATGGTTCGCCTCCCGAAGTTATCGGTATGATGCATGTATTCTGCCTCGCGCTGTCAGGTCCTCGCGACCACCCCGCGGGCACCGGCAGGTGGGCGTCTGCCGCCGGACTGGTCCATCACCTCAGGGAGGGTGCGGGTGCGCGACGGCGTGCGGAGCTGGCTGGCGGAGAACCGGGACCGGGCCCTCGCCTCCGACCCGGGTCTCGGGCGGCTGCGGCAGGCGCTGGCGGCCACGGTGGCCCTGGGGACCGCCCTGGCCGTCGAGTACGTCTTCGCGCGGCTCTCGCACGCCAGCGCCCAGGGGACGCTGGTGGCGATGATGCTCGGGGCGATGGTGGCGATGATGGGTGCCAACGCCCTGGCCGGCCCGGAGCGCTGGGGCAACGTCAAGGTCGCCGTGTTCTTCCCGGTCGCCATCGGGCTCGGGATGGGCGTGGGCACGCTCACGGCCGCCAACACCGACCTCATGCTCGCGGTGTTCGTCGTGGTCATGTTCGTGGCCGTCTTCGTCCGCCGCTTCGGGCTGCCCTTCTTCTTCTACGGCTTCATGGTCTGGATGGGCTACTTCTTCGCCTCGTTCCTGCGGACCACGGTGGCGATGCTGCCGCACCTCCTGCTGGCCGTGGTCATCGGCTCGGCGTGGGTGCTCCTGCTCTCCGTGACCGTGCTGCGCACCGACCCGCGCCGGGTCCTGCGCGCCACGCTGCACTCGTTCGACGGCCGGGCCCGGCGGGTGGCCAGCGACTGCGCGGACCTGCTCGAGGCCGGGGCGGGGCGGGGGGGGCGCGCCCCCCCGCGGGGCCGGCGCCCCCCCCCGCCCGCGGGGCGGGGGGCGGCGGGGCGCCCGGGCGCCGGGGGGGGCCCCCCCCCGGGGGGCCCGCCCGCGGGGGGGGGCGGGGCCCCGCGGCG
>JBQCIO010000174.1:0-15351 GCA_051953655.1 Motilibacteraceae bacterium
GCGGCGGCCCGCGCGGCGGATGCTCGGGCGGCCGCCGCCTTCGCCGCGGCGGCCTTGGCAGCCGCGGCCTTCTGCGCCGCGGCCCTGGCCGCCGCCGTCCGGGCCTCCGCCACCTGCTCGGCGGCAGCCTTGGCAGCCGCGGCCTGCTGCTCGGCGGCAGCCTGGGCTGCCGCGGCCGCGGAGGTCTGGGCCTGCGCGCTCGCCTGCTGCTGCGCCGACGTCTGGCTGCCGCCAGCGGGCACCCCGCCGGTGGCGGCGCTGGCCGACTGGACGGTCTTGACCGGGGCCGCTGCGCTGATCGCCACCATCGCGGCCGCGGTGCCACCGACCCCGGCGGTCGCGATCACTCCGGTGAGCACGGAGATGGTCCGGGCTCCGCGGTGGCGTCGTCCGACGGCCAGCCTCAGGTGGTGGTGGTCAGGGTGGTGGTCAGGGTGATGGTGGTCGTGCTGCACAGCGTCGTCTCCTCGCACGTGTCAGAAGTCCTCGTCCCAGACGTGCTCGTCCCGGACGTGCTCGTCCCGGACGTGCTCGTCGTCCGGTCGCGCGCTCACCGGCCCTGCTCCTCGGTCAGGCGCAGCGCCCGGGTGGGGCACGCCCGGGCCGCGGCGCGGGCGTGCTGGAGCAGGGCCTCGCCGATGCCGGCGTCGTCGAGGACCGGGTAGCCCCACTCGTCGAGCCTGATCCGCTCGGGCAGCAGCTCGACGCACAGACCCCTGCCCTGGCAGGCGATCCAGTCCACGCGCACCCGCCTGGTCACCGTCCTCACGACCTTGCTCATCGCGGCCCACCCGACCGGCCGATGCCGGCCAGGCAGCGGCCGCGGGCGTGGGCGGCCAGGTCGTCGGCGAACGTGGTGAGGACGCTGCGCACGAAGCGCACGGTGCCGTCGGGGTGGTGGCAGGCGCCGCGTCGCACCAGCAGGCCGGTGAGCTGCTCGGCGCGGGCGGCCAGCGGCGGGTGCCAGCCCAGCCCGGCCAGCTCCTCCAGCGTGCCGGCGAGCGCCGGCAGCCCGTTCACGCACGGGCCGCACTGCCGGGCCGACTGCCCGGCCAGGTAGCGGGCGACCACGGCCGAGGCGCGCAGCGGGCAGCGGTCGGTGGAGAGCGCCACCAGCACGCCGGCACCCGGGGTGGCGCCGTGCCCGGACAGGTCCGCGTGCGAGAGCCGCAGCCGGGCGACGTCCTCCGCGTGCAGCCAGGCGCCGTGGTAGCCGCCGACGAGCACCGCGCGCAGCCGGCCGAGGTCGGCCCCCGCGCTGTGCAGGACGTCGCGCAGCGGCGTGCCGATCGGCACCTCGACCACGGTGCGCCCGCGGACGTCGCCGCTCACCGTGCAGAGCATCGTGCCCGGCTCGTCCGGGGTGCCCAGGCGGCGGAACCAGTCGCTGCCGTGCCGGGCGATCAGCGCGAGGTGCGCCAGGGTCTCGACGTTCTGCACCAGAGTGGGCCGGCCGTCCACGCCCTTCTGGAACACCATCGGGGGCTTGCTCGCCGGCAGCGCACTGCCGCCGTTGATCCGCCGCACCACGGCGGACTCCTCGCCGGAGACGAAGGCTGCCGGCGCCTCGACGACCTCCACCGGCAGCCGGTCGCGCCGACCGCGCTCGGCCACCGCCCGCCGCGCGGCCTCGGCGGTGGGCCCCTCGTGCACGTAGAGGACCGCTCGGCGCGCGCCGACGGCGGCGGCGGCGAGCGCCAGCCCGTCCAGGACCAGGTGCGGGCTGCGCGTCAGCAGCGTCGCGTCCTTGCTGCTGGCCGGCTCGCCCTCGGCGCCGTTGGCCACCGCCACCGGCCGGCGACCGGCGGCCACGGCCCGCAGCTTGCGGGCCACCGGGAACCGGGCGCCCCCGCGCCCGGTCAGGCCGGCCGCCTCGACCTCGTCCAGCAGCTGCTCGGGGAGCAGCCGGGCGGGCAGCTCGCCGTGCACCCGCAGGTGCTCGGACAGGCCCGGACCGGCCAGCTCACGGCGCAGCAGGCGGGCCACCGGCGGTGCCGGCGCGGGCTCGGGGTGCGGCCAGGACCGCCTGGCGAGGGAGGCGTCGCCGGAGGGGGCTGGCGAGGGGACGGGCGAGGGGATGCTCATCGGGACACCACCTGGGCGTTGCGGAAGGAGGAGCTGGTGCCGCGCCAGCCGACCGCGAGCCCGACGGCCGCCGCGCACGCGGTCACCAGCACGACGTTCCACTGGGCACCGGCGTCGGTGCCGGACCGGATCGCGTGCAGCACGGCCAGGGGCCAGCACCCGTAGGCGGCCCAGTGCACGCTGCGCCACAGGCGGTGCGGCAGCCGGTGGCGCAGCAGGCTGGTGACGACCAGGGCGACCAGCAGGTCGAGCGCGAGCGTGCCCAGCCCGACCCACAGCGGCCGGTAGCCGGCGCGGAACGGGACGACGACGTCGACCAGCCCGGTCATGGCGTAGGGGTCGACCACCGCGGTGCCGATGTGCAGGGCCAGGAACGCCACCGCGAGCAGCGAGACGTTGCGGTGCAGCCCCGCCGTGACGAACCGCGGCAGCCCGGGCAGCGGCTTGGCGCTGCGGGTGAGGATGCCGAGCACCAGCACGAGGGTCAGCAGGACCAGCGAGGTGACGCCGGTGCCGCGGGACAGGTACCACACGGCTGTCATGAGAGATCTCCTACCGCAGCTCGGACACCGTGCTCCGCGGGGAAGGGGGCGGCGACCCGGTCGGTCTCCGACGGCTTGTCGGAGGGCCATCCGTCGAGGGTTCGCACGTCGCCGTCGCGGCTGACCAGCCGCGCGGGGAGCCCGAGCTCGCGCAGCCACTCCTCGGCTCCGCGTCCGCGGATGATCGCCGTCGTGCTGGCCACGTTGGCCTGCACGCAGCCGGCCGCCGCCACGCTGACCGTGCGCCAGGGTGATGCAGCCGGCGCCAGCGTGACCGGGTCGACGATGTGGTGCAGGACGTCGCCGCCGTGCCGCCAGCGGCGCGCGGTGGTGCTCGAGGTGGCCAGACCGCCACTGGTCAGGGAGACCGTCTGCTGCGGGCCGTCCGGCGGCGCGTCGGGCCGCCCGGGCCGGTCCTGCACCCGCACCGCCCACCCGCCGGCCGGTGCCGGTCCGGCCACGGCGAGGTCGCCGCCCAGGTTCACCAGCACCCCGCAGCCGAGCCGCTGCGCGATGCCCGCCGCGGCGCGGTCCGCGGACAGGGCCTTGGCGGTGGCGCCGAGGTCCAGCAGGACGCCCGCGGGCACCCGCACCCCGTCGTCGTCGAGGTCGACGTCGCGCCAGGACGCGCGGCGCACGGGCCGCACCCTCGGCTGGCCCGCGCCCGCGTCGACCGGCAGGGACGCGAAGTCGCGGTCGTAGCCGAGGTCGGCCAGCACGCTGCCGAGCGTCGGGTCCAGCAGGCCACCGGTCCGCGCGGCCGCCTCCAGCGCGGTGCCCACCGCCTCGGCCAGCAGCGGTGAGACCGGCACCCGCCGGCCGCCCGCGGCGGCCAGCGCCACGACCTCGCTGTCCGGCCGGAACTGGCTGCAGGCCAGGTCGATCGCCGCGAGCTCGTGCGCCAGCAGCTCGCGGGCCGGCTCGAGCGCATCAGCCTCGGTGACGAGGACCTGGACGTCGACGCCCAGCGCCCGCCAGCCGGCCGACCAGGGGCCGGGACGCGCGGGGGTCGCCGTCGGAGCGGTCATCTCAGGACCCGTGCGAGGCGGTGACAGGAGCGCTGCTGGTGGCGGCCGGAGGCTGCACGGTGCTCGTGGACCCGCCGGTCGAGAGGCCTCTGCTCGTGACCGTGGACGTGGACCCGAGCGCGCCGGCCGCGGTCGTCGCCGTGCCCGCGGACTGGGCGGCGAGGGTGGCCGCCCCGGCGCCGAGGACCGAGGCCGCCACCAGCCCACCGGTGGCCGCACGCAGCGTGCGGTGACCGAGCGCCCTGCGGTGCGCGGCGTCCGTTCCCGTGCTCATCCGTCCGTCCTCCTCCCGGTCGCCGGTGGCGACCGTCGACTGCCGGCCTTGCCCCTGTCTGCCGGCGAGCAGGAGTCTCGGAACGGAAGATGATCCCGACCTGAAGGCGGTCTGGACGGCGCCTGGGAACGCCGGCGGCCACCCCAAGCGAGATCTTGCTGCGCTGTGCTCCCTCCTGAGCGTGAACTTGCCTCAAGATCCGAAGAACGGCTCCAGCCCCACCCTCAGGGATGAGGCATTTCTCCTTGCCTGTCCACCTATCCCGCGGGGACGGTCTCCAGCCGGGCTCCCGACCGAGCCGCCCGCGGGTGCGTCTCGTACATCCGCACCGCCACGACGACGCCCGAACCGGCGGTCAGCGCCGCGACCGCCCACACCGCGACCGGGATGCCGAACGCGTCCGCGAGCAGGCCCGACAGCAGCGCGCCGACCGCGAACCCGCCGTCGCGCCAGAGCCGGTAGACGCCCACGGCGCGGGCCCGCCAGGCCGGGTGGGCGACGTCCCCGACCGCGGCCAGCAGGGTCGGGTAGACCATCGCGGTGCCGATCCCGAGCAGCACCGCCGCGCCGGCCCAGGCGCCGAACGTCGTGCCCAGGGCGTAGAGCCCGAGGGCGAGGGCCTGCACCCACATCCCGGCGACGATGAGCCGCTTGCGCCCGACCCGGTCGGAGAGGGCGCCGGTGACCAGCTGCCCCGCCCCCCAGCAGGCCGGGTAGATCGCGGCCAGCACACCGATCCGGGCCACGGACAGCCCGTGGGCGGCGAACAGCAGCGGGAAGACTCCCCAGGCCAGGCCGTCGTTGAGGTTGTTCACCATCCCCGCCTGGCTCGCCGCGGACAGCGCTCGCTCCCGGAAGGACGTCAGCAGGGCCACCTCGCGGGTGCTCAGCCCGCCGTGCGAGCCGGCGTGGCCGGCCGCCTCGTGCCGGGCGTGCGCGCGCGTCTCCCGCACGGCGACCGCGGAGAGTCCGAGCCCGACGGCGATGACGGCCGCACCGAACAGGAACGGCGCCGGACGCAGGCCGTAGGCCGCGGCGAGCCACCCGGTGACCAGCGCCGTGACGGCGACCGCGCCGTAGCCGGCCGCCTCGTTGAGCCCCATCGCCAGCCCGCGCCGCGCCGGGCCGACGAGGTCGATCTTCATGATCACCGTGGTCGACCAGGTCAGACCCTGGTTCACCCCGAGCAGGACGTTGGCCGCCACGACCACCCACCAGCTCGCGGCGGTGATGAGCAGCACCGGGACCGGCAGCGCCACCAGCCAGCCGGCTACCAGGACCGGCTTGCGGCCGAACCGGTCCGACAGCGTGCCGGCGACGAAGTTCGTCACCGCCTTCACCAGGCCGAAGGCGACGATGAAGGTGAGGGCGGCGGTGAGCCCGGTCAGACCGAACACGTGGTGCGCAAGCAGCGGGACGACGGTGCGCTCCTGCCCGAGGGTGGCGCCGACCAGGGCGTTGACGGCGACGAGCAGCACGAACTGGGCGAGGTTGGCGCGCAGCCCCAGCCGGACCGCACCCACCGACGAGCCCTGCACGCACACCTCCAGAACTACCCCTAGGGGTATCTACCGTAACGCCTGCGACGGGGCGAGCGCTGCGCCGCGCGCCAGCGGCCGTGAGCCTGGGACGATCACCCCATGCACGTCACGCGCTCCGTCGCCCTGTTCGTCGCGGCCGGCTTCGCCGAGATCGGCGGCGGCTACCTGGTCTGGCGCTGGTTGCGCGACGGCGCGGGCTGGTGGGTCGGCGTCTTCGGCGCGCTGGTGCTCGTCGGCTACGGCGTGATCCCCACCCTGCAGGAGAACCTGAGCTTCGGCCGGGTCTACGCCGCCTACGGCGGGGTGTTCGTGGTGATGAGCCTGCTGTGGGGCTGGGGGGTCGACTCGGTCCGCCCGGACCGCTGGGACTGGCTGGGGGCCCTGGTGATCGTGGCCGGCGTGGCCGTGATCGCGTTCGCGCCGCGGCACCCGTCCTGAGCACCGCTCAGGCGAGCAGCGACACCGCGCCGCGCACGGCGAGCACGAGCCCGAGGACCAGCACCAGCAGGTAGACGTAGCGCTCGAAGCGGTGGGCCGGGATCCGCGCGTGCAGCCGGTGCCCGGCCCAGGTGGCCACGCCGATCGCGGGTAGCGACAGCGCGAACAGCCGCGGCAGCTCCGGGGTCCAGACACCTCCGAGCGCCTGCCCGGCCACCACGAGCACGCCGGAGAAGAGGAAGTGCGCCTGCATGGTGCCCCGGAACAGCCGCGGCGGCCAGCGCCGCATCGTGCCGAACACGACCACCGGCACGCCGTTGATGTTGTAGGCGCTGCCCAGGGCGCCGGCCAGGATCCCCGTCGGGTAGGCCCAGCCGGTGGCCGGGCGCGGCAGCGACGGCGTGGGCCCCAGGGAGTAGGCCGCGTAGGCGACCAGCAGCGCGCCGAGCACGGTGGCGGTGACCGGTTCGGGGACGAGCAGCAGCAGCGCGATCCCCAGCGGGATGCCGAGCACGGTCCCGGCACCGAGCCGCACGAACGCCGGGGTGTCCACCTCCCGGGAGCGGCCGGCCAGGCTCAGCGCCGCCACGGTGAGGCCGGCCAGCCCGATCAGGGAGGCGGAGGTGTGCAGGCTCACCGGCAGCAGCGCCAGCAGCGGCATGCTGACCACCGCCTCGCCGAACCCGAACGTGGCCCGGGTCAGGGCGCCGACGAAGACCGTCAGCACCACCAGCGCCGTGAGCACCCGTGCACCCTAGGCGACCGCCCCGTGCGGCTCCCCGCCAGCCTTCACCAGAGCTTCACCGGCAGCGCCGCCGACCCCTCACACCGGCGGCGGAGGCTGAGGTCACCGGTGGAGGACCGGCGGAGCAGAAGGACGGTGAGCGCGATGACGCGCACAGATGGGATCGGCCGGAGGATCACCGGTCGGCGGGCCCTGGTGGCCGGCGGCCGGCTGGTCGCCCTGGCGGTGCCCGGTGGCATCGCCGCGGCCGCGACGGCCACCCCCACCCCCACCCCCACCCCGGCGCCGAGCACGTCCGCTCCCGGCTACGGGCCGGGCGCCGGGCGGATGATGGGCGGCTACGGCGACCCGGAGGACTGCCCCTTCCACGACTCGACCCAGGCCCAGCAGTGGCGCGCGCAGCGCGACGACCGGGCGCAGCTGAGCCCTGCCGAGCGCCAGAAGCTCGTGCAGCAGCACCGGGAGCAGATGCGTGACCTGATGCGGGAGCACCTGGCCGACAGCGGGTCGTGAGCAGGGGCAGGTGGTGGGCGTGCCGTGACGTCCAGCACGACCGCCGGCGCCCCGGCCTGCGGGCCGGGGCGCCGGCGTAGCGTGATCGGCAGGGGTGGTCAGGGGTGGTCCAGCGACGCATCCTCGTGGTCGACGACGAGGCGCACATCCGCGAGGTGCTGCGCGCCTATCTCGCGGCCGAGGGCTACGCGGTGGTCGAGGCCGCGGACGGGGAGCAGGCGCTCGAGGCGGTGCAGGCGGCCGCCCGGGACCCCTTCGACGTCGTGCTCCTGGACGTCATGCTGCCCGGCGTCGACGGCCTCGAGGTGCTGCGGCGGCTGCGGGCCGTCAGCGACGTCTACGTCATCCTCGTGACCGCCCGGGCGGAGGAGGTCGACACGCTGGTCGGGCTGGCGGTGGGGGCGGACGACTACGTCACCAAGCCGTTCAGCCCGCGCGAGGTGGCGGCCCGGGTGAAGGCGGTTCTGCGCCGGGACCGCGGCGGCCGCCCCGTCGGCCGCTCCGACGCCGACGACGTGCTGCGCTTCGACGGGCTGCAGGTCGACCGCCCCGGCCGGGTGGCGCGGCGGCACGGCCGCGAGGTGGCGCTGTCCACCCTGGAGTTCGACCTGCTCTGCGCGCTGGCCGCGGCGCCGGGCCGGGTCTTCTCCCGCCGCCAGCTGCTCGAACGGGTGTGGGGCTACGACTTCTTCGGCGACGAGCGCGTCGTCGACGTGCACATCCGCAGCTTGCGCCAGCGGCTCGACGACGACGCCGCCGCGCCCGAGCTGATCGCCACCGTGCGCGGGGCCGGCTACAAGTTCATCGGCCGGCCGGCATGAGGGTGCGCCTGGCCGCACGGCTGTTCGCCTCCTACGTCCTGGTCGTCGCGGTCGGCGCCCTCACCGCCTTCCTCACCGTGCGGCTGCTGCTCCCCCCGCTGTTCGAGCACCGGATGGGAGCGGCGGACAGCCCGGGGATGGGCATGCACGGCGCGAGCGGCGCGGAGTCCCCCCGCGAGGCCCTGGTCCCGGCCCTGGACACCGCCCTGCTGGTGGCGGTCGGAGCCACCACGGTGGCAGCCGGGCTGGTGGCCGCCTTCGTCACCAGCCGGCTGCTGCGCCCGCTGGAGCACGTGCGGGCGGCCACCCGCCGGATCGCGGCCGGGGACTACCGGGCCGCGGTGCCGCTGCCGGCCGAGCCCGAGCTCGCGGCGCTCGCCGCCGACGTCAACACGCTGGCCGGCACCCTGGCCGACACCGAGGCCCGCCGGACCCGGCTGCTCGGCGACGTCGCGCACGAGATGCGCACCCCGGTCACCGCGCTCGACGGCTACGTCGAGGGCCTGGTGGACGGCGTGTTCACCGCCGACCCGCAGACGCTGCAGGCGATGAGCGAGGAGCTGCACCGGTTGCACCGGCTCGCGGAGGACCTGTCCTCGCTGTCCCGCACCGAGGAGCGGCGGGTGGAGCTGCGGACGGTGGACGCCGACCTGGCCGCCATCGCTCAGGCGGCGGCGCGACGGCTGCGCCCGCAGTTCGACGACGCCGGGGTCGTGCTGACGGTGCGCGCCGAGCAGTCCGTGCCGGTGCGCGCCGACGTCGACCGCGTCGGCCAGGTGCTGACCAACCTGCTCGGCAACGCGCTGCGGGCCACACCGAGAGGCGGCACCGTCGTCCTCGAGGTCTCGCGCGAGCACGGCAGCGCGCTGGCGCGGGTGCGGGACACCGGCGTCGGGCTGGACCCGCCGGACCGCGAGCGCGTCTTCGAGCGCTTCTACCGCGCCTCCGACGGCCTGCCGCGCTCGGGCGGCTCCGGGGTGGGCCTCACCATCGCCCGCGGACTGGCCCGCGCGCACGGCGGGGACCTGACCGCGGCCTCTCCGGGCCGCGGCCACGGGGCCACCTTCACCCTCACCCTGCCCGTCGCCGGCAGCGACGGCGGTCCCGCCGCGGGGCGCGGGAAGGACCCTCAGCGCTGGTCGTGAGACCGACCTGACAACGCCGCGCGGTGCCGTCGTCGGCGTTCCAGCAGTGATACCCCCCAGGGTAAGGACCTAAGACCCTGCACTCCCCTACCCGCCGTCGGCAGGCTCGGACCCGTCGAGGACGAGGAGGACCGGTGAGCACCAGCGCGCTGCCGGACTGGCGCTCCGTGCTCGCCGTCGTCGCGCACCCCGACGACGAGTCGTTCGGGCTGGGCGGCGTGCTGGCCGCGTTCGCCGCGACCGGAGCCCGGGTCGGCGTTCTATGCCTGACCCACGGCGAGGCCTCCACGCTGCACGGCGTCGCCGGCGACCTGCACGAGGTCCGCGCGGCCGAGCTGGCCGCGGCCGCCACCGCGCTCGGCGCCCGGGACGCGGTGCTGCTGTCCTACCCGGACGGGGCACTGGGCTCGGTCTGCTCCACCGTGCTGGCCGGCGAGGTGGTCGACGTCGCCCGCGCCGTCGGCGCCGACGGCCTGGTCGTGTTCGACCCCTCCGGGGTGACCGGGCACCCGGACCACGTGGCCGCGACCGCCGCCGCCCTGCGGGCCTGCGACGCTCTGGACCTGCCGGTGCTCGGCTGGACGCTGCCCGCCGCGGTGGCCGAGCGGCTCAACCGCGAGCAGGGCACCGCGTTCCACGGGCACGGGCCGGAGGACGTCGACCTGGACGTCCGGGTGGACCGCTCCCCGCAGCTCGTCGCCGCCGCCGCGCACGCGAGCCAGGCGCTCCCCACCAGTGTCCTCTGGCGCCGGCTGGAGCTGCTCGGCGAGCGCGAGTGGCTGCGCACTCTGCGCCGGGCGGACCCCGACCCCGGCCAGCTGCCAGCCGTCAGCTCTCAAGACGCCGTCTTCCATCCCGCCTTCCACCCCGCCTTCCATCCCGCCTTCGACCGAGGAGTCCCCATGGCCCGCGAGTTCACCTTCGCCGTCGACGTCGCCTGGGACGGCGGTCGGCGCACGACGGCCTCGGTCCAGGGCAAGCAGCCTCTCGACATCGCCACGCCGCCGGAGTTCCGCGGCACCGACCCCGACGTGTGGAGCCCGGAGGACGCGTTCGTGGCCGCCACCGCGTCCTGCCTCGCCGTCACCGTCGCCGCGCTCGCCGAGAAGGAGCAGGTGCCGCTGCTCGACCTCGACGTGCACGCGATCGGCATCGTGGGACGCCGCGACGACGGCCGCTTCGGGTTCGTGCGCATCGAGCAGACCGTCCAGGCGGCGACCGACGAGGCGTCGGTGGAGCGCGTCCGCGACCTGGTCGAGAGGGCCGAGGAGCAGTGCCTGGTCTCGGTGTCGCTAGCGCTGCCGGTTCAGCTCAGCATCCGGGTGCGCGCCGCCGCCACGCTCGCGCCCTGAGGCCAGCGGACGCCGAGCGTCCGGAACGGTCCCTACGGTGCGGGCATGGCCATCGCGCGCTTTCCCAGCCTCGTCATCGACTGCCCCGACCCGGCGGCCCTCGCCGCCTTCTACGGAGCCCTGCTCGACTGGAAGGTCGATACCTCCCCCGGCTGGGCGGAGGTGAGGGCGGACTACGGGCAGTGCGTGTGCTTCCAGCAGGTGGAGGACTACACCGCGCCGGCCTGGCCGGGGCAGGAGGTGCCGCAGCAGATGCACCTCGACGTCGAGGTGGACGACCTCGACGCCGGCGAGCAGGCGGTGCTGGGGCTCGGGGCCACCAAGCACGAGCACCAGCCAGGGACGACGTTCCGCGTCTTCCTCGACCCGGCCGGCCACCCGTTCTGCCTCTGCGTCAGCTGACCCCCACGCACCACGATCCCCTGCCGGCACGACGGCGCCCCCTCCCGGGTCCGGGAGGGGGCGCCGTGGCCGTGCTCGGTCTCGCCTAGCGGTGCAGGTCGAAGCGGTCGGCCTCCATGACCTTGGTCCAGGCCGCGGCGAAGTCGTCGACGAGCTTGCGCCGGGCGTCGTCGCTCGCGTAGACCTCGGCGAGCGCCCGCAGCTGCGAGTTGGAGCCGAAGACGAGGTCGACCCGGCTGCCGGTCCACTTCACCTCGCCGGTGGCGCGGTCGCGGCCCTCGAAGGTCGACTCGTCCTCCGACGTCGGCGCCCACACCGTGCCCAGGTCGAGCAGGTTGACGAAGAAGTCGTTGGTCAGCAGGCCCGGCCGGTCGGTGAGCACGCCGACCGTCGACTCGCCGCTGTTGGCGCCGAGCACCCGCAGACCGCCGAGCAGCACGGTCATCTCCGGAGCGGTCAGCGTGAGCAGGTTCGCCTTGTCCACCAGCAGGTACTCAGCCGGGACCCGGTGGCCCTTGCCGAGGTAGTTGCGGAAGCCGTCGGCGGTGGGCTCAAGCCAGGAGAACGACTCGACGTCGGTCTGGTCCTGGGTCGCGTCGGTGCGGCCCGGGGTGAAGGGCAGCTCCACCTCGAAGCCGGCGTCCGCGGCCGCCTTCTCCACCGCCGCGTTGCCGGCGATGACGATGAGGTCGGCCAGCGAGACCTTCTTGCCGCCGGACTGCGCGGCGTCGAAGGACTGCTGGATGCCCTCGAGGGTGCGCAGCACCGGGGCGAGCCGGTCGGGGTCGTTGGCCTCCCACCCGCTCTGCGGCTCGAGCCGGATGCGCGCGCCGTTGACGCCGCCGCGCTTGTCGCTGCCGCGGAAGGTCGAGGCGGCGGCCCAGGCGGTGAAGACCAGCTGGGAGACGGTGAGACCGGAGGCGAGCACCTGCTCCTTGAGCGCGGCGACGTCGGCGGCGTCGACGAGCGCGTGGTCCACCGCCGGCACCGGGTCCTGCCAGACCAGCGTCTCCTGCGGGACCAGCGCGCCGACGTAGCGGGACACCGGGCCCATGTCGCGATGGGTCAGCTTGAACCAGGCGCGGGCGAAGGCGTCGGCGAACTCGTCCGGGTTCTCCAGGAAGCGGCGGGAGATCTGCTCGTAGACCGGGTCGACCCGCAGCGCGACGTCGGCGGTGGACATGAACGGCTGGTGCCGCTTGGCCGGGTCGTGCGCGTCGGGGACGGTGCCCGCGCCCGCGTCGCCCTTCGGCTTCCACTGGTTGGCGCCGGCCGGGCTCTTGGTGAGCTCCCACTCGTAGCCGAACAGGGTCTCGAAGTAGCTGTTGTCCCAGGTGATCGGGGTGGGGGTCCAGGCACCCTCGAGGCCGCTGGTGATGGTGTCGCCGCCGTTGCCGGTGCCGTAGGTGTTCTTCCAGCCCAGGCCCATCTCCTGCAGCGGGGCGCCCTCGGGCTCGGCCTCGACGTAGCGGCTCGGGTCGGCCGCGCCGTGGGTCTTGCCGAAGGTGTGGCCGCCGGCGATGAGCGCCACGGTCTCCTCGTCGTTCATCGCCATCCGGCGGAACGTCTCGCGGATGTCGCGGGCCGAGGCCAGCGGGTCCGGGTTGCCGTTGGGGCCCTCGGGGTTGACGTAGATAAGGCCCATCTGCACCGCGGCGAGCGGGTTCTCCAGCTCACGGTCGCCGGTGTAGCGCGAGTCGCCCAGCCAGGTGTCCTCCGGACCCCAGTAGACGTCCTCGTCGGGCTCCCACACGTCGGCGCGGCCGCCGGCGAAGCCGAAGGTGCTGAAGCCCATCGTCTCCAGGGCGCGGTTGCCGGCGAAGATGAACAGGTCGGCCCAGGAGACCTTCTTGCCGTACTTCTGCTTGACCGGCCACAGCAGGCGGCGCGCCTTGTCCAGGTTCGCGTTGTCCGGCCAGGAGTTCAGCGGGGCGAAGCGCTGCTGGCCCGCGCCCGCGCCGCCGCGGCCGTCCTGCACCCGGTAGGTGCCGGCGCTGTGCCAGGCCATCCGGATGATGAACGGGCCGTAGTGGCCGTAGTCCGCGGGCCACCAGTCCTGCGACGTGGTCAGCACGGCGTCGACGTCGCGCGCCAGCTCGTCCAGGTCGAGGCCGGCGAACTCGGCGGCGTAGTCGAAGTCCTCGCCCATCGGGTTCACCGCGGGCGGGTTCTTCTGCAGGATCCTGAGGTTGATCTGGTTGGGCCACCAGTCGCGGTTGCCCCCGCCCTCGACGGGCAGCTTGCCCGCGCCGTGCACGACGGGGCAGCGGCCCTCGCTCTCCTCGGAGTTCATGTCGCCGACGGTTGCGTCGTGATTCTCAGCCACTGGAGAAGTCCTTCCGGGACAGGCGGATCTGTGCGGGATGTGCCGGGATCGCGGGCGATCAGGCGGTGGAGACGGCCGAGCAGTCGGGGCAGAGGCCCCAGTAGACGACCTCGGCCTCGTCGATGAGGAAGCCCTGGTCGTTGGAGGCGGTGAGGCACGGGGTGTCCCCCACCGCGCAGTCGACGTCGGAGATCGCGCCGCAGGAGCGGCACACGACGTGGTGGTGGTTGTCACCGACCCGGGACTCGTAGCGGGCCACCGACCCGGCCGGCTGGATGCGGCGCACCAGGTCGGCCGCCGTGAGCGCGCGCAGGACGTCGTAGACGGCCTGGTGCGAGACCTCGGGGAGCTCGCCGCGCACCGCGGCGATGACCGAGTCGGTGTCGGCGTGCGGGAGGGCGTGCACGGCGGCCAGCACCGCCAACCGCGGCCGGGTCACCCGCAGCGCGGCACCGCGCAGCAGCTGCTCGAGCTCCGTCGCCGTGGGCATGGCCCGATCCTGCTCGACAATCTTGAACGAGTCAAGATTGCAGCGGGTCGCCGGCCCGCGCCGCTGCGTGTCGCCCCGAACCGGTGGCGCCCGTTGCGCCGTTCGGCCCCCGCTGCCCTCGCCGTCGCCGTACCGTCACCTCGCGTCGTCGGGCGGCGCACCGGCGACAGGGGGCCGGGACGAGCTCATCGGCCGGTCGTCGGCCGCGACGGAACGGGTTGGACGGCATGCACGACGACGCCCTGCCGCGGGCCGCGCGACGGACGGTCGCGGCCCTGCGGCGTTCCCCGCGGGCCCGGCGCCGGCTCGCCTTCCTCGCCGCGGTCGCGCTGTTCGAGGCCGCCGCCGCGGTGCCGGCGTACGCCGCCGACGCCGCCTCCCCGGTGGCCTACCAGCAGGCGGCCTGGCACGGGGGCTGCCGCGCCGCGGTCGCGCTGACCCCCGGCCCGGGCAGGTCGACCGCGCCCGGTGTCGACGTGCGCACCTGGGACGGCGTGCAGCCGGACGGCATGCCGACCCGGCTCACGGTGGCCGCGCTGGACCTGGCCCGGGTCCGCCTGGTGGCGCAGGCGCAGCCGCTGGGCAGCCTCACCCGGCTCAGCCGGCTGGCCGCGGACCTGCCGGGGGCGCTCGTGCTCGCCAACGGCGGCTACTTCGACAACCGGTCCGGGGTCGGCGCGACCGGCCACCTGCCGGTGGGCCCCGAGGTCCTCGACGGGCACGCCCGCACGCTGCACCCGCGCGCCACCGCCTACGTCGGCGTGGACGAGCACGGCCGGGTGCACGCCGGGCTGCTCCGGGCCGGCGGCACGGCGCAGGTGCTGCCCCGCGGGGCGGACGACGACGTCCAAGCCGGTCGCGCCGGGCTGCTCCGCGCCGCCCGCTCCGGGCCGGCCGCCCGCACCGAGCCGGCCGCCGGGGCGCAGGTGCTGGCGGTGGCCGCGGTCAACCCGCCGCACCTGCCCGCCCGCGGGGTGGTCGCCCTCACCGCGGAGTGGGCCGGCGAGCACCCCGGTGGCGACTGGGACGTCCTCGTGCAGGACGACCGGGTGATCTACTCCGGCGCCGGCGCCCCGCTGGCGGCCCACCCCGGCGCGACGCTGCTCACCGCCCGGGGGGCCGACGCCGAGCGGCTCAGCCGCATCCGCACCGGCCAGTACGTCCGGCTGCAGCTCGGGGCCCGCGACGGGCGGTGGACGATCACCGAGGCGCTGGGGCGCGGGGAGCAGGTGGTGACCGACAGCGCGATCTCGGCCGGCTGCGGCCCGGTGACCGAGCAGGTGCGCCCGCGCACGCTGCTGGGGTGGAGCGCCGACGGGCGCACCGCCTACCTGGTCTCGGTGAGCGCCGGCCGCCGCGACGTCTACTCCCAGCACGGCCGGGCCGGAGGTGCAACCTTCCGCCAGACCGCCGCGATGCTCCTGCAGGCCGGCGTCGCCAACGCCGTCATGCTCGACGGCGGCGGGTCCTCCGAGCTGGTCGCCCGCACCCCCGGCCAGGCCTGGCAGCGCCTCGACCTCCCCGACGGCGCCCGCGAGCGCTCCGTCGCCAACGCCTGGGCGGTCCTCCCCCGCTGAGTCGCCGGCCCCGGCCGGCACCCCCCGGGGCGGCGCCCGCGGCCGGCGGGCCCGCCGGCCCCCCAGCCACCC
>JBQCIO010000175.1:0-7209 GCA_051953655.1 Motilibacteraceae bacterium
GTACTGCTCACCGCGCTGACGAAGTTCGACGGCCAGCGGATGCGGCAGCTGAACGCCCGCGAGTTCCACCAGATCGCAGGGCGCGCGGGCCGCGCCGGCTTCGACACGGCGGGCACGGTCGTGGCGCAGGCGCCGGAGCACGAGACCGAGAACCTCGCCGCGATCCGCAAGGCCGGCGACGACCCGAAGAAGAAGCGCAAGCTGGTCAAGAAGAAGGCGCCGGAGGGCTTCGTCACCTGGAGCCGGAGCACGTTCGAGCGCCTGGTGGCCGCCGACCCCGAGCCGCTCGCCTCCAGCTTCCAGGTCAGCCACGCCATGCTGCTCAACGTGCTGGCTCGCCCCGGGGACCCGTTCGAGAGCATGCGGCACCTGCTGCGCGACAACCATGAGCCCTCGTCGGCGCAGGTCCGGCACGTGCGTCGGGCCGTCGCGGTCGCCCACGCACTGCTGGCGGCCGGCGTCGTCGAGCGGATGGACGAGCCCGGGCCGGACGGCCGGGCCTACCGGCTCACCGTCGACTTCCGGACCGACTTCGCGCTCAACCAGCCGCTCTCGCCCTTCGCGCTGGCCGCGCTCGAGCTGCTCGACCGCGAGTCCCCCACCTACGCCCTGGACGTCCTCTCGGTCATCGAGTCCACCCTCGACGACCCCCGCCAGGTGCTCATGGCGCAGCGGGACCGGGTGCGCGGCGACGCGGTGGCCCAGATGAAGGCCGAGGGCATCGAGTACGAGGAGCGGATGGAGCTCCTCGAGGACATCACCTACCCGCGGCCCCTCGCCGAGCTGCTCGAGGCGGCGTACGAGACCTACCGGCGCGGACACCCGTGGGTGGCCGACCACGAGCTCTCGCCCAAGTCCGTGGCTCGGGACATGTACGAGCGGGCCATGACCTTCGCGGAGTACGTCGGCTCCTACGGGCTGTCGCGGAGCGAGGGCCTGGTGCTGCGCTACCTCGCCGACGCCTACAAGGCCATGCGGCAGACGGTGCCCGACGAGGCCAAGACCGACGAGGTGACCGACATCGTCGAGTGGCTCGGCGAGACGGTCCGGCAGACCGACTCCAGCCTGCTCGACGAGTGGGAGCGCCTGCGCGACCCCGACAGCGGCGTGCTCGTCGAGCCGGCTGTGGACGAGAAACCGCCTGCGGTCACGCGGAATGCGCGGGCCTTCAAGGTGCTGGTGCGCAACGCGATGTTCCGCCGGGTGGAGCTGGCTGCCCGGCGGCGCTGGGACGAGCTCGGCGCGCTGGACGCCGAGAGCGGCTGGGACTCCGACGCCTGGGTGGACGCGCTCGAGCCCTACTTCGACGAGCACGGCGAGCTGCCCACCGGCTCCGACGCCCGCGGTCCGCACCTGCTCGTGGTGACCGAGGAGCCAGGTCGCTGGCGGGTGCGCCAGATCCTCGACGACCCGGCCGGCGACCGCGACTGGGCGATCACCGCCGAGGTCGACCTCGCCGAGTCCGACGAGGCGGGCACCGCCGTGGTTCGGGTCACGGACGTCGGTCGCTTCGACGGCTGAGGATCTTCACCCGTTCACCAGCTCAACAGCGGTCGTTGATGGCCGAAGCGAGCGGGTGGGGGAACGGGGAGGGGAACGTGCGACGGGGACCGGCTGCGCTGGCAGCGCTCGGACTGCTGGATCTAGGGCTGCTGTGGGGGGCGAGCTACGTAGACCTACGGCCACCGAGCAGCTTCCCCCCAGCGCTGCTGCTGGCCGGGGGACTCGCATGTGTCATCGCCCTAGGGCGCAACGCCCGGGCGCTGCCTCTGGCCAAGCGGTCGCGCAACGCCGTCGACGCGGCAGGTCTGATCAAGGTTGTCGGCGCCGTCATGCTGCCCGAGCCATACCTGGTAGCGCTGTGCGTGGGGATCTGGCTGCTTGGGCGGCGTCGGCTCCCGCTGGCGCGTCGCGTCGGGAACTGTCTTCTCGAACTCGCCGCGATGATCGCAGCCTCGAACGCGTCCATGCTCGTGATGGGCGAGACTCCTCGAACTGACCTTCCACGCCTAGCCCTTGCGTGCCTGGTCGCCGGAGCCAGCGTTTCCTTCCTCTCCGCAGCGCTTGTCAGCCTGCTGTCGCGCTTCGTCGACAGGGTGCCCTTCCGCGCGCAGGTGATCTGGCACCCAGAGCACTACGTACGTGCCCAGGCGTTCGACCTGCTCGGGTCGCTCACCGCGTTCCTGTTGCTGCTCTCGTCGTGGGCGCTGCTGTTCGTCGGCGCCCCCCAGCTGCTTCTCGTCGGGCTGCTGGTCAAGGACGCGGGGGCGAGGGCGTTGGCGGACCAGGACGCCAAGACAAAGCTGTTGAACCATCCGGCCTTTGTGGCCAGGGCGCGTGCCGAGCTGGGACGGGCCGCGAGGCACGACGAGCCGGTGTCGCTGCTCGTGCTCGACCTGGACCACCTGCGAGAGATCAACAACCGGCACGGGCACCCCGTGGGCGACCTGGCCATCGCCGCGGTGGCCGACGTCCTGCGCCGGTCGGTGCGTGCCCACGACCTGGCCGCGCGGGTCGGCGGGGAGGAGTTCCTCGTGCTGCTGCCGGCCACCGACCTGGCCGCGGCCGTGGACGTGGCCGAGCGGATCCGAACCTGCCTGGCCGCGCAGTCGCTGCCGGCGCGGAGCGGGCCGGTGTCCGTGACGACGTCGGTCGGCGCTGCGCAGGTCGAGGCCGGTGAGGCGTGGGAGTCGCTCTACGAGCGGGCCGACCGGGCGCTGCTCCTGGCGAAGGAGAGCGGGCGGGACCGTGTGGAGGTGGCCGTCTCGTTCGCCCGGGAGTAGGGGAAATGTGGGCGAGACGGGAGTATCGATGTCGGCGATCACGGCGCAGAGACCCCGATGATTGCATGGATCGGCGTTACTGTTCTGCGGTCGGTCACCGTTGCTTCCCCTGCGGCCGCGCGGCCCGACCACGATGTCCAGCCGATCCGCATCGGCCCGGACGCCGTGGCCCCCGGTCGGCGTCACTACTCCATGGCTCCGCCGGCCGGGGGCACCGGAAGATTAGCCGTAGTTGGGCCCATCTCGTGCCGGTTGCTCCGCCGCAGACGGCGACGCCCCCGGTCCCGCCGCCGGAGCGGGGGCACGGGGGCGACGGCGCTGTCTGGACTATCGCTGTCTGGACTACCGCTGTCTGTACTACGCCGCCTTCTTGGTCTCCCAGAAGATCTCGGCGATCTCGTCGATCTTGCCCAGGAGCTGGTCCGCCACGGCGACGTCGGTGGTGCCCTTGGTGCCGCCGGCGCCGGCCAGCTTGGTGGCCTCGTTGAACAGGCCGTTCAGCTGCGGGTACTTCTCGAAGTGCGGCGCCTTGAAGTAGTCGGTCCACAGCACCCAGAGGTGGTGCTTGACCAGATCCGAGCGCTCCTCCTTGATGGCGATGGCGCGGGCCTTGAACTCGGGGTCCTCGCTGCCGTGGTACTTCTCCATGCACGCCTTGACCGACTGCGCCTCGATCTTGGCCTGCGCCGGGTCGTAGACCCCGCAGGGCAGGTCGCAGTGGGCGCTCACCGTGGTGGTGGGTGCGAGCAGACGCGCCAGCATCATGGGTTCCCTTTCGACGTCAGGTGTCCTTCTGGACGGCCGTCGGGACCGGTGCCACCGGGCGGACGGCCGACCTCCTCAGCGACACTACCCCCGTGATCCGCCGCCGCAACGCCGGGCTCCCGGGCGCTCCGACCGACCCACGGGTCCAGCAGGGGCGGCGGTGGGGTGTGGCCGTCGTCGAGGGCCGCTCGATGCTGCCGACCCTGCTCCCCGGAGACCGGCTGCTGGTGCGGTGGGGGGCGCCGCCCAGGCCCGGGCGGCTGGTCGTGGTGCGGCTGCCGGACGGGGTCGTCGCGGTGAAACGGGCCTTCCGGCGGGACGGGGACGGCTGGTGGGTGGAGCGGGACAACCCGGCCGAGGGCGTCGACTCCTGGCTGGTCGGGGCGATCCCCGAGCAGGACGTGCTCGGTCTGGTGCGGGGGCGGCTCTGGCCGCCCCGCCGGCCTCAGCCGGCCGCGCGTCGCCGGGCGCGGTAGGCGGCCACGTTGGCCCGGGTGGCGCAGCGGTCCGAGCAGTAGCGGCGCGACCGGTTGGTGCTGGTGTCGATGTAGACGCGGCGGCAGGGCGCCGCCTGGCAGACGCCGAGCCGGTCGATCCCGGACTCCGCGAGCAGGACCGCCAGTCCCATGACAGCCGCGGCGCGGTAGGCGGCCGACGACTCCGACGCACCGTCGTAGATGTGCAGGTGCCAGCCGTCGCCGTCGTGGTTGGTGAGGCGCGGGCGGATGACCGAGCCGTCCAGGAGCCGGTTGAGCTCCTCGGCGGCGTCGTCCTGCCTGTCCTCTGCTGCGGCCTCGAAGACGGCCCGCAGCCCGGCGCGCAGCTCGCGCAGCTGCTCGACGTCGTCCTCGGTCACCTTGGGCTGCCAGCTGCCGGCGGTCGGGTTGGTCAGCATCCGCAGCGCGCCGTCGACGTCGACCAGCTCGTCGTCCTCGGGACGTCCGGTGGGGTCGGTGTTGACCAGGTGGCAGGCGAGGTCGCTGTACGACGCGAGCTCCACGGCGAACCTCCTCGCCCGGCCTGTGTGCCTGGTTCCAGACGTCTGGTTCCTGGCAGCGGCCTGTCGTCCGACCCGGTGCGGTCGTGCTCCCCGTGACCCCAGCCTACGCAGCATCGTAGGTGACGAGGGCCACGCCGCCCGCTCGCGCGCCGCGCTCGGGCGTGTGGCACCATGGCCGCTCCGGGTGACCCCCGGGACACGCACCGGCCCGCCGCACCCAGGCCGGATCACCGACGCCGGTGCCCGACACAGTTTCCGCACTGCGCCTTCAAGGGGTCACCGTGGCCGCCCAGCCCATTCCCTCCTCGTCCTCCTACGACGACGACCCGGTCTTCCGTCTGCACCGCGGCGGCAAGCTCGAGGTGGTCGCGCGCGTCCCGCTGCGCGACGCCGCCGACCTCTCGCTCGCCTACACCCCGGGAGTCGCGCGGGTCTGCGAGGCGATCGCCGCCGAGCCGGCCCTCGTCGACGAGTTCACCGGCCGCTCGCGCACCGTCGCGGTCGTCTCCGACGGCACCGCGGTCCTCGGCCTCGGCGACATCGGACCGCGCGCCGCCATGCCGGTGATGGAGGGCAAGGCGCTGCTGTTCAAGCAGTTCGGCGACGTCGACGCCGTGCCGCTGTGCCTGGACTGCACCGACGTCGACGAGCTGGTCGAGACGGTCGCCCGGCTCGCGCCCACCTTCGGCGGGATCAACCTGGAGGACATCAGCGCCCCGCGGTGCTTCGAGGTGGAGCAGCGGCTGCAGGAGCGCCTGGACATCCCGGTGTTCCACGACGACCAGCACGGCACCGCGATCGTCGTGCTGGCCGCGCTGGAGAGCGCGGCCCGGCTCACCGGCCGGCGACTGGCCGACCTGCGGGCGGTCGTGTCCGGGGCGGGCGCCGCGGGGGTGGCCGTGAGCAACATCCTCAAGAGCGCAGGCATCGGCGACGTCGCGGTGGCCGACAGCAAGGGGATCGTCAGCCCGGACCGCGCCGACCTGACCGACGTCAAGCGGCGGCTGGCCGCGCGCACCAACAGGGCCGGGCTGCGCGGGTCGCTGGCCGACGCGCTGGACGGTGCCGACGTCCTGGTCGGCGTCAGCGGCGGCACGATCGCCGAGGACGCCGTGGCGCGGATGGCTCCGGACGCCTTCGTCTTCGCCCTGGCCAACCCCACCCCCGAGGTGCACCCCGACGTCGCCCGCCGGCACGCCCGCGTCGTCGCCACCGGTCGCAGCGACTTCCCCAACCAGATCAACAACGTGCTCGCCTTCCCCGGCGTCTTCCGCGGGGCCCTCGACGTGCGCGCGAGCCGGATCACCGAGGGAATGAAGCTGGCCGCCGCGGCCGCGCTCGCCGGCCTGGTGGGCGAGGACCTCAGCGAGGACCACGTCATCCCCAGCCCGTTCGACCCCCGCGTCGCGCCCGCCGTGGCGCAGGCGGTGGCGGCCGCCGCCCGGGCCGACGGCGTCGCCCGGGCCTGACCGGCGGCGGCAGCGCGAAGCCGCCCCTCGCAAGATCATCCGTGTTGGGTGAGGGGTCCCCGGAGCCAATAGGTTCGGCTCTGGGTGCCCCCGACCCAATCCCGATGATCAACGCCCCCTGTGATGCCCGTCGGCGCGGAGTTGGCTAGGTTCTCGGCATGTTCGCCGCCTACGCCGCACGCACCGCGCCCGAGGACCCGCTGTCCGCGCTGGAGCTGGGGGAGCGCCCGGACCCCGAGCCCCGCGAGGGCTGGGCCACGGTGCGGCTCAAGGCCGCCTCGCTCAACCACCACGACCTGTGGTCGCTGCGCGGCGTCGGGCTGCCCGCCGACCGGCTGCCGATGATCCTCGGCTGCGACGGCGCGGGCATCGACGAGGACGGCAACGAGGTGGTCGTGCATGCCGTCATCGGCGACCCCGACTACCGCGGCGACGAGACCCAGGACCCCAAGCGCTCGCTGCTGTCCGAGCGCTACCAGGGCACGTTCGCCGACCTGGTGCAGGTGCCCCGGCGCAACCTGGTGCCCAAGCCCGCGGCGCTCTCCTTCGAGGAGGCGGCGTGCCTCCCCACCGCGTGGCTCACGGCCTACCGGATGCTGTTCACGCAGTCCGGCGCCGCGCCCGGGTCGACGATCCTCGTGCAGGGTGCCGGCGGCGGGGTGGCGACCGCGCTGATCGCCCTGGGCGCCGCGGCCGGCTACCGGGTCTGGGCCACCAGCCGGGACGAGACCAAGCGGGCCCGGGCCGTCGAGCTCGGCGCCGAGCAGGCCTTCGAGAGTGGTGCGCGGCTGCCCGAGCGCGTCGACGCCGTGATGGAGACCGTGGGCAAGGCGACCTGGGGGCACTCGCTCAAGTCGCTGCGACCCGGCGGCACCCTCGTCGTCAGCGGCGCCACCAGCGGGCCGGACCCGTCCGCGGACCTGAACCGGGTGTTCTTCCTGCAGCTGCGGATCGTCGGCTCCACGATGGGCACCCGCGAGGAGCTCGAGCGGCTGATGCGCTTCTGCGAGACCAGCGGCGTCCGGCCGCTCATCGACACGGTGCTGCCGCTGGAGCAGGCCCGCGAGGGCTTCGCCAAGATGGCCTCGGGCGACCTGTTCGGCAAGGTCGTGCTGACGCGCTGAGGCTGCGGCGGGCCGTCCTCACCGCGCTAGTTCCATGCTTACCGCGACAGATCTGGCGCGGTAAGCAT
>JBQCIO010000176.1:0-6058 GCA_051953655.1 Motilibacteraceae bacterium
CACCCGGTCCGCCACCGCCCAGGCGGCCAGGGCGTCGAGCTCGAGGGGCAGCGCGGGGTCGGGCTCCTCGGTGGCCCACGGCTCGCTCACCTCCAGGCGCTGGCGCAGGAACGCGCGCGCCGGGTGGGCGAGGAACGCCGCGAGGTCGCCGAGCTCGACGTCGGCCTCCGGCGCGACGGGCAGCACGACGTCGAGCGGCAGCGGGGGGTCGGTGCGCGGGCCGGACGAGCTGCGGGCCCCGGCGCCGGCCGCGGCGTCGAAGGAGAACGGCCGGCCGGTGGCGCCGAAGCAGGACGGGTCGAACGGCTGGAGCGGGTGCTCCACCACGACCTGCTCCCTGGCTGGTCCCCCGGGGGCGGTGACCGCGGCGGAGTCGAGGGCGTCGAGCAGCTCGCCGACCGGGACGGCGGGGGACAGCGGCGCGCCGGTTCGCACGTCCCAGCCGGAGTAGAGGACGTGCAGCCGCTCCCCGGCAGCCAGCACGGCGTCGAGGAACAGCTGCCGGTCCTCCATCCGCGCGTCCTGCTCGCCGATGCGGGGCGCGCGGGCCAGCAGGTCCTCGCCGTCGGGGACGGGGGAGCGCGGGAAGGCGGCGTCGTCGAGGCCGAGCAGCACGACGACGCGGTGGGGGACCGAGCGCATCGGGGTCAGCGTGCAGACGGTGAGGCCACCGGACCGGAAGCCGACGCGGGTGGGGCGGCCGGCCAGCCGGTCGGCCAGCAGGGCGGCGACGTCGGCGCGGGCGAGCGGGGAGGTGCCCTCGGCGGCCGCAGCCGCGTCGAGCTCGCGGACCAGCCCGACCCGCTGCCAGTCCTCGCCGGGGCCGACCGCGCCGAGCAGGTCGACGCCGGCGACCAGCGCCTCGGTCCAGCGACCCACGTCGGCCGGGCCGGCCAGCGAGGCCAGCACCGCCTGCAGCCGGTCGAGCAGCTCGGCCAGGCGGCCGGCCAGCTCGAGGTCGGCGGACTCGACGTCCTCCAGCGGGAGCGTGCCGCCCAGCAGCCCGGCGCGCGCATCGACGGCGGCGCCGAGCAGCACCCGGTCCACGCCGGCCGACCAGGTGCCCTCGGCCAGCCGGTCCAGCCCCCAGGGGCTGCGGCTTCCCGCGTCGAGCCCCCAGTGGACGCCGGCCCGGACCGCCCAGCCCTGCAGGGTCTCGAGGTCGTCGTCGTCCAGCCCGAACCGGCGGCGCACCGGTGGCGCGGAGGCGAGGTCGAGCACCTGCGTGGCGGTCACCCGCCGCCCGGCGAGGTCGAGCAGCGCCGCCGCCAGCGCCAGCAACGGGTTCGCCTGCTGGGGGGACCGGTCGGCCAGGACGACCCGCAGCTGTCCGGCGGGGTGGTGGGCGTCGGCGAACGCTGCGGTGACCAGCGGCGCGAAGGTCTCGACGTCGGGGCACATCACCAGAACGTCGCGCGGCTCGAGGGTGGGGTCGTCGGCGAGCAGGCCCAGCACCAGCTCGCGCATCACCTCCACCTGCCGGGCCCGGCCGTGGCAGGCGTGCACCTGCACGCTGCGGTCGTCCGGCGCGAGCCGCAGCCGGTCGGCTGGGGCGGGGACGCGGTCGGCGGCCAGGTCCGCCTGCAGCCGGCGCAGAAGCGTCGTGTCTCCCGGGCCGGGAGGCTCGTGCACCACCAGCCGCGCCTGCGGCGCGTGGACCGTCAGCCGCTGCTGCAGCTCGCGCAGGTCGCCGGCCAGCGAGGCCAGCAGCGGATGGTGCAGCGCCACGACGTCGGCGGCACGGGCACGGTCGAGGTCGGGCGGCACGGCCGCGGCGTCGACGGCGGCCCACAGGCCGGGACCCGGGTGGCGGATCCAGAGGTGGACGTCGCGGTGCTCGGCCAGGGCGGCGAGCGTGCGGAGCCGGGCGGTGCTGATCCTCGTGGCGCCGACGAGCGAGAGCCGCTCGGGCAGCGGGGCCCGTCCGGGGTGGTCGCGCAGCGCGGCGCACGCGGCGTCGAGCAGCTCGGCCGGGCAGGGACCGAGCCGGGTGCGCAGCTCGTCGAAGAGCGTGCGCTGCCAGGCGAGGTCGTCCGGGATCTCGGCCGGCTCGCCGGCCGGCTCCTCGGCGGCCCACGAGGCGAGCAGGTCCGGGCGGGCGTCGCCGTAGCGTGCCAGGAGAACGGCGGTACGGCGGGCGACCGACCAGCGCCGCCCCGCCGCGACCGCGTCGTGGCCCCCGGCCTGCAGGTGGTTGCGCAGCAGCCGCACCGCCGGGTCGACCCGGTCCGCTGCGGGTGCGAGCACCTGCTCGTCCAGCAGGGCGAGCACGGCCCAGGTGAGGGCCTCCGGCGCCCAGCGCCGTACCGCCTCGGCGTGCTCGGGCCCGGCTGCGGCGAGCGCGGTGTCCAGCAGCCGCGCGGGGGAGGGCATGTCGACCCGGGCGCAGATCCCGTCGCCCCACATTCCTGCGCCGAGGCGGTGCGAGAGCCGCTGCGCCAGCCAGCGCTCGACGCCCTGGGCCGGCACGGCGACGACGTCGGCGGCGAAGGGATCGGCGGGCGGCACCACCAGCAGCTCGGCCAGGCCGTCCACCAGCGCCTCGCCGCTGCCCACCCGGTGCACGATCAGCAAGGCTGGCGACGACCTTCCGTGGTGATGGGTGAGCGAGCGCTGCGCGAGGGAACGCGCGACGCTCGGCTGGCGGCACTGGAATTTCTACCGTACGCGCCAAATCTGTGCGGGACGTTGTCCCCTGGGCGCCCGTGCTGCGCGTCCTTCCCTGGAAGAGGCCCGGACCTGCCGGGCCTGCAGCGAGGAGCAGCGCGGGTGGCCCGCCGGGCTCGCCGGCGCAGAAGGGCAGACACTCATGATCGCCGCACGACGCAGGATCCTGATCCTGCTCGCGCTGGTCGTCGCCCTGGTCGTCCCGCCGGTCGGCACCCTGGCAGCGGTGCCGACGCAGGCCTCGACGAGCACCACGACCTTGGTGGGCATCCGGACCGCCCACCACCCGGGCTACGACCGCATGGTCTTCGACTTCTCCGGCCCGCTGCCCGCCTACCGCGGCGTCTCCTGGGCCAAGGCGCTCTACTACGACGGGTCGGGGCAGCGAGCGGTCGTGCAGGGGGACGCCTTCCTGCGCATCGTCCTGCGCTACGCCGTGGGCCATGACGCCGCAGGGCGCAGCACCTACGGACCGGCCACCCGGGGCTTCGCGCTGCCGGGCTACGTGCAGCTGCGCAACCTCGGTGACTTCGAGGGTGTGCTGACCTTCGGGCTGGGCGTCTCCCGGCGGACGTACGCCCACGTCTTCACGCTGACGCATCCCAGCCGGCTGGTCATCGACCTGTCGACCCCCTACCGCACCACGTCCGTGCGCTCCTACTTCCAGGACTCGGTGCGGTACCGGACGGGGAGGCTGCCCTACACCGTGCCGGCCTGGCGTCCGGTGATCCCGCCGGCCGTCGCGCGCGGCGCGCTGCAGCGGCTCTTCGCCGGCCCGACCATCGCCGAGCAGGCACGCGGTCTGCGCCTGGTCGCCTCCGGCGCCACGGGGTTCAGCTACCTGAGCATCCGTGACGGCGTCGCGCGGGTCCGGCTGACCGGCACCTGCTCCAGCGGTGGGTCCACCTACACGATCGCGAACCAGATCATGCCGACCCTCAAGCAGTTCCGGAGCGTGCACTGGGTGAAGATCTACGACAGCGCCGGGCGCACCGAGCGCCCCTACGGGCACAGCGACTCGATCCCCGAGTGCCTGGAGCCGTGAGTCCTGCCCGCCGTCGTTGCGGTGGCGGGTGATTCGCATGGGTGGACCGTCGCTAGGCATGGATGCGTGGCGGGGGTCCATCCATGGAACGCTCTTGCGTCTCAGCCCGCGTCGGCGAGCTTGCGCGGCCCAGGCCTTGACCGCATCAGTTTGCGCTGCAAACCTGACGGTGGAGGGGGCGAACCATGAGTCAGGATCCGCAAGGGCTGCTGGAGGACCTCGAGGGGCTGCGCCGCACCACCCGGCAGCGGCGCCAGGCCTATTGGTTCCCCCTGGTGCTGTTCGGGCTCCTGCTGTGCGGTGCCGCCCCGCTCTTCGTGCGGACGACGGTGCCGTGCGAGGGGAGCTGCTACGTCCCCACGTCGGGACCGTTCTGGTTGCACGGCTTCGGGGACGGGGTCCTCGGTGTCTACTGGCTGGCGGCCGTGCTCCTCGGGACCGCGCTGACGGCCCTCTGGTATACGTCCTTCGGGGTGGTCAGCGGGCTGCGCACACGGGTTCGCGCTCCGGTCGCCACCTGGCTGCTGGGCACCGCCCTGCTGCTGGGCGTCGCCACCGTGGCCACGGCCGCGACGTGGCTCGGTGCGCTGCTGTGGCCGGCTGTCGTGCGCCAGGACGCGGCCCTGCTCGTCGTCGCGGCGGGTCTGCTGGTGCTCGCCCGGCTGGAGCGCAGCCGCTACCTGCTCGCCGTGGCGCTGGGCGTCGCCGGGTTGGCGGGGTTGGACGCCTATTACAACCCTGAGAACCTGTTGTTCCGCCTGCTGCACGTGCTCGGCGTCGCCGACCCGTCCATGCCGTTCCGCTTCGCCGGCGCCCTCGACGTCCTCCTGCCCGGTGCGCTCCTGCTGGTCGCGGGGTCGGCCGCACTGGCGACGGGTGCCCGCCGTCGATGACGAGCCCGACCGGTGGCCTGGACGAGGTGGTCCACCAGCGGCACCGGCTGGGCATCCTCACCGTCGCGTCCGAGGCGGACGAGGTCGAGTTCACGTACCTGCGGGACACCCTTGGCCTCACCGCGGGCAACCTCAACCGGCACCTCGCGGTGCTCGAGGATGCAGGCCTAATCACGGTGACGAAGGGCTATCAAGGTCGTCGACCGCGTACGTGGGTGAGCATCACAGCCCCCGGCCGCAAAGCGCTCGCGGTCGAGATGGCGGTGCTGCGCGAGCTCGTCCACCGGCACGAACGGGGGAGGGGAGTAGAGGCTGTCGAGCAGTAGCCGAACGAAGGGCGGCTGACCATCGGCGAGGTGTTATCCGATCGTGATCTCCCGGTGCTCATTCTGCATATCTGTCAACGAGAACTGTCGGCGGCACTGTCTAGGTTCGGGGTATGCCAGAGGACGTTGCCGGGCCGCCGCAGCAGGCGCTCACCTGCGCGCTGGCCGCGGTGCAGGAGGCGGTCGCGCGGGCGGTCGCGGCGCCGGTGTGGCAGCTGGACTCCGGGCAGCTCGGCCCGTCGCTGCAGCTGGTGGTGTCGCTCGAGAACAAGCTCGCCGCGCTGCGCCTTTCGCTGGTCAAGGAGGCCGACGATCGCTCGGTGGCTGACGCGGTGCACGCGCGCACCACCCCGTTCTGGCTGGCGCAGCTGCTGACGATCGACCACGTCGACGCGGCCAAGCAGGTCCGCCTGGCCCGGGAGGGCAGCGACCAGGTGCTGGCCGCGATCGCGGACGGGTCGGTGTGCGAGACCAAGGCGCTGGCGATCGTGGACGGGCTGCGGCTGATCAAGCGGATCGGCTCGGCCACGGTAGAGGAGGTCGAGCAGGGCGAGGAGTTCCTGCTGGACTGGGCGCCCCGGCTGACCCGCAAGCACCTCGCCGTAGCGGCGGCGAAGATCGCCGACGTCCTGGACCCCGACCGAGGCAGGAAGCTCGACGAGGACGAGAAGCTCGCCCACTCGCTGCGCGAGGTCGCCATCACCCCGGATGTGGCCACCGACGGCGCCATGTACCGGATCTCGGGGCGCCTGACCAAGGAGACCGCGTCCCTGCTGATGACCACCCTGGACGCGGTGATGCGGAACGACGCCGAGAACGACGAGGAGTCCGCGCTGCCCCGCTCGGCACGCCGGACCCTGCCGCAACGCCGCGCCGACGCCCTCGCCACCCTGGTCCGGTTGGCGACCGATCACGACGACCTGCCGTTGCGGCACGGAGAACCCGTCCAAGCGCTCATCACCATGCCGCTGCAGACGCTGGAGTCCCGCACCTCGGCGGGCCGCCCCGTGGACGCCCAGGGCCGGCCGCCCCCCCGCAACCCGACCCGGCACAACCCACACCCCGACCCCCACCCACCCCCAACCCACCACCCCCAGGGCGAACACCCCCAACACATACCCCCCCGC
>JBQCIO010000177.1:0-17980 GCA_051953655.1 Motilibacteraceae bacterium
GGCGTCGTCCGGGTCGCCGATGGGGGTGCCGGCGAGCACCAGCACGCCGGCGCCGGGCTCGTCGTTCCGCTGGGCACCGTCCCGCTGCGTCACGGTCGCCTCCTCACCCGGCGACCCTACGATGCACCGGTGGCAGCAGCGGCAGCATCGTCCCCCGTCGCCGGCCCGCTCGCCCGCACCGCGGGGGCACCCGCGCTGGCCCGGCGCGCGGCCCGGGCCGCGGCCGGCGCCCGTGCCCGGCTGGTCACCCCGATGCCCTCGGACGGCCTCTGGGGATGGCTGGGACCGCTGCTGGTGTCCGCGCTCGCCGGGGTGCTGCGCTTCTGGCGGCTCGGCGTGCCCTCGAACAAGATCTTCGACGAGATCTACTACGCCACCGAGGGCAGCTCGATGCTCCACTACGGCGTCGAGTACAAGGTCGCCGAGAAGGTCCCCGAGTTCGTGGTGCACCCGCCGGTCGGCAAGTGGGTCATCGGCGCCGGGATCTGGCTGTTCGGCGACAACTCCTTCGGCTGGCGCGCCCCGATCGCGCTGCTGGGCACCCTGTCGGTGCTGGTGCTGGCCCGGGTGGCGCGCCGGATGTTCCGCTCCACCGTGCTCGGCTGCGCGGCCGGGATGCTGCTCGCCGTCGACGGCCAGCACTACGTGGAGAGCCGCACCGCCCTGCTCGACCTCACCCTCAGCGCCTTCGCACTGTTCGCCTTCGCCGCGCTCGTGGTGGACCGGGACCGGACCCGCGAACGGTTGGCGGCGCGGACCGAGGCGTCGACGGAGACGGCGGGTCGCTTCGGGCCCGGGCTGGGGCTGCGGCCGTGGCGGCTGCTCGCGGGGCTGATGCTCGGTCTGGCCTGCGCGACCAAGTGGAACGGCGTGTTCTTCCTCGCGGTGTTCGGGCTGATGACGGTGCTCTGGGACCTCGGGGCGCGGCGCGCGGCGGGGGTCCGGCGGCCCTGGGCGGGCACGCTGCTGCGCGACGCGCTCCCGGCCTTCGTCTCGCTCGTGGTGGTCTCCGTCGCCGTCTACCTGGTCTCCTGGACCGGCTGGTTCCGCTCCGACGCCGCCCACGCCTACGACCGCGACTGGGCCGCCACCCGCCCCGCCTCCGGCCTCGCCTCGCTCGTGCCCGACGCACTGCGCAGCCTGTGGCACTACCACGCGCAGATGCTGCAGTTCAACACCACGCTGCACGCGTTCCACCCCTACAAGTCCAACCCGTGGGGCTGGCCGGTGCTGGCCCGGCCGGTCTCGTTCTTCTACGAGCAGCCGGTGCAGGGCGACCGCGGGTGCCAGGTCGACAAGTGCTCGCAGGCGATCACGGCCATCGGCAACCCGGTGGTCTGGTGGGGCGGCACGCTCGCCCTGCTGCTGGCGCTGCTGCTGTGGGCCGGCGCCCGCGACTGGCGGGCCGGGGCGGTGCTCGCGGGCGTCGTCGCCGGCTGGGTGCCCTGGTTCGACTTCCAGTCCCGCACGATCTTCTCGTTCTACGCCGTGGCGTTCGTGCCCTACCTGGTGCTGGCCCTCGTGCTGGCGCTCTCCCTCGTCGCCGGCCCGCCGAGAGCCTCGCTGGTCCGCCGCCGCTGGGGCGGCGCGGCCGCCGGTGCCGTGGTGGCCCTGGCCGCGGTCAACTTCGCCTGGATGTACCCGGTGCTCTCCGCCGTGGTCATCCCCTACGCCGACTGGGCCGCCCGGATGCTCCTGCCCAGCTGGATCTGAGCCGCGAGGACGCATCCCCTGACTCTTCGGATCTTGAGGCATGTCTTCGCTCAGCAGGGTGCAGGGGGTCTCATGATCCGGAGTTCCGCGGGGGTCCGGTCCGTTCGGTGCCCGGCTGCAGTCTTCCCGTGGGGAAAGGCGCTGATGACGGCGACAGCCCTGCGCGGGGCGAGCAGGGCTGCCGGGTGGCGGTCAGACACCTGCCGCCCCCACGACGTTGTCGCCGCCCCCGCGGAATCCCCCGGGAGCGGCGACAAAGGACCACGGCCCCGTGATCGTTTGCGACGCCACCTGCTGGCCGCTCGCCCGGGGAGTCCGGCGGCCGGCCGCACGAGGTAGGTGGAGCGGCACTCCTCCTGTCACCAGCGCCGTCGACCGTGGAAGACGGAACCGCCGACGACGTGGCAGCCGCCCCCACGACGTTGTCGCCGCCCCCGCGGAATCCCCCGGGGGCGGCGACGAAGGATCCGGGTGCTCCAGCACAGAAGGCGCGGCTCGTGATCGTTCCGCCCCCACCTGGCCCCAGATCAGACGCCGGCGGCCACCGGGACGCGGACGTCGGCGGGCTCGTCGGAGGCGACCTCGACCTCGCGGCCGGCGTGGAACTGCGCCTCGTCGAGGATGCCCTCGCGGCGGGCGACGATGGTCGGCACCAGCGCCTGGCCGGTCACGTTCACCGCGGTGCGGCCCATGTCCAGGATCGGGTCGACGGCCAGCAGCAGGCCGACGCCGGCCAGCGGCAGGCCGAGCGTGGACAGGGTGAGCGTGAGCATCACCGTGGCGCCCGTCGTGCCGGCGGTGGCGGCCGAGCCGAGCACCGAGACCAGCACGATGAGGACGTAGTCGACCGGGCGCAGCTGCACCCCGAAGAACTCGGCCACGAAGATCGAGGCCAGCGCCGGGTAGATCGCGGCGCAGCCGTCCATCTTGGTCGTCGAGCCCAGCGGCACGGCGAAGCTGGCGTAGGCGCGCGGGACGCCGAGCCGCTCGGCCACCTGCTCGGTGACCGGCATGGTGCCCACCGAGCTGCGCGAGACGAAGCCGAGCTGGATGGCCGGCCATGCGGTGGCGAACCAGCGCCGGACCGAAAGGCCGTGGGCGCGCAGCAGCACCGGGTAGACGACGCCGATGACGAGCGCCAGGCCGATGTAGACCGCGCCGACGAAGACCCCGAGCGAGCCGATCGCGTCGAAGCCGTAGCTCGCCACCGCGTTGCCGAGCAGACCCACGGTGCCGATCGGCGCCAGGCGGATCACCCACCACAGCACGGTCTGCACGAGGGCGAGCGCCGAGGCGTTGAAGGACAGGAACGGGGTGGCCTTGTCGCCGGCCTTGAGCGCGGCGATGCCCAGCGCGATCGCGATGACGACGATCTGCAGCACGTTGAACGAGAGCGTGGTGGACGTGCCGTTCGCGCCGGTCGAGGTGTGCGCCTGCAGACCCAGGATGTTCGAGGGGATCAGGCCGGTGAGGAAGGCCCACCAGTCCCCGACCGCGGCGGGTGCCTTGGCGGCGGACTGGTCGACGGAGGTGTGCCGGCCCGGCTGCAGCAGCAGGCCGAGCCCGATGCCGATGGACACCGCGATCAGGGCGGTGATGCCGAACCACAGCAGCGTGCGCCCGGCCAGCCGCGCGGCGTTCGAGACACCGCGCAGGTTGGCGATGGAGGCGATGACCGCGGTGAGCACCAGCGGCACGACCAGCGTCTTCAGCAGCGCCACGAAGGAGCTGCCGATGGTGGACAGGGTGCTGGTCAGCCAGTTCGGGCTGCCGTCCGAGACCGGGCCCAGGTCCCGGGCGACGAGGCCGAGGACGACTCCGAGCACCAGGCCGGCGAGCACCTGAGCGGAGAAAGGCGTTCTACGCAAGCGGGAAAGCACGAAAGACTCCAGTGGGATGACGAGTGAGGTGACGACGAGCTGGACAGGTCGTCAGCAACACAGGTCGCTGGAGGTGCGCAGGAGGTCGACGTGGCGCCGCTGCGTGAGCAGGACGGGCACCGCGCACCTCCTCGTCGTCCTCGCGGTCACTGCCTGTGCCGGGATCGGCACGCCGGTGACCAAGGCGATGTGGGGTGATCGTATTCCCGGTCCGGGGGAGCAGTTCCACGGCCGGACCCGAGCGGGCCCGGCACCGGCCGGGGTCAGCCGGCGAGGACGTGGCGTGCGCTCGCCACCGCCTCGGTCCGGCTGCCCACCTGCAAGCGGGCGTAGACGTGCTCGAGGTGCTTGCGCACAGTCCCCTCCGCGAGCCCGAGGTCGCGGGCGATGCGCCGGTTCGTGTGCCCGTCGGCGACCCGCCGCAGCAGCTCCAGCTGGCGCGGGGTCAGGGCCGGGACGCTCCGGCGCTCGGCCTCCACGTGGTCTCGGATCCGCACCAGGTGGGGTCGCAGCAGCGTGAGCAGCAGACGGTCCCGCTCGGCGAACGGCACATCGCGCTCCTCACGGGCGAGCATGATGCGGCGTTCCAGCCGACCCTGCGGCGGCAGGCAGACGAGCAGCTCGTGCCAGAGGCCCTGCCGTCGGAAGTACTCCCCCATGAGCAGCCGTGCGTAGGCACGCTCGGAGTAGAAGTCGGTCCAGGTCGTCACCGTCGAGTGGTCCCCGGACGTCTCCGGCCAGGAGCAGGCCACGCAGTCCCAGTAGGCGTCGAAGAAGAGGGCGTCGGACTCGGGGTCCTCCGGCGGGAGGCCGGCCAGCTCGACCTCCTCATCCGCGACGACCCGTCGGCCCCGCGTGTCCATGACGAAGAAGCTCACGCAGGCGCAGGGGATGAGCTCGGCCAGCCGCTCCAGCACCCCGACGGGGAACTCCTCGTCATCGGGTGCCTCCGGATCGACCGACACGACGTCGAGCAGCCGGCGCAGGTCCTTCTCGCTGATCCCGGCGGACACGTCCATGGCGGCCTCCCTCGCTCCTGCCACGGTAGGCGCGCCGGGGCGGCTGCGGGGTACGCCGATGTGCGCACGTCCGACCGAGGGGACCGGGGGGGTCGCGCAACGGCGTATCGACGCCTCGCGGCCGGAGCGCTCACGGTGGCCTCGACACCATCCGCACATCGCATCCGGGAGGACCCCATGTCTGTGTCACGTCTGTCGCACCTGTCGCGCCCCGCCCGCCGTACGGTCGTCGCCCTCTCGGCCCTGGTCGCCTTCCTCGCGCTGCCCGCCTCGGCCTGGGCGATGACCGAGCCGCTGCCCTCGTCCACCGCGCCGGCCGGTCCACCGGTCCTGGTCGAGCAGACCTCGGTCGGGTTCCCGTTCTGGCAGCTGGTCCTGGTCGCCGCCGTGGCGGCGGTGCTCGGCGCCCTCGCGGTCCTGCTCGGCACCGCGGTGCGGTCCGCCGAGCGGCGTCGGGCGCACACGCAGCCCGCCTGAGGCCTTGCCAGGAAGCAGTGAACCGGGATTCACTGCTTGCGTGCCCTACCGCCGCAGCCCCCTCACCCAGGAGCGGCTGGACGCCGTGCGGGACGACCTCGCGCGAGCCGCGCTCGCGCTGGTGTCGGAGGGCGGCTGGGCGGCCTGCACGGTGGCGGCGGTGGCGGCCCGGGCGGGGGTGGCGACCGGCACCGTCTACGCACACTTCCCGAGCAAGGCGGCGCTCTGCGTCGAAGCGTTCGGCCGGGCCGCGGGCCGCGAGGTCGAGGCGGTCCGCGCGGCGGTCGCCGACCCGCGGCCGGCGGCGCAGCGGGTGGCCGCGGTCGTCGACGTGTTCGCGGGCCGGGCGCTGCGCGCGCCCCGTCTCGCGCACGCCCTGCTCGCCGAGCCGGTGGACGAGGCGGTGGACGCCGAGCGGCTCACCTACCGCCGCGCGCACCGCGACCTCGTCGCCGCCGTCCTCGCCGACGGCGTCGCCTCGGGGGAGCTGCCCGAGCAGGACGTCGTGCTGGTCGCGGCAGCCCTGGTGGGCGCGATCGCCGAGGCCGTCGTCGTGCCACTGGCCAGCGGGGGCGACGGGCCGGCCTCGGTCGCCCCGCTCAGGGAGTTCGCCCTGCGCGCCGTCGGAGCCGGTGCCGGACCCGACCGAGGAGGTCGTCGTGCCCGCCACACATGAGGTCGTCAACCAGGTGCCGCCGCTGGTCGGCCACGACACCGCCGACGACCCGGCCCTGCTGGAGGGCCTGCACCGGGAGGGCGCCGGCTGGGCCGAGGGCCGCCTGCACGACCTCGGCCGGCTCGCCGGGAGCGAGCAGGGCCAGGAGTGGGGCCGGCTGGCCGAGGGGCACCCGCCGGTGCTGAACACGCACGACCGCTACGGCCACCGCGTCGACGAGGTCTCCTACGACCCGTCGTACCACTCGTTGATGAGGACCGCGGTGGAGAACGGCCTGCACGCGGCCCCCTGGGCGGACGACCGCCCCGGTGCCCACGTGGCCCGCGCAGCGGGCTTCATCGCCTGGTCCGCCGCCGACGCCGGCCACGGCTGCCCCATCAGCATGACCTACGCCGTCGTCCCCGCCCTGCGGCGCGAGCCCGAGCTGGCCGCCCGCTACGAGCCGCTGCTCGCCGCCCGCTCCTACGACCCGTCGTCACATCCCGCTGCGGAGAAGGCCGGGCTCATCGCCGGGATGTCGATGACCGAGAAGCAGGGCGGGTCCGACGTCCGCGCCAACACCACCCGTGCGGTGCCCCAGCCCGACGGCAGCTACCGGCTCACCGGCCACAAGTGGTTCACCTCGGCCCCGATGAGCGACCTTTTCCTCGTGCTCGCCCAGGCCCCCGGCGGGCTCACCTGCTTCCTGCTCCCCCGCGTGCTGCCCGACGGCACCCGCAACGCGATGCACCTGCAGCGGCTGAAGGACAAGCTCGGCAACCACAGCAACGCGTCCGCGGAGGTCGAGTACGACGGCGCGACGGTGTGGCGGGTGGGCGAGGAGGGCCGGGGCGTCCGCACCATCGTCGAGATGGTCAACCTGACCCGGCTGGACTGCATCCTCGGCACCACGGCCGGCATGCGGGTGGGCACGATGGCGGCCGTCCACCACGCCACCCACCGCTCGGCCTTCGGCCGGGCGCTGGTGGACCAGCCGCTCATGCGCATGGTCCTGGCCGACCTCGCGGTGGAGACCGAGGCCGCCACCACGGTGGCGCTCCGCCTGGCCGGGGCCACCGACCGGGTGGCCCGCGGCGACGACGCCGAGGCCGCGTTCCGCCGGCTGGCCCTCGCCGTCTCCAAGTACTGGGTGTGCAAGCGCGGCCCGGTGCACGCGGCCGAGGCCCTGGAGTGCTTGGGCGGCAACGGCTACGTCGAGGACTCCGGGATGCCCAAGCTCTACCGCGAGGCCCCGCTGCTCTCCATCTGGGAGGGCTCGGGCAACGTGGCCGCCCTGGACGCCCTGCGGGCGATGACCCGCGAACCGCAGAGCGTGGAAGCCTTCCGCGCCGAGGTCGCGCCGGCCCGCGGCGCCGACCCCCGCCTCGACGTCGCCGCCGACGCCATGGACGAGCACCTCGCCGACCTCGCCGCCCTCGACCCGGCGCACGCCGAGGCCCAGGCCCGCCGGCTGGTGGAGCGCATGGCCCTGGTGCTGCAGGGCTCGCTGCTCGTCCGCCACGGCCATCCCGCCGTCGCCGACGCCTTCTGCGCCAGCCGCCTGGCCGGTGACTGGGGCGCCGCGCTGGGCACCCTGCCTCCGGGCGTCGACACGGCCGCGATCCTCGAGCGGGCGGTTCCGAAGGTGCCCTGACCCGGTCGTCACGGGGCAGAACTCCGGATCATGAGACCTCCTGCACCCTGCTGAGCGTGGATCTGCATCAAGATCCGCGAAGTCAGGCCGCCACCCGTCCCGCATCGACGTCCTCGAGGAACTCCACCAGCGCGGCCGCGAGCTCCGGCTGCGCGGGGGCGGTCATGTGGGTGCCGGGCACCAGCCGCAGCCGGGCACCCGGGATCCGGCGGGCCAGCTCGGCCGGGCTGCCGACGACGTCGTCGCGCTCGCCGGCCAGCACCAGCGTCGGCACGCCGGCGTCGACGACGGTGGCCGGCTGGGCGAACGAGGCGCCGCGCTGGGCGGCGGCCAGGGCGGCGCGGTCGCCGCCGGACCACTCGGCGTACCGGCGCAGCCGGCGCCCGAGCCGGTCGCGGACGCCGGTCGGCGACTCGGCCAGCATCGCCGCGGCCACCGCCTCCTGGCTCTCCCGGTCCCGCGCCGCGAGCACCCCGTCGCCGACCCCTGCCAGCACGACCGAGCGCACCGCCCGGTGCGGCAGCATCCGCGCCGCGGTGAAGGCGCCCATGGAGTAGCCGACGACGTCGACGGCCTCGGCCGGGACCGCCGCCAGCACCGTGACGGCGTCGTCGACGAGCAGCGACCCGGCGTAGGAGTCGACCTCGCGGGGCTTGTCCGAGTGACCGTGCCCGCGGGCGTCGGCTAGCACCACCGGACGGCCGGCCGCGAGCAGCGCCTGCGCGACCCCCGTGCGCACCCAGTTGGCCTCCGCGCTGCCGGCGAACCCGTGCAGCAGCAGCACCGGCGGGGCCGAGGACAGTGCCGCCGGCTCGAGCAGCCGGTACGCCAGCCGGACACCGTCGGCCGCGGTCACGAACGGCACGGACGTCTCCCGAGGCAGGCGCTCATCGCCGGTCCGGGTCCAGCGACGGTGTGCGGCGCAGCCACAGCACGACCAGACCGGTGACGCCCACCAGCACCAGCGCGAGCACGACCACCGCGGACCACCCGCCCGCGGACCAGGCCCGGCCGGCGGCGCTGCCGAACACGGACGAGCCGACGTAGTAGGCGAACAGGTAGAGCGAGGCCGCCTGCCCGGCCGCCACCCCGCCCGCGTGCGCGCGGGTCGGCACCCAGCCGCTCGCCACGCCATGCACGACGAAGAAGCCGCCGGTCATCGCGGCGAGGCCGAGCACCACGACCGGGAGGGACGACGGCAGCGTGAGCAGCACCCCGGCGGCGGTGACCAGGCAGCCCACCGGCACGACCTGGCGGCGGCCGACCCGGTCGGCCAGCCGCCCGGCCACCACCGAGCTCACCGACCCCACCGGGTAGACGAGGAAGACCAGCCCGGCCGCGCCGAGGCTGAGCCCGAAGGGCGCCGAGGTGAGCCGGAAGCCCATCGCGTTGTAGACCGCCACGAAGGCGCCCATGGACAGGGCGCCGACGGCGTAGAGGGCCAGCAGACCGGGTTCGGAGAGCGCCCGCCGGGTCATCGCCACCAGGTGGTCCACCCGGGCAGGTGCCGGCGCGAAGTGCCGCGACGCCGGCAGCAGCGCCCGCACGACGAGGGCGCAGGCCACCCCGACGACGGCGACCGCGGCCAGCGCCCACCGCCACCCCGCGGCGTCGGCGGCCAGCCCGGTGACGAGCCGCCCACTCATCCCGCCCAGCGCCGTACCGCCGATGTAGAGCCCGGCCGCGCGGGCGTGGGTGTCGGGGTGCAGCTCCTCGCGCAGGTAGGCGGTGGCCACGGCGGGCAGGCCGGCCAGGGTGACCCCCTGCAGCAGGCGCAGCGCCAGCAGCACGTGCCAGCCGGGCGCCAGCGCGCACGCGAGCGCGACCACGGCGGACGCGCCGACCGAGAGGTGGATCAGCCGCGTGCGCCCGGCCACCTCGGACAGCGGCCCGGCCACCAGCAGCGCGGCGGCCAGGGCCGCGGTGCTCAGCGACAGGGTCAGCGTGCTGGCCGCGGCCGACACCCCGAACGCGGCGGCCAGCTCGGGCAGCAGCGCCTGGGTGCTGTAGAGCAGGGCGAAGGTGGCCACGCCCGCCGCGAACAGCGCGACGACCACCCTCCGGTAGCCGGCCTCCCCCACCCGGTAGCCCGGGCCGGCCGACGCCGCGACGCCGCGCCGGACGTCACCGCCCGTCGTCGTCCGGCTCGTGGAGGTCACCAGGACAGGATGCGACGCCGCGTCCTCGCCCGGCCAACGGGGGGACGGCCGGGGCGTCAGTGCCGGCTCGGCCAGTAGGTGAGCGAGATGGCGTCGACGTAGACGTAGACGCAGAGCAGCACCCCGGCTGCGTTGAGGCCGAGCGCCAGCCAGGCCGGCCAGTGCGCGCCGAAGCGCAGCGCCCTGGTGGCCAGCCACATGCCCGCCAGCAGCGGCACGGCCTGGGCGAGGTCGAACGCCGACTCGGCCGTCCAGCCGGCCCACCCGCCGGCCATGAGGAGCAGGTCGCCCTCGTGCAGGTCGAGCAGGTGCAGCACCCAGGCGAACGGGACGACGAGCACGACCGCCAGCAGCAGCGCGGTCGGCAGCATGAGGAACGACCAGCGGGTCAGCCGCCGCGCCTCGTCCCGCTCGGCCCGCGACGACGGCGTGGGTGGCGAGGAGCGCAGGGACGCCACGACGACCTCCCGACCGGCGACGACCACACGGCACCGCACCCGGTGCCCGACCCCACCGTGGCAGCGCCTCCACGACCCCGGGCAGGGCCGAAGGTCTGGCCCGGCCGCCGCACGGACCTCTCACCGGCCTCGGAGCCGACGTCCAGGAACCTCTCAGGAATCCGGTCGACCCTGGTGGGCAGGACGAGGCGGCACGACCGACCGCCGCCTCCCCGCACGACCGACGCGCGCAGGACCTGTGAGCGCACGAGACCGACGAGACGAGGAGGCCCGCGACCATGAGCGGGACGCTGCACGGCGCTGGCGACGGGGACGACCGCACGAGCGGCGCCTGGTGGAGCACGCTCGGGAGCGAGCCGGCGGGCCCGGCCCGCCAGGACCCGTGGGCGCCGCCGCCGGCCGCGCCCGGCGGGTGGGGTGCGGGCAGCACGGCGGGCTCGAGCGGCTCGCCGACGACCGTGCTCTCCCGCCCGGCCGAGCCGGCGAGCCGCCGGCGGGGCGGCCGCCTCCTGGTGGCCGCGGCGCTCGCGGCCGGCCTGGTCGGAGGCGGGGCCGGGGCCGGCATCACCCTGGCCGCGACCGGCGGGGGCGGCTCGACCACCACGACGACCGTGGCGTCGGGGTCCGGCGGCACGGCGAACAGCAACGGCACGACGACCAGCACCGGCAGCGCACCGGCCCCTGCGGCCGACGGCTCGGTGCAGGCGGCGGCTCAGGCCATCCTGCCCAGCGTCGTCACCATCGAGGTCAGCGGCACGCAGTCCGGCGGGTTCGGCGGCCAGCAGGCGGTGAGCGACACCGGCTCCGGCGTCGTGATCCGCCAGGACGGCTACGTGCTCACCAACAACCACGTCGTGTCCGCCGCCGAGAACGGCGGCTCGGTGCACGCCACCCTCGACGACGGCAAGACGGTGAGCGCGACCATCGTCGGCCACGACGCCAGCAGCGACCTCGCGGTCATCAAGCTCGACGGCGTCTCCGGCCTCAAGGCCGCCACCTTCGCCGACTCCGACGCCCTGTCGGTGGGCCAGACGGTGATCGCCGTCGGCGCCCCGCTGGGCCTGTCCGGCTCGGTCACCGACGGGATCGTCTCGACGCTGCACCGGCCGGTCTCCACCGGTGAGCCGGGGGCCGACGCGCAGTCGGTGCTGGACGCGATCCAGACCGACGCCGCCATCAACCCCGGCAACTCCGGCGGCCCGCTGGTGGACCTCGCCGGCCGGGTGGTCGGCATCAACTCGGCCATCGCGACGGTGGACCAGTCCTCCGGCCAGGGCTCGCAGTCGGGCAACATCGGCGTCGGCTTCGCGATCCCGTCCAACGACGCGAAGAAGGTGGCGGACCAGCTGATCGCCGATGGCAAGGCGGTCCACGCGCAGATGGGGGTGAGCGTCTCCGACGCGCCGTCGTCGACGACCGGCAGCCCCGGCCTGGGCGCCCAGATCCGTCAGGTCGCCAACGGCGGGCCGGCGGCGGCCGCGGGCCTGCAGCCCGGCGACGTCGTCACCAAGGTCGACGACCGGGCGATCACCGACGCCGACTCGCTGGTGGTGGCCGTCCGCTCGCACGATCCGGGCCAGACGATCACCGTCACCTACACCCGCGGCGGCGCCACCCGCACCGCGCAGGTGAAGCTGTCCACGACCGGCTGAGCCGCCCGTCTCCCCGGCTCGACGACGCCGGCACCCGCGGCCGGGCTCAGCCCGCGCCGCGGGTGTCGCGCTGCTGCCGGCTGCGCAGCTCCGCGGCCCGCAGCTCCTCGACCGAGCTGCCGGTGACCGTCTCGGTGCGCCGCCCCCGCGCGACGGCGTCGCGCACCGCCAGCTCCACCGCGTCCTGCGCGCTCATCGCCCCGGTCACCATCACCAGGTCGATGACCAGGTCGGCGTCCAGGCTCACCGTCACCCGCGTCATGGCTCCCCCTCGTGGCTCACGCCCGTCCCGGTCCAGCCGGGTCACCGACGCTAGCCCAGCCCAGCCCGAGAGGGTGGGGTCGTGGTGTGACCCATCGGGCCGCAAACGGCCGGAGCCGGGAATGCCCGAAGGCCCCGGTCGGTGACCGGGGCCTTCGAGAAAGCCTGGTGGAGCTGAGGGGATTTGAACCCCTGACCCCCTCGATGCGAACGAGGTGCGCTACCGGACTGCGCTACAGCCCCAGGCGAGGCACGAGGTTATCACGCACCGGACGGCCCTCCGGCCGCCGCCGCCCTCGGCCCTGGACAGCTGTCAGTCGCCCACCGCGCGACGCCGGGGCGCGACGTCCTCGTCCTCGGCACGAGCGTCGAAGGGCTCGTCGCGGCCGGCCAGCAGCTCCGGCGGCACCGGGGCCAGGCCGGGGCGGACCGACGGCGACACCTGCTCCCGCGGTGCGTCGTCGGCGGGCTGGCCGACGTCGGCGCGGCCCTCGGTCCAGCGCCCGGGCTTGGTGAGGTCGATGACCCGGGTGGGGCGCGCCTTGGGCTTGGTCACGTAGGTGGGCACGACCACCGGCATCGGCTCCCAGCCCTGGGCGCGGGCGGCCTCCTCGGCCTCGCGGGTGGCCCGCTCGGCCGCGGCGCGCCAGGACCTCTCGGCCTCCTCGCGGGCCCAGAGCTCGTCGGGCTCGTCGGCCTGCGCGGGCACGTGCGGGATCGCCACGGGCTCGACGTCGGCGGCCGGCGCGGCGACCTGGGTGGCTGACGCGATGCGCTCGGGCCGCGGCGCCGACGATGGGCGGGTCCGCGCGGTGCGGGCCGCCTGAGCGGCGCGGCGACGGCGCAGGGCCGCGTCCTGGCGGGCCTGGGCCCGCAGGTGCGCGGCGAACCCGACCAGCAGCAGGCCGGTGAGCACCGGCGCCCACCAGCCGACGACGCCGGCGCCGGACAGCAGCAGGCACAGAGTGGTGAGGCTGAGCAGGACCAGGGCGAGGCGCCGACGGCGGGCGACCAGGCGGCGCCGGGCGGCGGTGCGGACGTCCTCGCGGACCTCGTCGCGCGCCGCGGGGCGGGCGAGCGGGGCGCGGGCGGACCGCTTCGGCGGCAGCACGCCGCCGTCCAGGACCGGCCCGGTGGCGCCGCGCGGGCGCTGCGGCATGACGACGTAGCGGCGGTCGGGCGTGGCCGGGCGGCGGGAGAGGATGCGCATGGCCCGGGAGAAGCGGTCGACCGAGCGCGCCTCGTTGACGGCGTCGTGGCGGCGCAGGAGCACCGGCACGAGGTAGGCCGCCCACATGGCGAGGATTCCGACGTAGATCAGGCCGCTACCCACGGGGCTTGACGGTAGGTGGCGTGATCGCCTCCGCCGTGGAGGCACGCCGCGTGTCGGTGTGTCGATTGGTGCTGCTGTGACTCAAGAGGTTCTCAAGCCACGCCATCGCGCGGCGTCAGCGCTGCGCCCGGCTGGCCCGCCACCGCGCCATCAGGCCCTGCGGAACCTCCTCGGCGCACAGGGCGAAGGTCCGGTGGTCGCGCCAGGCGCCGTCGATGTGCAGGTAGGCCCGCCGCACCCCCTCGTCGCGGAAGCCCAGCTTCTCGACCACCCGCAGGCTCGGGCCGTTCTCCGGCCGGATGTTGATCTCGATGCGGTGCAGCCCGACGCCGCGGAAGCAGTGGTCGGTGGCCAAGGCCACCGCGGTGGGCACGATGCCCCGCCCGGCCAGGCCCTGGTCCACCCAGTAGCCGATGTGGGCCGAGCACAGCGAGCCCCAGGTGATCCCGCCGACGGTGAGCTGCCCGGCCAGGCGACCGTCGTAGGTGATGACGAACGGCATCATCCGCCCGGCCCGGGCCTCGGCCCGCAGGTGGCGCACCATCTCCCGGTAGGTCACCTCGGGGCCCGCGGCCGGTCCCGGGGGCGTCGCCTCCCACGGCGTCAGCCAGGCCATGTTGCGCCGTCGCACCTCGCGCCACGCAGCCGCGTCGCGCTGGCGGATCGGCCGCAGCGCGACCGGCCCCTCGGACAGCTCCACCGGCCAGCCCGGGGTCACCGGCCGTCCCTCCGCCGCCGCAGGCGGCCCACGCGCCGCCGCCGGGTGCCGCCACCCCGCCGCCGGCCGGCGCTCATGTCCCGCCTCCGGCAGGGTGGTCGCCGCCGTGCACCTGGTCCACCGCGTGCCGCAGCACCGGCTCGAGCACGGCGATGCCGTCGCGGCAGCCGCCGGGCGAGCCGGGCAGGTTGACCACCAGCGTCGTGCCGGCCAGGCCCGCGACGCCGCGGGAGAGCACCGCGGTGGGGACGGCGTCGATCGAGCGCAGCCGGATCGCCTCGGCGATGCCGGGGACCTCGCGATCGATCACCCGCCGGGTCATCTCGGGGGTGAGGTCGAGCGGGGTCAGGCCGGTGCCGCCGGTGGTGAGCACGACGTCGTAGCCGGCGGCGACGGCCGCGCGCAGCGCCTGCTCGACCGGGTCGCCGTCGCGCACCACCTGCGGGCCGTCCACGGCGAAGCCCATCCGGGCCAGGCCCTCGACCAGCACCGGGCCGCCGCGGTCCTCGTAGACGCCGGCGGCCGCACGGTTGGAGACGGTGACGACCAGGGCGCGGGGCTCGCGCTCGTTCCCACGGTGGATCGCGCCGTCGGTGGTGCTGCCGGTCACTGCCCCTCCCGCACCCAGGTGCCCGACCGGCCTCCGCTCTTGCTCTCGACCCGCACGTCGGTGATGGTCGCACCCTTGTCGACGGCCTTCACCATGTCGACCAGCGCGAGCCCGGCCACGGCGACGCAGGTGAGCGCCTCCATCTCCACCCCGGTGCGGTCGGCGGTGCGGACGGTGGCCGCGATGGCGACGGCGTCGTCGAGCACCTCGAGCTCGACCTGCACGCCGTGGATGGCGATCGGGTGGCACAGCGGCACCAGGTCCGGGGTCCGCTTGGCCGCCTGGATGCCGGCGATGCGCGCCACCGCCAGGGCGTCGCCCTTGGGCACGCCCTCGCCGAGCAGCAGCTCCACCACCCGCGCGGACACCAGCACCCGCCCGGACGCGGTGGCCTCGCGCACCGTGACGTCCTTGGCCGAGACGTCGACCATCCGGGCCGCACCGGAGGCGTCGACGTGGGTGAGCCGCTCGCTCTCAGCCATGTCCTCCTCCAGCCCTCACGAGGCCCGCCGCTCGAGCACCATGACGTTCACCGTGCCGCCGACCGGCACCTCGGTGACCTCCTCGGGCACCACGATGAGCGCGTTGGCCTGGGCCAGGTCGCCGACCAGGTGCGAGCCCGAGCCGCCCACCGGGCGGACGACGTAGCGGCCGTCCTCGACGCCGAGCTGCCCGCGGGCGAACTGCCGCTTGCCGGCCGGCGAGGTGAACGCCTCCTGGCACACCGCGCGCACGGTGGGCCGGTGCAGCGGCTCGACCCCGAGCATCCGGCGCAGCACCGGGCGCACGAACACCTCGAAGGAGACGTAGGCGCTGACCGGGTTGCCCGGCAGCGTGATGATCGGGGTGCCGTCGGGGCCGACGGTGCCGAAGCCCTGCGGCATGCCCGGCTGCATGGCCACCTTGTCGAACTGCACGGTGCCCAGCCGGCTGAGCACGTCCTTGACGACGTCGTAGGCCCCCATGCTCACCCCGCCGGTGGTGACCACGAGGTCGGCGCGGATGAGCTGGTCCTCGATGGCGTCGAGCAGGGTGCGCGGGTCGTCGCGGACGATCCCGACGTTGAACGCCAGCGCACCGGCCTCGCGGGCGGCCGCGGTGAGCATCCAGCTGTTGGAGTCGGTGATCTGCCCCTCGCCCACCGGCTCGCCCGGGTTCACCAGCTCGCTGCCGGTGGACATGACGACCACCCGCGGGCGCGGGCGCACGACCACCCGGGAGCGGCCGACGGCGGCCAGCAGCCCGATCTGGTTGGGGCCGAGGCGCGTGCCGGTGGAGAGGATCAGCTCGCCCCGGGCGACGTCCTCGCCGCGGCGGCGCACGTAGGCGCCCTCGTCCGGGCTGCGGGTGATGCGGACCGAGGAGATGCCCCCGTCGGTCCACTCGATCGGCACGACCGCCTCGGCGCCCGGCGGGAACGGGGCGCCGGTCATGATCCGGGCGGTGAAGCCGGGCTGGACCCGGTAGGGCGAGGCGCTGCCGGCGGCGATGTCGCCGACCACCGGGATGACTGCGGGGTTCTCCTCGCTGGCGCCCTCGACGTCGGCCAGCCGCACGGCGTAGCCGTCCATGGAGGAGTTGTCGAAGGCGGGCAGGTCGACCGCGGAGACGACGTCCTCGGCCAGGATGCAGCCGTGGGCGTCGCCCAGGGTGAGGTCGAGCGGGGCGAGCGGCCCGATGCCGTGCAGCACCCGCGCGAGGTGCTCCTCGACCCGCACTAGCGGCCGCTTGCCCGGCTGCCCCTCGCTCGCGCCGGCGCTCACCCCTTCGCTCACCCCTGCGTGCTCTCGTTCGTCATGCCGTTGTCCACGAACTCCTTGAGCCAGCCGCGGAACTCCGGCCCGAGGTCCTCGCGCTCGGAGGCCAGCCGGACGACCGCCTTGAGGTAGTCGAGCCGGTCGCCGGTGTCGTAGCGGCGGCCGCGGAAGACCACGCCCCACACGCCGCCGCCCTGCTCGGCCGGCATGCCGGCGAGGGTCTTGAGCGCGTCGGTCAGCTGGATCTCGCCGCCGCGGCCCGGTGCGGTCTCGCGCAGCACGTCGAACACGGCGGCGTCGAGCACGTAGCGGCCGATGATGGCCAGGTTGCTCGGCGCGTCCTCGGCGGCGGGCTTCTCCACCAGGTCCTGCACGCCGACGACGTCGGTCTCGTCGGTGGGCTGCACCGCGGCGCAGCCGTAGAGCGAGACCTGCTCGGCGGGCACCTCGAGCAGGGCCACCACGCTGCCGCCGCGGGCCTCCTGCACGGCGAGCATCTGCGCCAGCAGCGGGTCGCGCTTGTCGATGAGGTCGTCGCCGAGCAGCACCGCGAACGGCTCGTCGCCCACGTGCTGGGCCGCGCACAGCACGGCATGCCCGAGGCCCTTGGGCTCGCCCTGACGGACGTAGTGGATGGTGGCCAGGTCGGTGCTCTCCTGGACCCGCGCCAGCTTGGTGTCGTCGCCCTTGGTCTCGAGGGTCTCCTCGAGCTCGACGTTGCGGTCGAAGTGGTCCTCGAGCGGGCGCTTGTTGCGCCCGGTCACCATGAGGACGTCGTCGAGGCCGGCCGAGACCGCCTCCTCCACGACGTACTGGATGGCCGGGGTGTCGACGACCGGCAGCATCTCCTTGGGCGTGGCCTTGGTGGCCGGCAGGAACCGGGTGCCCAGTCCCGCCGCCGGGATGACGGCCTTGGTCACACGCGGTCGAGTCGCAGGGGTTCCAGAGAGCGGTCCAGGCGCCATGCACGCACCCTAACGGTGGGTCTGCCCCGCGGCTCGGGTCGCCCTGACCGCCGCGGCCTCCGGCTCCGCGCGCACCGCGCGCGCCTCAGACCCGGCCGGCCAGGGTGCCGGCCACGTGGAAGCGGTCGCGCCCGGACTCCTTGGCGACGTAGAGCGCCTCGTCCGCGACGCGCACCAGGGTGGCGGCCGAGGCGGCGTGGTCGGGGAAGCCCGCGACGCCGACGGACACGGTGAGGCGCAGCGGCACCTCTCCCTCCTCGCCGAACGGCTCGCGGCGCACCGCGGTGCAGATGCGGTCGGCGAGCACGGCGGCCCCCTCGAGCGAGGTCTCGGGCAGCACCAGCACGAACTCCTCGCCGCCGTAGCGGGCCAGGACGTCGACCTCCCGGATCTGCTCGGTGAGCCGGGCGGCCAGCTCGCGCAGCACCGCGTCGCCGCGCGGGTGGCCGTGGGTGTCGTTGACGGCCTTGAAGTGGTCGAGGTCGAGCATGAGCACGCTGAGCGGGCGGCGGAACCGGGTGGCGCGCTCGATCTCGCGGGCCAGGGACATCGAGAGGTAGCGGAAGTTCCACAGCCCGGTGAGCGGGTCGGTGGTGGACAGCCGCTGCGCCTCGCGGTGCAGCAGCACGTTGTCGACGGCCACGCTCGCCTGTCCGGCCAGCGCCCCCA
>JBQCIO010000178.1:0-16094 GCA_051953655.1 Motilibacteraceae bacterium
GGGCCAGATCGCCCTCTACGCCGCCATCGCCGCCTTCGCCGGCGCCGCCCTCTTCCTCATCCTGGGCATCCTCGGCCTGATCCACCGCGGCCACACCCCCACCGAGGCAGAGCTCCTGCTCGGCTCGCGCCAGCCGGCTCCCGTCGAGATCTGACGCAGAGCCCAGCAGGAACACAGGGCCCGCACCCACCAGGGTGCGGGCCCTGTCACGTGCGCCGGGGCGAAGTCAGCCGTCGTCCCCTCCATCGTCGCCGTCGGGCACTTCTGAGCCATCGGGCCCATCTGAGCCCTCGTCCACGCTGCCGTCGCTGCGCACCCGCGCCGGGTCGAGCGGCGAGGGCGGCTCCTGGACGGGGTGCTCGCCCTCCGGCCCGGTGAACATGCTGGCCCGCGCCTCGGCCGCACTGGAGCCGGAGAACAGCCCGGGCGCCCCGTCCTGCCGCAGCCGCCGCGGCGAGCGCAGGTCGACCTCCCGGGCCTGCACCGGGCTGGCGTCGATCCGCATCCGCGGCAGGGCGGCGTTGTGCTCGGTCTGCAGCCAGCCGACCAGCCGCTCGCGCACCAGGCAGCGCAGGTCGAACAGCCGGCCGGCGTCGGTCGCGCTCACCAGCGCCCGCAGCCGGACGAACGAGCCGACCGCGTCGGTGACCTGGAGGACCCCCACCCGCCGGTCCCACAGGTCGGTGCTGCCGAGGATGCTGTCCAGCTGCTCGCGCATCCGGTCCACCGGCACCGACCAGTCGACGTCGAGCTCCACCGTCCCGATGACGGCGGACGTGCGCCGGGTCCAGTTCTGGTAGGGGTTCGCGGTGAACCACGAGCACGGCAGCATGAGCCGCCGGTCGTCCCAGAGGTGGACCACCACGTAGGTCAAGGTGATGTCCTCGACCCGGCCCCACTCCTCCTGCACCACCAGCACGTCGTCCACACGGACCGCGTCGCTGAAGGCGATCTGCAGGCCGGCGAACACGTTGCCGAGGGTCGTCTGCGCGGCCAGGCCGGCGACGACGCCCAGGACGCCCGCGGAGAACAGGACGCTGGTGCCCGCCGCGCGAGCGGCGGGGAACGTCATGAGCATGGCGGCCACGGCGATGATGGCGACCACGGCGACGGTGATCCGGCGGACGACGGTGACCTGGGTGCGCACCCGCCGCGCCCGCCGGTTGTCGGCCACGTCGAGCCGGTAGTGGGCCGTGGCCACGTCCTCGGCGACGAAGACGAGCACCGCGATGAGCCAGGCCGTGGAGGCGATGAGCAGCAGGCCGAGGGCGTGCAGGAGCGGCTCGCGCCACACCCCCTTGCCGGTGCCCAGCCGCAGCACCAGCAGCACGGCACCGACGACGAGCGTGGCCCGCAGCGGCCAGCGCCCTCGCCGGGACAGGTCCGCGGCGACCGGCGAGCGCCGGCCGATCCGTCGCACGAGGGCGCCCAGGGCCATGGCGACGGCCATGGCCCAGACCGCGGCGAGCACCGCGAGCGCGGCGATCTGCGGTCCCTGATGGCGCAGCGGCGGCACGTCGGCGAGCAGGAGCGATGCCGCACTCGCGCCCACGCGCCTCCTCCTCGTCGGTCCCTCGAAGCCGATGCCTCAGCCACGATGTCGAGGCCACGCCGTCGCGCTGTCCCCTACCCGGACCCTCCGGCCGTCACGCACCCGCCGGCTCCGCGCCTACCCCGCGGCGCCGGGGGTAGCGGCACGGGGTGCTGCTCCCCGACGCCACGCTGGCGCTGCTCCGCCGCCCCTACGACACCCTCCCCGCCCTGCGCCGGCGCGACGGCGGAGCCGCGGAGGTGCGGCTGCTCGGCGAGCGCGCCCTCGTCGTCGGCGGCGCGGACGGCGTGCGGCTCTTCTACGACGACACCCGGATGCGTCGCGCCGGTGCCGTGCCGAAGCCGCTGCAGCGGACCCTCTTCGGCGACGGCCCGGTGCACGTCCTCGACGACGAGCTGCACCGGCAGCGCAAGGCGATGTTCGTCCGCTCCGTCGCCGACCCGGCTGCCGTGACCGCGCTGGCGCAGACCGCGGACGAGGAGTGGCTGCGCGCCGCGGTGCGCTGGGTCGGGGCGCCGCGGGTCGTCCTCTTCGACGAGGCCGTCGCGGCGCTGACCGACGCCGTCTGCCGGTGGGCCGGCGTCCCCCTCACCCCGGGCGAGGCCCCGCGCCGCGCGCGCGACCTGGCGGCCGTCGTCGACGGCTTCGGCAGCGTCGGCGTCGAGCACGTGCGGGCCCGCCGGGCCCGGCGCCGGCTGGAGCACTGGGCCGGCGACGTCGTCCGGGCCGTCCGGTCCGGGCAGCTCCGCCCGGCCGAGGGCTCGGTGCTGGCCGCCGTCACCACGCACCGCGACGCCGGCGGGGGGCTGCTGGACGACAGGACCGCCGCCGTGGAGCTGCTCAACGTGCTGCGACCCACCGTGGCGGTCGCCTGGTTCGTCGTGGCCGGCGCCGTGGCCCTGCACGAGCACCCGGCCTGGCGTGCACCTGCGGCCCAGGGGGATCCGGCCACGCTCGAGGCCCTGGCCCACGAGGTGCGGCGCACGCACCCGTTCGTTCCCGCGCTGGCCGCCCGGGCCCGCGCCCGCTTCACCTGGCAGGGCCGCACCGTGCACGCCGGCCAGCTGGTGGTCCTCGACGTCGAGGGCACCGACCACGACCCCGACCGCTTCCCGAACCCGGAGTCCTTCGACCCCGGCAGGTGGCTCGACGCCGCCGGCCGGTTCGTCGGCCCCGACCCGTTCAGCTACGTCCCCCAGGGCGGCGGAGACGTCTCCGCGGGCCACCGCTGCCCGGGCGAGCGGGCCACCATCGCCCTGATCGCCGGCGCGCTGCGCGTCCTCGCGGCGCTCTCCTACGACCTCTCGGAGCAGGACCTCCGGGTGGACAGGTCCCGGCTCCCCACGCGGCCGGCGAGCGGCGTCGCGCTCACCGACGTCGGCGTGGACCTGCGGGAGACCGCCCCGCACCAGCATCCGGTGGTGCTGCCCTGAGCCGACCCTTCGGCCTGCTTGACGAGGGCTGAACCGGAGGGCGAGGCTCCTGACCGGCCCCTCACCGGCTCAGAGGACGCCTCGCGGACAAAGGGGACTTCCGGCGGGACCGAGGTCCCTGCTGCCGTGCCTATCGGCCGACGAACCTGGGGTCGACCCGGTCGCTCCGGGAACGGCCCTCACGCGATCCGGGGGGATGCCGTGCGAGCGACGCCACGACCCGAGAGGGACCCGATGTCCGCCACCGCGCACGCCAGCGCACCGACCCCCGCCGCGCCGGCACCCGCCCCCACCGTCAGCGAGAGCCGCCGCGTCACGATGCTCGTGATGGCGACGGTCGGCTTCGCCCTCAACTTCTGGGCCTGGGCGCTGCTGTCGCCGTTGGGCACGCGGTTCAAGGAGTCGCTCGGCCTCAGCTCGTTCCAGCAGGCGCTGCTGGTGGCGGTGCCCGTCGTCGTGGGCTCGGTCGGACGCATCCCGGTGGGCGCGCTGACCGACCGCTTCGGCGGCCGCATCATGTTCCCGGTGATCTCCCTGGTCACGATCGTCCCGGTGCTCTACCTCGGCCTGTTCGGCCACGACTCGCTGGCCGCCCTGCTCGTCGGCGGGTTCTTCCTCGGCATCGCCGGCACCGCCTTCGCCGTCGGCGTCCCGTTCGTGAACGCCTGGTTCCCGCCCCAGCGCCGCGGATTCGCCATCGGGGTGTTCGGCGCCGGCATGGGCGGCACCGCGATCAGCGCGCTCACCACGGTCAAGCTGGCCAAGGCGCACGGCCTCCAGACCCCGTTCGTCATCACCGCGATCGCCCTCGGCATCTACGGCGTCGTCGCCGCGCTGGTGCTGCGCGACGCCCCCGGCCGGGTCGTGCCGACCGAGCCGCTCAGCCGCCGTCTCGCCTCGGTGCTCAAGCTCCCCGTCACCTGGCAGGCCTCCGCCCTCTACGCCGTCGGCTTCGGCGGCTACGTCGCCTTCAGCGTCTACCTGCCCACCTACCTCAAGACCGCCTACGGCCTCACCCAGTCCGACGCGGCCAACCGGATGGCCGGGTTCGTGCTCCTGGCCGTGATCATGCGGCCGGTCGGCGGCTGGCTCTCGGACCGCCTGCGTCCGACCTCGGTGCTGCTCGCCGCGTTCGCGGTGGTCGTCGTCGGCGCCCTGGTGCAGTCCACGACCCCGGACCTGAAGCCGCTGGGCACCATCGCCTTCCTCGCCATGGCCGCCGCGCTCGGCGCTGCCAGCGGCGCGACCTTCGCCCTGGTCGCCCTGCTGGCACCGGCCAACAAGGTCGGCGCGGTGACCGGGGTGGTCGGCGCGGCCGGCGGTCTCGGCGGGTTCGTGCCCCCGCTGGTCATGGGCTCCATCTACGGCCGCAACGGCGACTACGGCCTCGGCCTGGTCCTGCTCGCCGTCGTCGCCGGCGCCGCCCTGCTCCTCGCGCTCGGCATGGGCCGCAGGGCCCAGCGGGCCACGGTGTGAGCGGGACGTCCTCGAACGGGAGGCGGGACATGTGCGAGTACTGCGGCTGCCAGGCCGTCGAGGCGATCGAGGTCCTCACCGCCGAGCACGACGCCGTCGTGAACCTCATCGGCACCGCGAGGACCGCCGCCCAGCAGGGCGACGTCGCCACCGCCGCCGCCACCGCCCGCGACATCGCCGCGGTGCTGGCCCCGCACACGGTCGTCGAGGAGGAGGGCCTCTTCCCCGCGCTGGCCGAGGAGAGCGAGGACCACGCCGGGCACATCGAGCAGCTGCGGGCCGAGCACCGGAGCATCGAGGCCGTGCTCGCCGAGGCCGTCGACGCCCCCGCTCCGCTGGGCGTGCCGCTCGACCCCGCCTGGCCGGCCCGGCTGCTGGACGCCCTCGAGCTGCTGCGCGACCACATCCTCAAGGAGCAGGACGGCGCCTTCCCGGCCGCGCTGGCCACCCTCGGACCGGACCAGTGGGCGAGGGTCGACGCGGTCCGGGCCCGGGTCGTCGCCCTCTGGGAGGCACCCGGCGCCGCCAGGTGGGGGACGACAGCGGCCCGCTGACCAGCAGCTCGTCCGCCTGGAACACCTACCGAGGACCCCGGAGCCACCGCTCCGGGGTCCTCGTCGTCGTGCCGTCGCAACCGCTGCGGATTGCACGATTCGTGCGACCGAAGTGGCTCGTGAGGGTGGACCGGCCGGGCCCACCGGGACAGGATGCGGACAGACCGCCGGCAGCGATGCAGGGGAGGCACGGGTGAGGGTCCAGACGGGGGCCAGCACGGATCCGACGAGCGAGCGCCTGCGGGCGGACGGGCGGGTGCCGGGCCCCGACGGGCCGGCCGCCGACGCGCTCCTCGCCGCAGGACGCTTCTTCCGCCGCGACGAGAGCAGCCCGGACGGGCGCGCGGTCTTCAAGCAGGGCGGGCGCGCCGGCGACGTCTTCTACCGCGACCGCTGGAGCCACGACAAGGTCGTGCGCTCCACCCACGGGGTCAACTGCACCGGCTCGTGCTCGTGGAAGGTCTACGTCAAGGACGGGATCATCACCTGGGAGAGCCAGCAGACCGACTACCCGTCGGTCGGCTCGGACACCCCCGAGTACGAGCCGCGCGGCTGCCCCCGTGGTGCCGCCTTCTCCTGGTACACCTACTCCCCCACCCGGGTCCGCTTCCCCTACGCCCGCGGCGTGCTCGTGGAGATGTACCGCGAGGCCAAGCACCGCCTCGGCGACCCGGTGCTCGCCTGGGCGGACATCCAGAACGACCCCGAGCGCCGTCGCCGCTACCAGCGGGCCCGCGGCAAGGGCGGGCACGTGCGGGTGAGCTGGGACGAGGCGGTCGAGATCATCGCCGCCGCGCACGTGCACACCATCAACGCGTACGGGCCCGACCGGATCGCCGGCTTCTCCCCCATCCCGGCGATGTCGATGGTGTCGCACGCGGTGGGCTCGCGGTTCATCGAGCTCACCGGCGGGTGCATGACCTCGTTCTACGACTGGTACGCCGACCTGCCGGTGGCCAGCCCGCAGGTCTTCGGAGACCAGACCGACGTGCCCGAGTCCGGCGACTGGTGGAACGCCTCCTACCTGCTCGTGTGGGGCTCCAACGTGCCCGTCACCCGCACCCCCGACGCCCACTGGATGGCTGAGGCGCGCTACCGCGGCCAGAAGGTCGTCGTGGTCTCGCCGGACTACGCCGACGCCGTGAAGTTCGCCGACGAGTGGGTGCCGGCCCAGCCCGGCACTGACGCCGCCCTGGCCATGGCGATGGGCCACGTCATCCTGCGCGAGTGCTACGTGAAGCGGCGGGTGCCGTTCTTCGTCGACTACGCCCAGCGCTACACCGACCTGCCGTTCCTGGTCACCCTCGACGAGCACGACACCGAGGACGGGAAGGCCCGTTACGTGCCCGGCAAGATGCTGCGCGAGTCCGACCTCGGCAGCGAGCGCGAGGGCGCCGAGTGGCGGCCGACGGTGATGGACGGCCGCACCGGGCAACCGGTCGCGCCCAACGGGACGCTGGGCGACCGGTGGACCGGCGAGGGCGAGGGGCGCTGGAACCTCGACCTCGGCGACGTCGTGCCGCAGCTCACCGTGGCCGGCGAGGGCAGCGAGGCCGTCGAGGTGCTGCTGCCCCGCTTCGACCTGCCCGAGGACCTGCCCGCGAGCGAGCGGGTGCTGCGCCGCGGCGTGCCGGTCCGCCGGGTCGGCGGCCGGCTCGTGACCACGGTGCTCGACCTGATGCTGGCCCAGTACGGCGCCGCCCGGCCGGGGCTGCCCGGCCAGTGGCCCGCCGCCTACGACGACGCGTCGGAGCCCTACACCCCCGCCTGGCAGGAGCAGATCACGTCGGTTCCCGCGGCGCAGGTGGTGCGCATCGCCCGCGAGCTGGCCGACAACGCCCAGCGTTCCGGCGGCCGCAACATGATCATCATGGGTGGTGGCATCTGCCAGTGGTTCCACGCCGACGCCACCTACCGCGCGGTGCTGGCCGTGCTCATGCTGACGGGGTCGATGGGCCGCAACGGCGGCGGCTGGGCGCACTACGTCGGGCAGGAGAAGTGCCGGCCGGTCACCGGCTGGGCCACGATGGCGATGGCCACCGACTGGCAGCGCCCGCCGCGGCAGATGATCGGGACGGCGTACTGGTACGTGCACACCGACCAGTGGCGCTACGACGGCTACCGGGCCGACGCCCTGGCCTCGCCGCTCGCCCGCGGACAGTTCGCCGGCAAGCACACGATGGACACCATCACCCAGTCCACGCGGCTGGGCTGGATGCCGTCCTACCCGCAGTTCGACCGGAACCCGCTCGAGCTGGCCGACGAGGCAGAGGCGGCCGGCCAGGACATCGGCTCCTACGTGACGCAGGAGCTGGCCGAGGGCCGGCTGCGGTTCGCCGTCGAGGACCCCGACGCGCCGGAGAACTGGCCCCGGGTGCTCACGCTGTGGCGGGCCAACCTGCTCGGTTCCTCATCCAAGGGCAACGAGTACTTCCTCAAGCACCTGCTGGGGACGCACTCGAGCGTGCGGGCCGAGCAGACCCCGCCGGACCTGCGCCCGCAGGACGTGGCCTGGCGGCAGGAGGCGCCCGAGGGCAAGCTCGACCTCCTGCTGTCGCTCGACTTCCGGATGACCAGCTCCACCCTGCTGTCGGACGTCGTGCTCCCGGCCGCCACCTGGTACGAGAAGCACGACCTCAACACCACCGACATGCACCCGTTCATCCACGCGTTCAACGCGGCGATCGACCCGCCGTGGGAGACCCGCTCGGACTTCGACGCCTTCCAGGCGATCGCCCGCCGGTTCAGCGAGCTGGCCGCCACCCACCTCGGGGTCCGACGCGACGTCGTGGCCACGCCGCTGCAGCACGACTCCCCCGGCGAGACCGGGCAGCCCGGCGGCGTCGTCCGCGACTGGCGGGACGGGCAGGTGCCGCCGGTCCCCGGCCGCACCATGCCGGCGTTCGCGGTCGTGGAGCGCGACTACCCGGGCCTGGCCGACCGGATGGCCTCGCTCGGCCCGCTGGTCGACCGGCTCGGCGTCACCACCAAGGGCGTGACCTACCACGTGCAGGAGGAGGTGGCCGACCTCGGCAGCCGCAACGGCGTCATGCTCGGCGGGTCCGGCGACGGTCGTCCCGCGCTGGACACCGACGTCAAGATGGCCGAGGCGATCCTCGCGCTGTCCGGCACCACCAACGGCCGCCTCGCCGTGCAGGGCTACCGCACCTCGCAGACGAGGATCGGCAAGCCGCTGGTGCACCTGGCCGAGGGCAGCGAGGAGAAGCGGATCACCTTCCCCGACACCCAGGCCCGGCCCGTGCCGGTCATCACCAGCCCGGAGTGGTCCGGCTCGGAGACCGGCGGCCGGCGCTACGCCGCCTTCACCACCAACGTCGAAGAGCTCAAGCCCTGGCACACGCTCACCGGGCGGATGCACTTCTTCCTCGACCACGACTGGATGGCGGAGTACGGCGAGAACCTGCCCATCTACCGGCCCCCGCTCGACCTGCACCGCCTCTTCGGCGAGCCAGAGGTCGGCGCCGACGGCTCCAAGCAGGTCGTGGTCCGCTACCTCACCCCGCACTCGAAGTGGTCCATCCACTCCGAGTACCAGGACAACCTGTTCATGCTGAGCCTCAGCCGCGGCGGTCCCACGGTGTGGATGAACCAGCACGACGCGGCCGCCATCGGCGTCAGCGACAACGACTGGGTGGAGGCGGTGAACCGCAACGGCGTGATGGTGCTGCGGGCCATCGTCACCCACCGGATGCCGCAGGGGACCGTGTACGTCTACCACGCCCAGGAACGGGTGGTGGACGTGCCGAAGTCCGAGACCACGGGGCGGCGCGGAGGCATCCACAACTCCCTCACCCGCATCCACGTCAAGCCCACGCACCTCATCGGCGGCTACGCGCAGCTGTCCTTCGGGTTCAACTACCTCGGCCCCACCGGCAACCAGCGGGACGAGATCACGACCATCCGCCGCCGGAGCCAGGAGGTGCAGTACTGATGCGGGTCATGGCTCAGCTCGGCATGGTGATGAACCTCGACAAGTGCATCGGGTGCCACACCTGCTCGGTCACCTGCAAGCAGGCGTGGACCAACCGCAGCGGCGTCGAGTACGTCTGGTTCAACAACGTCGAGACTCGCCCAGGGCAGGGCTATCCGCGCCGCTACCAGGACCAGGACCAGTGGAAGGGCGGCTGGACGCTCAACCGGCGCGGCCGGCTGCAGCTGCGCGCCGGTGGTCGGTTCAAGAAGCTGCTCAACATCTTCAGCAACCCGCTGCTGCCCAACATCAAGGACTACTACGAGCCCTGGACCTACGACTACGAGAACCTCACCACCGCGCCGCTCAGCGACGACTTCCCGGTGGCGCAGCCGAAATCGCTGCTCACCGGCGAGCCGATGAAGATTGAGTGGAGCGCCAACTGGGACGACGACCTCGGCGGCACCAGCGAGCTGGGCCACCTCGACCCGATCGTGGAGCGGGTGCGCAAGGACGCCGAGGACAAGGTCCGCTTCGAGTTCGAGCAGACCTTCATGTTCTACCTGCCGCGGATCTGCGAGCACTGCCTCAACCCGTCGTGCGTCGCGTCCTGCCCGAGCGGTGCGATGTACAAGCGGTCCGAGGACGGCATCGTCCTGGTGGACCAGGACAAGTGCCGGGGCTGGCGCATGTGCGTCACCGGCTGCCCCTACAAGAAGGTCTACTTCAACCACCGCACCGGCAAGGCCGAGAAGTGCACCCTGTGCTACCCGCGCATGGAGGTGGGCCTCCCGACGGTCTGCAGCGAGACCTGCGTGGGCCGGCTGCGCTACCTCGGCGTCTTCCTCTACGACGCCGACAAGGTGACCGCGGCCGCGTCCGTCCCGGACGAGAAGGACCTCTACGAGGCGCAGCTGGACCTGCTGCTCGACCCGCACGACCCGGAGGTGCAGGCCGCGGCCCGGGCGGCCGACATCCCGGAGGACTGGCTGGAGGCCGCCCGCCGCTCGCCGGTCTACGCCCTGGCCAAGCAGTACCGGGTGGCGCTGCCGCTGCACCCGGAGTTCCGCACCATGCCGATGGTCTGGTACGTCCCGCCGCTGTCCCCGGTGGTGGAGGCGCTGCGCGACACCGGCCACGACGGCGAGGACCTCGGCAACCTGTTCGGCGCGATCGAGAGCCTGCGCATCCCGATCGAGTACCTCGCCGAGCTGTTCACCGCCGGCGACACCGCGCCCGTCGACGCCTCGCTGCGCAAGCTGTCCGCCATGCGCTCCTACATGCGGTCGGTGAACCTCGGGGAGACGCCCGACGACTCCATCGCCGACGCCGTCGGCATGAGCGTCGCCGACCTCACCGCGATGTACCGCCTGCTCGCAGTCGCCAAGTACGACGAGCGCTACGTCATCCCCACGGCGCACCAGGGCCAGGGGCCGGCGCTGGAGGAGGCCCTCACCGGCTGCAGCCTCGACTACGAGGAGGGCCCGGGGATGTACGGCTCCGGCCCGTTCGGCGAGGCGTCCGGGCGCCCGGTCCCGGTCTCGGTGGAGACCTTCCACGCGCTCAAGCAGCGCCAGCAGGGCGAGGGCATCGCGGACCCGGAGGCGCCGCGCGCACGGGTCAACCTGCTGAACTGGGACGGCAAGGGCACGCCCGAGGGAATGTTCCCTCCCCGCCACGTCATGGAGACCGACGGGCCGGTCGACGCCCGCGGCGACCGGACGACCGGCGGCGTGGGGCCGGAGGAGGTGGGGCGGCGATGAGCACCTCCGCCCGCGACGGAGCCGTGCTGTGCCAGGCCGCCTCGGTCCTGCTGCAGTACCCCGACGAGTACGTGCGCGAGCGCTTCCCCGTCGTGCTGGCCGCGCTCGGCGAGCTGGGGCCGTCGGAGCCCCGGGACGCGCTGCTCGCGGTGGTCCGCGAGCTGACGGCCCGCCCGGAGCTGGAGCTGGCCGAGCACTACGTGCAGGTCTTCGACCGGCGCCGGCGCTGCAGCCCCTACCTCACCTGGTGGAGCGACGGCGAGACACGGCGCCGCGGCGGCTCGCTGGCCGCGCTCAAGGAGCGCTACCGGATGGCCGGCCTCGAACTCGGCGACGGCGAGCTGCCGGACTACCTGCCGGTGATCCTGGAGTACGCCGCGCTCGACCTCGCCGACGGCCTCGCGGTGCTGCAGGAGCACCGGGCCGGGCTGGAGCTGCTGCGCCTGGCGCTGCGGGACGCCCGCACCCCCTACGCCGGGGTGCTCACCGCGGTGTGCGCGCTGCTGCCCGGCGCCTCGCCGCAGGACCGCGCCGCCGCGCAGGCACTGGCCCGCGGCGGACCGCCGGAGGAGTCGGTGGGGCTGGAGCCGTTCGGCGCGCACACCGGCCACGACGACGGGCTGGGGCCGGTGCCGCCGCACCGCCGGGAGCTGGGTCTGGAGCCGACAGGGGGACGGCGATGAACGCGCTGGACGTGCTGCTGTGGGGGATCCTCCCCTACGTCACCATCGTGCTGCTCGTGGGCGGCACCGTCTGGCGCTGGCGCTACGACCAGTTCGGCTGGACCACCCGGTCCTCCCAGCTCTACGAGTCGCGGCTGCTGCGGATCGGCAGCCCGCTGTTCCACTTCGGGATTCTGGTGGTGGTGGTCGGCCACGTCATCGGCCTGGTCATCCCCAAGTCCTGGACCGACGGGGCGGGCCTGTCCCAGGAGGCCTACCACATCCAGGCGCTGCTCCTGGGCGCGCTGGCCGGCTTCTGCACCCTGGTCGGCGTCGCGATCCTCATCTACCGCCGGCGCACCACCGGCCCGGTCTTCATCGCCACCACGAAGAACGACAAGACGATGTACGTCGTGCTGGTGGCCGCGATCGTCGTCGGGCTGGCCACGACGCTGCTCGGCGCCGGCGCCGCCGGCGAGGCGCACAACTACCGGCTCACCGTCTCGCCGTGGTTCCGCTCGATCTTCTACCTGCAGCCCGAGGTCGAGCGGATGGCCGACTCCGGCTTCGCGTTCCAGCTGCACACCCTCATCGGGATGCTGCTGTTCGCGGTCTGGCCGTTCACCCGGCTGGTGCACGCCTTCACCGCGCCGGTCGGCTACCTGTTCCGGCCCTACGTCGTCTACCGCTCCCGCGACGTCGCCGGACGCGGCACGGCGGGGGAGCCGCGGCGCGGCTGGGAGCGGGTCGGCTCCTGACGGCGGACGACGGGAGGGTCGAGCCTCAGGCGGTCTGCCCGCAGCGCGGGCAGCGCGGGCGCAGGCCGGCGAAGTAGGACGGCAGCACCGCCCCGCACCCGTGCCGCACCGCGGAGTCGTCGGCCACGACGACGACGGTCCGGGCCAGCAGCGGCGCGGACGTCGGCGCCGACATCACCGTCATCGCATCGAGGTCGACGACGGTGCGGACGCCGTCGGCGGGGGCACTGACGCTCATCGGGTCGCGCTCGCGGCAATGGTCGTGACAGTGGTGCTCACGGCGGTGCTCATGTGGTGGTCCCTGTGGTGCGGGCGCGGCTGGGCCTTCACCTGATCGGCGCAGTGCCGCCCCCACTTGAGCCGTCGGCCGCACCGATCACGTGCCCCTGCTCCTCACCGCCGGCCGAACCCTCGTGATCATGCAATCGGCGTGATCATGCAATCCCTGCGATCATCCGGACGGGCGCCGCCGGTGCACCGGCCGGCACGACCTCCGTGAGTGCCTGATCACCGGAATTGCCTGATCACGAACGGGTGGAGGGTGGCGTGATGAGTGAGACGGGGCCGGGACGGCGCAGCCCGTGGATGCCGCCGGAGTGGGCGCCGCACGAGCGGACCTGGATGGCGTTCCCCACCGCCAACGACACCTTCGGACCGGGTCCGAGTGCAGGTTCGGGCAGCGACGACGGCGAGCCTTCGGCGGAGGCCGAGCGGCTGCACCTGGCGCGCACGGCGTGGGCGGAGGTGGCCCGCACGGTGGCGCGGTACGAGCCGGTCACGCTGGTGGCCTCGGTGGGCGAGGGCGACGACGCCCGCCACTACCTCGGGCAGGCCGTCGGCAGCGGTCACGCGGTCGAGGTCGTCGAGCGCCCGCTGGACGACGCCTGGATGCGCGACATCGGCCCCACCTTCGTCGTGCAGGACGGCGGGCTGGCCGCCGTCGACTGGACCTTCAACGGCTGGGGCGGCCAGGAGTGGGCGGCCTGGGAGCGCGACCAGCACGTGGCCCGGGAGGTGGCCGGGCTCGCCGGCGTGCCGGTGCGCTCCTCGGCGCTGGTGAACGAGGGCGGCGGACTGCACGTCGACGGCGAGGGCACCGTGCTGCTCACCGAGACCGTGCAGCTCGATCCCGGACGCAACCCGGGCTGGACGCGGGAGCAGGTCGAGGCCGAGGTGCACGCGCAGCTCGGCACCTCGAAGGCCGTCTGGCTGCCCCGCGGGCTCACCCGCGACTACGGCCGCTTCGGCACCCGCGGGCACGTCGACATCGTGGCAGCGTTCCTCGGCCCCGGCGTCGTGACCGTGCACACCCAGCCCGACCCCGTCCATCCCGACTACGAGGTGTCCCGCGAGGTGGCCGCGCTGCTGTCCCACGCCACCGACGCCCGCGGCCGGACCCTCGAGGTCGTCGAGCTGCTGGCCCCCACCGTGCTGGAGGAGGGCGGTGAGCCGACGGACTGGTCCTACGTGAACCACTACGTCGCCAACGGCGTCGTCGTGCTGTGCTCGTTCGACGACCCCGCCGACGCCGACGCGCGGGACGTGCTGGCCCAGGCCTACCCGGACCGGCGGATCGAGCTCGTCGATGCCCGGCAGATCTTCGCCAACGGCGGCGGGATCCACTGCATCACCCAGCAGCAGCCGAAGGCCTGAGCCTCGGGCGGGCGATCGCCGTCGTCGTTCCGGTGTGAGCCGCCGGCGGGCGGGCACCGGGTGGGACACCCGAAGGACAGGACGACGATGTCTCTCCCCAGCGAGCCCCACCAGCCGCTCGACCGCGAGCCGCACGCCGGGACGCCAGCTTCCCGCACTACGCCTCGATCCGCCGGCACCCGCGGCTGGCACCGCGCGGTGACCTCGCCCGCGGTGCCGGCGCTGGCCGCGACCGCCGTCGTCGGGCTCGCCGCCGGGGCGCTCTGGGGGCACGCGAGCCTCGCCGCGCAGGCGGGCACGCTGCCCGCGCCGCAGCCGACGGTCACGCTCGTGCGCACCGTGCCGGTGCCCGCGCCCACGGCCCGCAGCACGGTCGCGGACGCCGTCGCCCGCACCACCTCCGCCGGCGCCGCCTCCCCGCGCGTCGCCCCCGCCACCCGCGCCGTGGTGCGCCAGGTCCGCAGCGCGCCGCGCCGCACGACGGCCAGGCCAGCCCAGCACCACGGCGAGCACCGCAAGCAGGAGCACGGGAAGTCCGGCGAGAAGAAGTCCGGCGGCACGAAGCCCGACGGCCACCACGGCGCGAAGGGCGGCACCGAGGACCACCACCGGGCGCCGGCGAAGGACGGCCACGGCAACGGCCACGAGGACGCCGCGACACCGCGCGGGCACGGGCCGGGCAAGGGCGCGCGGGAACACCGGACGGCGGCGCAGCGCTCGCACGACACGTGAGAGCCATCACCTACACCCAGACCGGCGACCCCGACGTCCTCACCCTCGTCGAGCGTGAGGCCCCCGAGCCCGGCCCCGGCGAGGTCCGGGTCGCCCTGCACGTGGCCGGCGTCAACCCGACCGACTGGAAGTCCCGGCGCGGCAGCGCACCCGGCCAGGAGCCACCGTTCGGCGAGCAGGTGCCCGGGCAGGACGGCGCCGGCGTCGTCGACGCCGTGGGCCCCGGCGTGCAGGGCCTGGCCGTGGGCCAGCGGGTCTGGGTCTGGGAGGCCGCGTGGTCGCGGCCCACCGGGACCGCGCAGGAGCAGGTCGTCCTGCCCGCCGAGCACGTGGTCCCGCTGCCGGACGAGGCGTCCTTCGGCCTCGGCGCGAGCCTCGGGATCCCCGCGCTGACCGCGCACCGCTGCCTCACCGTCGCCGAGGGCGGCCCGAGCCGCCTGGCGCCCGGCGCGCTGGCCGGGCGCACCGTGCTGGTGGCCGGCGGAGCCGGTGCCGTGGGCAACGCGGCCATCCAGCTGGCCCGTTGGGCCGGCGCCACCGTGATCACCACCGTGAGCGGCCCGGAGAAGGCGGCCCTGGCCACCGCGGCGGGCGCGCACCACGTGGTCAACTACCGGACCCAGGACGCCGCCGCGGTCGTCCGGGAGATCGCCCCGGACGGCGTCGACGTCGTGGTGGAGGTCGCTCCCGGCCCGAACGCCGCGCTCGACGCGGCCGTGGTCGCCCCGCACGCGACCGTAGCGATCTACGCCAACGACGGCGGCGACGAGGTCACCCTGCCCGTCCGCGCGCACATGGGTCCCAACACCCGCTACCAGTTCGTGCTCGTCTACACCGTCACCCCGCAGGCCAAGGCCGACGCCCTGGCGGCGGTGCAGGCGGCGGTGGCCGACGGCGCGCTGGGCGCCGGCGAGGAGCACGGGCTGCCGTTCGTGCGCTTCCCGCTCGAGCAGGCGGCCGACGCCCACGCGGCAGTGGAGGACGGCACGGTCGGCAAGGTGCTGATCGACATCCGGTAGCACTTCCGCCGGCGCATCCGCTAGCACATCCGGGCTGAACGGATGCCGGGCACCGGCCGTCGCTGCGGTGGCGGCCGGTGCCTAGGCTGGCTCAGCCGACGGCGGTCAGGGCGGCAGGAAGCGGGAGAGGGAACGCGTGGCGGAGAAGTGGCGGCGGTGCGACACGTGCCGCAAGGTCCTGTCGGTCGATGAGTTCGAGGGCGACGCCACGACGTGTCGCGGGTGCGTCGAGCGGGCCGAGCGCCCCGCCACCCGCACCGCCGCGGCGGCCTCGTCCGGCCCCCGCGCCGCCGTGCGCCGGGTGGCGCCGGTCGGCATCCAGGGCCGCGGCGACCGCGAGGTCCGGGTCCGCCGCGCCCGCCAGCGCGCGCTCGAGGCCCTCGCCCAGGCCCACTCCGAGGAGTTCGAGGAGCTGCACGCCGCCGAGCGCGCGGCGGAGGACCTCTAGCCGGCCCCTCTCGCGTGCCGGCCCGGGTCGGAACGATCACGTGGGCGTGATCCTTCCATGCTTACCGCGACAGATCTGGCGCGGTAAGCATGGAACTGCGGTGGGGAGTGGCG
>JBQCIO010000179.1:0-5027 GCA_051953655.1 Motilibacteraceae bacterium
TCGGTCCCCACCGCGGGGGGGTTCCTCCCCCGTTTTGTCGCCGCCCCCGGCGGTAACTCCGGGGCCCGGCGACGTCGTCAGGCGGCCGAGCCGGCCCCGATGACACCGTTCGGGTCGAGCACGTACTTCTTGGCCGCGCCCTGGTCGAAGTCGGCGTAGCCCTGCGGCGCCTGGTCGATCGGGATCACCGTGGCGTTCACATTCTTCGCGATCGAGACCCGGTCGTGCAGGATCGCCATCATCAGCTGGCGGTTGTAGCGCATCACCGGGCACTGGCCGGTCATGAACGAGTGCGACTTGGCCCAGCCCAGGCCGATCCGGATGGACAGCGATCCCTGCTGCGCCGCCTCGTCGGAGGCGCCCGGGTCGCCGGTGACGTAGAGACCGGGGATGCCGATGCCGCCGCCGGCGCGGGTGATGTCCATCATCGAGTTGAGGACGGTGGCCGGCTGCTCGGTCTGCGCGCTGTCTCCGTGGCCGCGGGCCTCGAAGCCGACGGCGTCCACCCCGCAGTCCACCTCGGGCACGCCGAGGATCTGCTCGATCTGGTCCTTGGGGTCGCCCTTGGAGACGTCGACGGTCTCGCAGCCGAAGCTGCGGGCCTGCGCCAGCCGGTCCGCGTTGAGGTCGCCGACGATGACCGCCGCCGCGCCCAGCAGGAACGCCGACGTCGCCGCGGCCAGGCCGACCGGCCCGGCCCCGGCGACGTAGACCGTCGCGCCCGGGCCGACGCCCGCGGTGACGCAGCCGTGGAAGCCGGTCGGGAAGATGTCCGAGAGCATGGTCAGGTCCCGGACCTTCTCCATCGCCCGGTCCCTGTCCGGGAACTTGAGCAGGTTGAAGTCGGCGTAGGGGACCATCACGTACTGCGCCTGACCGCCGGTCCAGCCGCCCATGTCGACGTAGCCGTACGCCGAGCCGGGCCGATCCGGGTTCACCGTCAGGCAGATGCCGGTCTTGCCCTCCTTGCAGTTGCGGCAGCGGCCGCACGCGATGTTGAACGGCACCGAGACCAGGTCGCCGACCTCGAGGAACTCGACGTCGGGCCCCTTCTCGTAGACCTCGCCGAGGATCTCGTGGCCCAGCACCAGACCCGCCGGGGCGGTGGTCCGCCCGCGCACCATGTGCTGGTCGCTGCCGCAGATGTTGGAGGCCACCACCTTGAGGATCACGCCGTGCGGCACCTTGCGGCCCGCGTTGGAGGGGTGGACCCCCGGCCCGTCCTCGAGCACCAGCCCGGGCACGTCCAGGTCCTGCACCTCGACCTTGCCCGGCCCGAGGTAGACGACTGCCTTGTTTCCTGACACCGGTTCCTCCCGTCCTCGACCACTCCGTCGAGCTCGCCCCCCGGTGTGCGGGTGCACGAGGACCTGCCTAACGCAGTCGACGAGGAGCCGCACCAGTCACCGGGCGCGTGCGGTTCCCGAGACCCCGGCGCTAGCGTCGGTTCCGGACGACCTCCTGCCGGTTCCCTCCTCTTTCGGGAGCTCCACGTGAGCCTGCCTGCCGTCGATGCCGGGCCCACCGCCCGCGCCCTGCTCGCCCTGGAGCTGCTGCACGACCACCCGGGCATCACCGCGGACCGGCTCGGGGACCAGCTCGGGGTGTCCGAGCGGGCGGCCCGCCGCTACGTGGGGATCCTGCGCGACGCCGGCATCCCGGTGGAGTCGGTGCGCGGGCCCTACGGCGGCTACCGCATCGGGCGGGGGCTGCGGCTGCCGCCGCTCACCTTCAGCGCCACCGAGGCCCTCGGGCTGGTCATGGCGGTGCTGGACGGCCACCACGCCGCCGGCGACCCCTCCGACGTCGTGGGCGCCGCCCTCGGCAAGATCATCCGCGCACTGCCCCAGGGCGTGGCCGCGCAGGCCGAGGCGGTGCGGCGCAGCGCCGCCGCGGCGCCGGACCGAGGTGCCGCCCGGCCCGACCCGGACACCGTGACCGCCCTGGTGAAGGCCCGCTCCGAGCAGCGGACGGTGCGCATCGCCTACCGCTCCGAGGCGGGCACGGAGTGGGAGGCCGAGGTCGAGCCGTGGGCGGTCGTGGTCCGCCACGGGCGCTGGTACCTGCTGTGCCTCTCGCTGCGGGCGGACGCCCGGCGGGCCTACCGGATCGACCGGATCCGGTCGGTGCTGGCGCTCGAGGCCACCTTCCGGCCGCCGGAGGAGCTCGACCCGGTCATCGAGCTGGAGGAGCACCTCGCGGTGGGCTGGGAGCACGAGGTCGAGGTGCTCGTCGACGCCCCGCTGGAGCGGGTGCGCCGCTGCCTGCCCCGCTCGCTCGGCCGGCTCGAGGCCGTCGACGAGACGACGACGCGGCTGGTGGCCAGCACCGGCAACCCGGCCTGGTACGCCGAGCAGCTGGCCATGGTCCCGGCCCCGTTCCGGGTGGTGGGCTCGGACGCCCTGCGCGAGGCCGTGGCGGCGCTCGGCCGGCGGCTGCTCGCCGCCGCGGGCTCGAGCCCGGCCAGCTCGACCGGTGCCGAGCCGGGACGGTAGCCGACGGACCGGTGCACCCGGCACCGGAGCGGCGCCTCGCCCGTTGCCCGAGCGTGAGCAGCCCACGACGTCCACGGCCTTCCCGACCCCGGCGCGCCGCCCTCACGGCGGTCGCCTGCCTGCTGCCGGGCCTGCTCGCCGCGTGCGGGGCAGGGTCCGCCCCGCAGAGCCGCCCGGCTCCCACCCCGGCGAAGGGGGTGACCCTCGACCAGCCGGTGCCGGCCCGGGTGGCCGACCTGCCGCTGGTGGACGCGGACGGGCGCACGTTCACGCTCGCCTCGCTGCACGGCAGGACCGTGGTGCTGGTCGACTTCCTCACCCTGTGCCAGGAGGTCTGCCCGCTCACCAGCGTCGACGTCGAGCAGGCGGCGCGGGCGCTGCGCGCCGACGGGCTCGGCGGGAAGGTGGTGTTCGTCGAGGCCACCGTGGACCCCGCGCGGGACACCGTGGCACGGCTGGCGGCCTACCGGAAGCTGTTCCCGCCGGACGCGGACTGGCGGCTGGCCACCGGGAGCCCGAAGGACCTGACGGCGCTGTGGACCTGGTTCGGCGTGGGCTACGACAGGGTGGCGGAGAAGGGAGCAGCGAAGGGCACGCCCCCGAAGGACTGGCTGACCGGCACGCCGCTCGCCTACGACGTCGAGCACCAGGACGTCGTCTGGGTGCTCGGCCCCGACGGTCACCAGCGCTGGGAGGAGAACGGCACCCCCGACGCCCACGGGCAGGCCCCTCCGGCCACCCTGGAGCACTTCCTCAGCGACCAGGGCAGGCAGAAGCTCGCCCACCCGGGCGCGGACTCCTGGAGCGCGGACGACGTCGTGGCGGCGGTGAGGTACGTCGAGGGCAGCTAGCCCCACCACGCCGAAGCGTGGATCTTGATGCTCTCCCACGCTCAGGAAGGTGCACCAGGTCTCAAGATCCGCCGAAGAGGGCTACTCCGCCGTCGCCGCGTCCCGCAGGTCGGCGCTCCACTTGTCCTCGATCTTGGCGAAGCGCCAGACGAGCAGGGCGACCACCCAGGTGAGCACGAACAGGCCGACGATGACGTAGCCGACCTGGTTCAGGTCGAGCCCGCCGATCCAGGCCAGCGGACCGGAGGTGATGTCGAGCTTGTCGGTGAGGATCGAGATGACCTCGATGCCGCCGATGATGAGCGCCACCGCCACCGAGAGGCCGGTGATGGTGATGTTGTAGTAGACCTTGCGGACCGGCTTGGAGAACGCCCAGCCGTAGGCGAAGTTCATGAAGCAGCCGTCGATGGAGTCGAGCAGGCTCATGCCGGCCGCGAACAGGATCGGCAGCGTGAGGATCGCGTACCAGGGCAGGTTGAACGCGGCCGCGCCGCCGGCGAGCACGAGCAGCGAGACCTCGGTGGCGGTGTCGAACCCGAGCCCGAACAGCAGGCCGGTCGGGTACATGTGCCAGGCCTTGCTGATGCTGCGCATCACCGGGCCCAGGATCCGGTTGATCAGCCCGCGCTTGTTCAGCTGCTCCTCGAGCGCGTCCTCGTCGTAGGCGCCGCTCTTCATCTCCCGGAAGACGCCCAGGATCTCCTTGAGCACGGCCAGGTTGATCAGGCCGATGAGCAGCAGGAACACGCCGCTGACCAGCGTGCCGATGAGGCCGGTGGTCTGCTGCAGGCTCGAGGAGCCGTTCTCGACCTGCCCGGCCAGGGCCTTGACCCCGAGCGAGAGCAGCAGGCACAGCCCGAAGACGACGCTGGAGTGGCCCAGCGAGAACCAGAAGCCGACGGAGACCGGGCGCTTGCCGTCGGCCATCAGCTTCCGCGTGGTGTTGTCGATGGCCGCGATGTGGTCGGCGTCGAACGCGTGCCGCATGCCGAGGGCGTAGGCGGTGACGCCGAGCCCCAGGCCGAAGGCGGTGGTGCTGGTGACCATGTAGTGCTTGGGCGCGACGATCAGGCCGAGCACGCCCCAGCCCACGACGTGCAGCAGCAGCACGAAGCCGGCCATGCCGCCGATGGACAGCCACTCGTTCCGGGTCAGCCGACCCCCGGCGTGCGGGGTGGGGGCCGTCTCGAGCGTGCTCGTCATGTCGGTCCGTCTCTTCCTGCGGGTGTTCCGGGCGGCGGTGCAACCGTCTGCAACCATGTGCACCGAGTGCGCTCTTGCAACTTACTCGCAAGAAGCGAACCCGCAACCGGGAAGAGGGGCGACCCCGGTACGGGAGGCTAGGCGCGGCCCCGCAGGCCGGCGACCCGGGACCGGCCCGCCTCATCGCCCGTTCATCCCCCGCTCACCCCCCGGCCATCGCCCCCACCACCAGCAGCGGCTCCTCGCCCCGGGCCACCGCGGCCGGGAGCGGGGCGTCGACGTCGTCGTGCGAGAGGTCCTCGCCGAGGGCGAAGAAGCGGATGAAGGCGCGACGGGGCCCGCCGCCGTGGGCCCGCACCGTGCCGCGCAGCTGCGGGTGGGCGGCCTCCAGGGCGTCGAGCACAGCGCGGGTGGTGACCGGCCCGGGGGGGGGGAAGGGGACCACCCCCCCCAACAGACGGCACCCCCCGCTCTTGTG
>JBQCIO010000180.1:0-19446 GCA_051953655.1 Motilibacteraceae bacterium
TGGGTGTGACACCCATGCGACCAATGCGCCCCGTGGGCTACGTGAGGGGACCCCTGTACCGCCAAGTAGCGGGTCAGGGGTCCCCTCGCGCACGACCCGACCGGGGCCGGGCGGCGGATCGTGCCCCGCGCCCGGCTCCTCCCGTCTTCAGCGCCTTGTCCCACGAGCGGTGCCGCCGGCGGGACGCCGACCGCCCGCAAGATCATCCGAGTTGGGTGAAGGGCACCCTCAGCCAATAGGTTCGTGTGAAGGGCACCTTCACCCAATCCCTCACGCTCAGGGACGCCGGCTTTGCCCGCTCTTGGGACCCGAAGCGCCGTCCCGCTGCCATGCTCGCTCCACAGGGGGTGGGGGATGAGCAGCGAGCACAGCAGCGGCCGGCGAGTCCGGGCGTGGGTCGGGGAGTGGGGGGTCGCCCTGGCGTTCGCGACGATCTGGTATCGCTGAGCCACGCGCTCGGCCTCACTGCCGGGCAGTGGATCCTCGGCGCCCTCCTGGGCGGAGCCGCGTGCGGACTGGTCACCGCGATCTTCCGCTCCCGCCGCCGCTGCGACCGCGGGTAAGGACCCCGCGCCGCCGCCCACTACCCTCATGGGCATGGCGGAGTTCATCTACACCATGCGCAAGGCCCGCAAGGCCCATGGCGACAAGGTCATCCTCGACGACGTCACGCTGGCGTTCTACCCCGGCGCGAAGATCGGCGTGGTCGGCCCCAACGGCGCCGGCAAGTCCAGCGTGCTGCGCATCATGGCCGGGAAGGACCAGCCGTCCAACGGCGACGCGCTCCTCAGCCCCGGCTACTCCATCGGCATCCTCGAGCAGGAGCCCGAGCTCGACCCCACCAAGGACGTGCTCGGCAACGTCCAGGAGGGCGTGGCCGCGATCAAGGCCAAGCTCGACCGCTTCAACGAGATCGCCGAGCTGATGGCGACCGACTACAGCGACGAGCTCATGAACGAGATGGGCGAGCTGCAGGAGGCGCTGGACCACGCCAACGCGTGGGACCTGGACTCCCAGCTCGAGCAGGCCATGGACGCCCTCGGCTGCCCGCCCCCCGACGCCGACGTCACCGTGCTCTCCGGCGGTGAGCGCCGCCGCGTCGCGCTGTGCAAGCTGCTGCTGTCCCAGCCGGACCTGCTGCTGCTCGACGAGCCCACCAACCACCTCGACGCCGAGAGCGTGCAGTGGCTCGAGCAGCACCTGGAGAAGTACGCCGGCACCGTCGTCGCCGTCACCCACGACCGCTACTTCCTGGACAACGTGGCGCAGTGGATCCTCGAGCTCGACCGCGGCCGCGCCTACCCCTACGAGGGCAACTACTCCACCTACCTGGAGACCAAGGCCGCCCGCATGAAGGTCGAGGGGCAGAAGGACGCCAAGCGGCAGAAGCGGCTCAAGGACGAGCTGGAGTGGGTCCGCTCCAACGCCAAGGGCCGCCAGGCCAAGAGCAAGGCCCGGCTGCAGCGCTACGAGGAGATGGCGGCCGAGGCCGACAAGTACCGCAAGCTCGACTTCGAGGAGATCCAGATCCCGCCGGGCCCGCGCCTGGGCAACGTGGTGATCGAGGTCGACAGCCTGCGCAAGGGCTTCGGCGACCGTCTCCTCATCGACGACCTCAACTTCTCGTTGCCGCGCAACGGGATCGTGGGTGTCATCGGCCCCAACGGCGCCGGCAAGACCACGCTGTTCAAGATGCTCATCGGCGAGGAGACCCCCGACGCCGGCAGCGTGAAGGTCGGCGAGACGGTCAAGATCTCCTACGTCGACCAGAGCCGCGCCGGCATCGACCCGAAGAAGACCCTGTGGGAGGTCGTCTCCGACGGCCTGGACTACATCAAGGTCGGCAACGTCGAGATGCCCTCGCGCGCCTACGTCAGCGCGTTCGGCTTCAAGGGCCCGGACCAGCAGAAGCCGGCCGGCGTGCTCTCCGGCGGCGAGCGCAACCGGTTCAACCTCGCGCTCACCCTCAAGCTCGGCGGCAACCTGCTGCTGCTGGACGAGCCGACCAACGACCTCGACGTCGAGACCCTGTCCAGCCTGGAGAACGCGCTGCTCGAGTTCCCCGGCTGCGCCGTGGTCGTCTCCCACGACCGCTGGTTCCTGGACCGGGTGGCCACCCACATCCTGGCCTACGAGGGCGACTCGAACTGGTTCTGGTTCGAGGGCAACTTCGAGTCCTACGAGAAGAACAAGGTCGAGCGGCTCGGCGCCGACGCCGCCCGCCCGCACCGCGCCACCTACCGCAAGCTCACCCGCGACTGATCCCACCGCCGGCCTCCTGCACGCGTGCGGGAGGCCGGCACCGCAGCCCCGCCGCGCAGCGTCGCGCAGCACCTCGCCCCGTACATGCTCTTCGAGGAGACGCCATGCCCCGCGCCCTGCTGCTCGAGAACATCCACCCGCTGGCCGCCGAGCGGCTGCGCGGGGCGGGGTTCGAGGTCGAGACCCGCAAGGGCGCCCTCAGCGAGGCCGAGCTGGCCGACGCCCTGGCCGGTGTCTCGCTGCTGGGCATCCGCTCGCAGACCCAGCTGACCGCCAAGGCGCTGGAGGCCGCCGACGACCTGCTCGCCGTCGGCGCGTTCTGCATCGGTACCAACCAGATCGACCTGGTCGAGGCGTCGGCGCGCGGGGTGGCGGTGTTCAACGCGCCCTACTCCAACACCCGGTCGGTGGTGGAGCTCGCCCTGGCCGAGGTCATCGCGCTCACCCGGCGGCTGCCGGTCAAGGACAAGGCGCTGCACGCGGGCACCTGGGCCAAGTCGGCCGAGGGGGCGCACGAGGTGCGCGGCCGCACGCTCGGCATCGTGGGCTACGGCAACATCGGCTCGCAGCTCTCGGTGCTGGCCGAGTCGCTGGGCATGCGGGTGCTGTTCTACGACGTGCGCGACCGGCTGGCCCTGGGCAACGCCCGGCGGGTGGGCACTCTCTCCGAGCTGCTCGGCCACAGCGACGTCGTCACGCTGCACGTGGACGGCCGCTCGGGCAACCGCGACCTGTTCGGCGCCGCCGAGTTCGCCGCGATGAAGCCCGGCGCCATCTTCCTCAACCTCTCGCGCGGGTTCGTCGTCGACCACGACTCGCTGCGCGAGCACCTCGAGTCCGGCCACCTCGCCGGGGCGGCCATCGACGTGTTCCCGGCCGAGCCCAAGACCAACGGCGCCGCCTTCGAGTCGGTGCTGCGCGGCCTGGACAACGTCATCCTCACCCCGCACATCGGCGGCTCCACCGAGGAGGCGCAAGAGGACATCGGCCGGTTCGTGTCGGGCAAGCTGGCCGACTACGTCGCCCAGGGCACCAGCTCCCTGTCGGTCAACTTCCCCACGCTGGACCTTCCGGAGTTCCCCTACGGTGCGGCGCCGATCCCGGTGCCGGCCGGCCAGCCCGCGCCGCGCGAGCACCGGGTGGCGCACCTGCACGAGAACGCGCCGGGCGTGCTGGCAGCGCTCACCAGCGTGCTGGCCGGCGCCGGGGTCAACATCGACGGGCAGTACCTGGCCACCCGCGGCCAGCTCGGCTACGTCGTCACCGACGTCAACGCGGTGGTCACCGACGAGCTGTGCGCCGCGCTGCGGGCCCTGCCGGGCACGGTGAAGGTGCGCGTCCTGTCCTAGGCCACGTCCACGGCGGCGCGCGTACCTGCGGGTAACGGCGCGACTTTGGCAGGCTGCGCCTCATGCCCGACGGCCTCATGTCCAACGTGCCTGACACCACCGGCCGGGGAGCCCGCTTCACCTTCCGCTGCCCCATGCGCTGGTCGGACATGGACGCCTACGGGCACGTCAACAACACGCGCTTCCTCACCTACCTGGAGGAGGCGCGCATCGAGATGTTCCAGGAGCTGGCCGACCGGGCGCGCGACGACGACGGGCTGCTGGCCACCGGCGTGCTGGTGGCCCGGCACGAGATCCGCTACCTGCGGCCGCTGGTGCACCGCAACGAACCGGTGCCGATCGACGTGTGGGTGACGAAGATCGGCGGCGCGTCCTTCGACGTCGGCTACGAGGTGCACGACGACGACGGCGCGGTCGTCTACGCGCGCGCGGCGTCCACGATGGTGCCGTACGACTTCGTCAACGAGCGGCCGCGACGGCTGCGCCCGCACGAGCGGGAGTTCCTCCAGCGTCACCTCGACCCCACCGATCCGATGGCGCGCAAGGCCCGCTGACGCCTTTCGAGGTCAGCGGGAACCCGGTGGAGTCCGGCCGGCGGCATGCCCGACCATGGTGGCCATGAGTCCGCTGCTCCTGCTGGGGTTCGTCGGCGCGGTGTTCCTGCTCGCGCTGGTGCCCGGGCCGGCCTTCGCCATCGTCGTGCGCCGGTCGGCGCTGCACGGCACCCGGGCCGCGCTCCCGGTGGTGGCCGGCATCGAGGTCGGCCTCTACGCGTGGGCCGCGGCCTCGGCGGTGGGCGTCGCGGCGCTGGTGACCGCGAGCGAGGTCGCCCACGAGGTGCTGCGCTGGGGCGGCGCGCTCGTGCTGCTCGTGCTCGGTGTGCAGGCGTGGCGGGCCGCCCGGACCGCCGGCGACGGCCTCCCGGTGGCCGCCGACCCGCCCTCGGGCCGGCGGGCCGCGCTGGCCGGCATGCTCACCAACCTGGCCAACCCCAAGGCGGCCGTGTTCGCGTTCGCCTTCTACCCGCAGTTCGTCCCGGCCGGCGCCCACGCGCTGCGCACCACGCTGCTGCTGGGCCTGGTGCACATCGCCGTCGACGGCGCCTGGTTCCTCGGCGTCGCCGCCCTGGTCGGCCGGGCCCGCTCGCTGTTCCTGCGCCCCGCCGTCCGCGCCCGCCTCGAGCGCGTGACCGCCGTCCTGCTGCTCGCCCTCGGCGCCCGCCTCGCCCTCACCTCCTGACCCGCCCGTGGCTCGGCAGGTGTTCGGGGGTCAGCGGGGGAGGCGGTACCAGGCGGCGGTGTCGGTGGGGAGGACGTGGGCGTCGGCGAGGGGCTCGCTGGTGACGAGGGGCTCGCTGACCTCCGACCCAGTGGATGCCACGGCGTCGGCGACCCGGAACGGCCGGGTGCCGAGGTTCACCGCGCAGAGCACGCCGGCAGGGTCGCCCGAGCCGTCGGCGGCCTCCCGGGCGAACAGCAGCACGCCGTCGGGGGCGGGGAGCCAGCGCAGCGGGCCGTCGCCGAGGGCGGGCTCGTCACGGCGGAGCCGCAGCGCGGCGCGGTAGAGCTCGAGCGTGGAGCCCTCGACGCCGTCCTGCGCGGCGGCGGACAGCCCGGACCAGGACGCCGGCTGGGGCAGCCACGAGCCACCCGGGCCGAAGCCGTACGACGGGCCGTCGGCGGTCCACGGGACCGGCACCCGGCAGCCGTCGCGGCCGCGCTCGGTGTGCCCCGAGCGCTCCCACACCGGGTCCTGCAGGACGTCGTCGGGCAGGTCCTCGACCTCGGGGAGGCCCAGCTCCTCGCCCTGGTAGACGTAGGCGCCGCCGGGGAGGGACAGCATGAGCAGCGCGGCCGCCCGGGCGCGGCGGAGCCCCGCCTCGCCGCCGCCGAAGCGGGTGACGTGCCGGGTGACGTCGTGGTTGGACAGCACCCAGGTGGGCGCCGCGCCGACGCCGGCCAGCATGGCCAGGCTGCTGTCGATGACCTTGCGCAGCTCGACGGCGTCCCACTCGGCCTTGACGAAGTCGAAGTTGAACGCCTGGTGCAGCTCGTCCGGGCGCACGTAGCGGGCCAGCCGCTCGGGCGACTCCACCCACGCCTCGGCCACCGCCATCCGCTCGCCCGGGTACTCGTCGAGCACCTGGCGCCAGCCGCGGTAGACGTCGTGCACCCCGTCCAGGTCCCAGAACGGGTGGCCCTCGCGGGCGTCGGACTCGAGCAGGCCGACCACGCGCTCACCGAGATCGGGCAGGTCGGGGTGCTTGACCAGGCCGTGGGCGACGTCGATCCGGAAGCCGTCGACGCCTCGGTCGAGCCAGAACCGCAGGATCGAGTGGAACTCCCCGCGCACCTCGGGCAGGTCCCAGTTGAGGTCGGGCTGGCGGACGTCGAACAGGTGCAGGTACCAGTCGCCGTCCGGCAGGCGGGTCCAGGCCGGGCCGCCGAACACGGACTTCCAGTCGTTGGGCGGCTCGCCGCCGTCCGCGCCCTTGCCCGGCCGGAAGACGTAGCGCTCCCGCTCGGGGGAGCCGGGGCCGGCGGCCAGGGCCGCCTGGAACCACACGTGCTCGTCCGAGGTGTGGTTGGGCACCAGGTCCACGACGACCCGCAGGCCCTGCTCGTGCGCCTCGCGGATGAGCACGTCGGCCTGCTCGAGGGTGCCGAACACCGGTTCGATGTCGCGGTAGTCGGCGACGTCGTAGCCGCCGTCGGCCATCGGGGAGGGGTAGAACGGGTTGATCCAGACCGCGTCGACGCCGAGCCGGCGCAGGTAGGGCAGCCGGCTGCGCAACCCCTCCAGGTCGCCGATCCCGTCGCCGTCGGCGTCGGCGAAGCTGCGGATGTAGACCTGGTAGATCACCGCGTCGCGCCACCAGGGGGCGTCGGTGGCGGGGGTGGCGGGGTCGGTGGCGTGCACCTCGGTGGAAGGAGTTGCGGTCACGGTCCGATCTTTGCAGTCACTCGGGGGTGACCGTCAATCCCGTCCCGCCCGGAGCGCCACCGGGACCGGTGGCACCCTGCTCGGGCGCGTTGACCATGAAGATCGCCGCGCGGAGCAGGTAGTCCCACAGCTCGGTCTCGTGCTGGGGCGCCAGGTCCAGGCTGTCCAGCGCCTCACGCATGTGGTGCAGCCAGGCGTCGCGCTCGCGCTCGCCGATGACGTAGGGCGCGTGCCGCATCCGCAGCCGCGGGTGCCCGCGCTCGTCGGAGTAGGTGCGCGGGCCGCCCCAGTACTGCTCGAGGAAGGTGAGCAGCCGGTGGTGGGCGCCGGCCAGCTCCTGCTCGGGGTAGAGCGGGCGCAGCACCGGGTCGTCGGCCACGCCGGCGTAGAAGCGGGTGACCAGCCGGTCGAAGGTCTCGTGGCCGCCGACGGCCTCGTAGAAGGTGACCTCCGGCCCGCCGCTCTGCTCGCTCATGGCTCCATGCTCCCACCCGGCCGCTCGCGCCTCCGTCTCCCCGGCCGGGGCGTCCGGGTGGCGACGGTGGCGGCACGCGCGCCACCCGGTAGGTTGTGCGCGCAAACAAACTGCAGGAGCAGACGGACTCGACGAGGAGACGACATGGCGGTGACGCGGTCCATCGAGGGCACCGTGGTGGCCATCACGGGTGCCAGTGCGGGCATCGGCGCGGCGAGCGCGCGGGCGCTGGTGCAGGCCGGCGCGAAGGTGGTGCTCGGCGCCCGGCGGGCCGAGCGGCTCGACGCGCTGGTGGCCGAGCTGGGCGCGGACAACGCGGCCGCCGTCGTCGGCGACGTGCGCGAGGCGGCGCACTCCGAGGCGCTGGTGCGCACCGCCGTCGAGCGGTTCGGCCGGCTGGACACCATGCTCGCCAACGCCGGCATCGGTGCCTACGGCGGCATCCTCGACCTCGACGACGACACCCTGCACGAGATGGTCGACACCAACTACCTCGGCACCGTGTGGTCCGCCCGATCGGCGGTGCGCCAGTTCCGTGCCCAGGGCGACGGCGGCGACCTGGTGATCGTCAGCTCGGTGGCCGGGTTCCGCGGCGGCGCCGACGAGGCGGTCTACGCCGGCACCAAGCACGCGCAGGTGGGCCTGGGCGGCTCGCTGGACCGCGAGCTGCGCGCCGAGGGCGTGCGGGTCACCCTCATCTGCCCGGCCGGCACCGCCACCGAGTTCGCCATCGGCGCCGGCCGCGAGGAGGGGTCGCCGCAGCTCGACGACTACCTGCGCGCCGACGACGTCGCCCACGCCGTCCGTGTGGTCCTCGAGCAGCCGCGCTCGGTGCGCACCACCGTGTGGCAGCTGTGGAGCACCGCCCAGCAGAGCTGAGCCGTTCCAGAGAGGTGGGCGGGCGGCGCTACGACGCCGCCCGCCGCAGCTCCTCCCGGGTCGCCTCGCCCGGGTGCGGGTGCTCGTGCTCGAGCCGCTCGGCGGCCACCGCCACGTTGCGCTGCATCTCCCCGAACACGACGCCGTGGAACGGCCACACGCTGGCCCAGTAGAGCTGGCCGGCCAGCCCGTGCGGGGCGAACAGGGCGCGCTGGTGGAACAGGGTGCGGCCGGCGTCGTCGCGGCGGACCGAGAGCTCGAGCCAGGCCAGGCCAGGCACCTTCATCTCCGCGCGCAGCCGCAGCAGCTCGCCGTCGATGATCTCCTCCACCCGCCACCAGTCCAACGCGTCGCCGACGAGCAGGTCGTCCGGGTCGCGCCGGCCCCGGCGCAGGCCGGGGCCGCCCTGCAGCCGGTCCAGCAGGCCGCGCACCCGCCAGGCCAGCGGGAACGAGTACCAGCCGCGCTCGCCGCCGATGCCCTCGATGACCCGCCACAGCGCGGCCGGGCTGGCGTCCACCACCCGCTCGCGCTCGTCGACGTAGAGCGAGCCGCCGGCCCAGTTCGGGTCGGTGGGCAGCGGGTCGCTGGGCGCCCCGGCCACCGACGCCGAGGACCAGCGGGTGGGCACCTCCATCTCGCGCACCCGGGTGAGCGCCAGCTCGACCGCGCGGTCGAAGCCGATGAGCCCCGCCGGCGGGTCCGGCACGTAGCGGGCGATGTCGTGCTCCTGGCAGACCACGGTGTTGCGCAGCGACTGCACCAGCGGCTTGGCCAGGCTGGCCGGCACCGGGGTGACCACGTTGATCCAGTGGCTGGACAGACGCGGGGTGAGCAGCGGCACCGGCACGATCACCCGGCGAGGCAGCCCGGCGATGTGCGCGTAGCGCTGCATCATCTCCTCGTACGTCAGCACGTCCGGGCCGCCGATGTCGAAGGCGCGGCTGACGTCGTCGGGCATCGCGGCTGAGCCGACGAGGTAGCGCAGCACGTCGCGGATGGCGATCGGCTGGATCCGGCTCTTCACCCACTTCGGCGTGATCATGGCGGGCAGCCGCTCGGTGAGGTAGCGCAGCATCTCGGACGACGCCGACCCCGAGCCGATGATGACCGCGGCCCGCAGCACGGTGGTGGGGACGTCGGAGTCGAGCAGGATCTCGCCCACCTCCGCGCGCGAGCGCAGGTGCTTGCTCATCTCCTCGCCCTCGGGCAGCAGCCCGCCGAGGTAGACCAGCCGGCCCACGTGGGCACGGCGCGCCTCCCGGGCGAAGATCCGGGCGGTGCGCCGGTCCTCGTCCTCGAAGTCGCCGCTCTCCATGCCGAGGGAGTGGATGAGGTAGTAGGCGACCTCGACGCCCTGCAGCGCCGCGGAGAGCTGCGCCGGGTCGCCGGCGTCGGCCTGCACCACTTCGACGTCGCCGGCCCACGGCACGTCGCGCAGCTTGCCCGGGTGCCGCGCCAGCACCCGCACCCTGTGCCCGGCCATCAGCAGCTCGGGCACCAGGCGGCCGCCGATGTAGCCGGTCGCGCCGGTCACCAGGCAGAGCTTGTCCTGCTCCTGCACCGGCGCTTGCGTGTGCTCCTGCGGGCCCATGGCTCCACCGTGCCCCGCGCGGCCACGTCGTGCACGCCGGGGGCGCGAGCCGGGTCAGGCGCCGCCGGCGGCCGCCGCCTGCGTCTCCTCGTCGGTGAGGCCGTTGTCGTCGCGGGTCTGGTTGCGGACCCACACGGTGCGCTGGGCGAAGGGGATCTCGATGCCCTCGGCGTCCAGGGCCGCCTTGATCCGCTCGCGCAGCGCCCGCGACACGGCCCACTGCTGCAGCGGCTGGGTCTTGACCACCACCCGCACGATGACGGAGTCGGCGGTGAGCGCCTCGACGCCCCAGACCTCCGGCTCCTCGAGCACGAGGTCGGCGTAGTCGGGGTCCTGCACCAGCTCGTGCGCCGTCCGGGCGAGGACGTCGCGCACGTGCCCGACGTCGCTGCCGTAGGCCACGCCGACGTCGATCACCGCGCGGGCCCAGCCCTGGCTCTTGTTGCCGACCCGCATCACCTCGCCGTTGCGCACGTACCAGACGGTGCCGTCCACGGCGCGCACCCGGGTGACGCGCAGGCCGACCGCCTCCACGGTGCCGCTGGCCTCGCCGAGGTCGACGACGTCGCCGACGCCGTACTGGTCCTCGAGGATCATGAAGATCCCGGACAGGAAGTCCTTGACCAGGGTCTGGGCGCCGAAGCCGAGCGCCACCCCGACGACGCCGGCGCTGGCCACCAGCGGGCCGAGGTTGATCTCGAACTGCCCCAGCACCATGAGCAGCGTGACGAAGAAGACGATCCCGGTGGTGATGCTCTTGAGCACCGAGCCCATCGTCGTGGCCCGCTGGGTGCGCCGTTCGGACAGCAGCGGGCTGGCATCGAGCAGCGAGGAGGCCCGCCCGCGCGCCAGGACGCCGGGGACGGTGCCCTCGGCGGCGCCGACGACGATCCGGTCGATGACGCGGTGCAGCAGCGCCCGGATCAGCAGCGCGAGCAGGACGATGAGGATCGCCGTGAGCGGCTTGGCCACCAGCCAGTCCGAGCTGCGCGCGACTCCCTGGTTGCCGGTGAGCCGGAAGACCAGCCCGCACAGGGTGGGGTCGTCCGGGCGGCACGGCGTGGGCTCGCCGCCGAAGGTCGGCGACGGGGACGGCGACGGCGTGCCGGTGGCCGCGGCGAGCCCCGTGCGCAGAGCGGTCGAGAAGGAGAGCGGCAGGCTCACGCGCCGGCTCCCTCCGCCGCGGCCGCGTCCAGCCCGAGGCCGGTCCAGGCGGCGGCGAACGAGAGCGTGTCCACCGAGAGGTCGATGCTGCGCGAGAGCGCGCGGCCGCCGTGGCCGACCTCGGCCTCGCGGCGCACCAGCACCGGGCGCTCCGACGTCGTCGCGTGCTGCAGCGCCGCGGCCATCTTGCGCCCGTGCAGCGGGTCGACCCGGGTGTCGCCGTCGAAGATCGTGAAGAGCACGGCCGGGTAGCGCACCCCGTCACGGACGTGGTGGTAGGGGGAGTAGGACAGCAGCCAGCCGAGCTCCTCGGGGTCCTCGGCGGTGCCGTACTCGTCGTTCCAGGTGGCCCCCAGGCCGAACTGCTCGTAGCGGACCATGTCCAGCAGCGGCGCCGAGCAGACCACCGCGGCGTAGAGGTCGGGCCGCTGGGTGAGCGCGGCGCCGACCAGGAGGCCCCCGTTCGAGCCGCCGCTGATGGAGAGCTGGGCGGACGTCGTCCAGCCCTGCGCGACCAGGTGCTCGGCGGCGGCGTGGAAGTCGTCGAAGACGTTCTGCTTGCGCTCGCGCATCCCGGCGCGGTGCCAGTCCTCGCCCTCCTCCGAGCCGCCGCGCAGGTTGGCGATCGCGTAGACGCCGCCGGCCTCCACCCACGCGAGCACGCCCGCGGAGTAGCCGGGGGTCATGGGCACGCCGAATCCGCCGTAGCCGTAGAGGATCGTCGGCCTGGGCCGGTCGGGCTCCGCGGTCGGGCTGACCACGAGCATCCGCACGGCGGTGCCGTCGGCGGAGGTGTAGGTGACCTGCTGCGTGTGCACCGCGGGCACCTGCACGGTCCCCGGCGCCGACGCCCACAGCGACGTCGTGTCCGACAGCGCGTCGTAGCGGTAGACGGACGACGGGGTGGTCTCGTCGGTGTAGCCGAACCAGGCCTCGTGACCGCCCTCGGGCCGGGCGTGCACGCCACCCATGGAACCCAGGCCGGGCAGCGACACGTCGCCCCGCCGGGCGCCGCTGCGCAGGTCGTGGACGGTCAGCTCGCTCACCGCGTGCCGGGTCCAGCCGCACAGCAGCACCGGCGCGTCGCCCAGCTGCGGACCGTCGAGGATGGCGTAGTCCTCCAGCACCGCCTCGGCGTCCTCGGGCACCAGGTCGGTCCACGTCCCGTACGACGGGTCCTCCGGCGTGGTCACGCACAGCCGGCCGCGCGGGGCGTCGCGGTCGGTGAAGACGTAGACCCGACCGTCCCTGCCCACCTGCACCGACGTCTGGGCGTCGACACCCTCCTGCACCACCCGCAGCGCCGGCGCCTCGAGGGAGGAGGCCTGCAGGTCCGCCAGCCACAGGTCGTTGCGCGGCGCGGTGCCGGCGGCGGCGGACAGCACCAGCCAGCGCCCGTCCATCGACACCGACGCGCCGTAGTAGTTCGTCTTCTCCAGCCCGCCGCCGAGGATCTCGACGTCGTCGGCGGGGTCGCTGCCGAGCCGGTGCAGCCAGACCCGCCGGTGGTACTGCGCCTCGTCCGCGGGGACGAGCGAGGGGTCGAGCCGGCGGACGTAGTAGAAGGCCTCGCCGCCGGGCAGCCAGGCGACGGGGGAGTAGCGGGCGCGGTCGATCGGGCCGTCGACGAGCTCGCCGGTCACGACGTCCATCACCCGCAGCACCGACTCCTCGGTGCCGCCCTCGGACAGCTGGTAGGCGAGCAGGTGCCCCTCCTTGCTCGGCTGCCACGAGTCGAGCGTGGTGGCGCCCGAGGGGTCGATCGACATCGGGTCGACCAGGACGCGCTCGGTGCCGTCGGGGTCCACGGTGAGCAGCACGGCGTGCTCCTGCTCGGCCGTGCGGCGGACGAAGAACTGCCGCTCGCCGCGCCAGGCCGGTGCGGACACCACGCCGGCGCCGAGCAGCTCGCGCAGGCGGGCGCGCAGCCGCTCGCGCCCGGGCAGGGCGTCGAGGTGCTCGCGGCAGAGCACGTCCTGCGCCGCGGACCAGTCCCGCGTGCGCGGGTCGTCGACGTCCTCCAGCCACCGGTAGGGGTCGGGCACCTCGCGCCCGTGCAGGACGTCGACGACGTCGAGCCGCGGCGCGTCGGGATACCCGGCGGTCGGGGCGGGAGCGGCGGCGACGGGCGCGGGCGGCGTGGTCTCGGCGGTCACGGTCCAACCCTACGGAAACCGGCTGCAGAGGTCCGCGCGCGCAACGTGGTGGCGGAGGCACCTCCGCTCGGGCGACACTGCAGGAGCACGGACCCGGTGCGAGCCACGCGTCGGGCCGCCCGCGAGGAGGCCCCGGATGGCCCACGCCCTGGTCCTCAACGCGACGTACGAGCCGCTGTGCGTCGTGCCCCAGCGGCGCGCCCTCGTGCTCGTCCTCGCCCACAAGGCGGTCCCCCTGGAGGACGCGGGCGCCGTGGTGCACTCGGCCACCGCCGCGGTCGACGTGCCCAGCGTGGTCCGGCTCCTACGGTTCGTCCGGGTGCCCTACCGGTCCGCGGCTCCCCTGACCCGACGCGCCGTGTTCGCCCGCGACGCGAGCCGCTGCGCCTACTGCGGGGCCGCTGCCGCCACCATCGACCACGTCGTGCCCCGCAGCCGGGGCGGGCGGCACGCCTGGGACAACGTGGTGGCCGCGTGCCACCGGTGCAACCACGTCAAGGGCGACCGGCTGCTGGCCGAGCTCGGCTGGCGCCTGCGCACCCCGGCGGTGCAGCCCACCGGCGCCGCGTGGCGGATCCTCGGCACCGGGCGGTCGGACCCCCACTGGGCGCCCTACCTCGCGGCCTTCGGCGGCGAGGAGCTGGAGGACGCACCGGCCACCGCCTAGGCCTGGGCTACCAGCGCAGCCCGGCGCCGGCCCGGTGCGCCTCGGCCTCGAGCCTCTCGACGGGCGGCAGCGGGCCGCGCTGCGCGCTCACCGGCACGTCCAGCGCCCGGCAGGCGGCCAGCAGCACGTCGTCGTAGGCGATCGAGGCGGCCAGCAGCCGCGAGTAGCGCGCCGGCACCGGAGCGGCATGCAGGTACTCGATCTCGGTGGCCAGCCGGCGCAGGTCCGCGCTGATCCGCTCGATCGGCACCGGGCCGCCGCAGGTGGGGCACGGACCGGTGACCACCTGCCGCCGTGCCCGCCGCCGGGCGCGGGCCAGCCCGACCCTGCGGGCCAGCGGGCGGACGAGGGCGCGCACGCCCGCGGCGATCAGGTCGGCGATGAAGGGCAGCAGGCAGAGCGCCACGTAGGTGGTGAGGAGCGCCAGCGCTGCCACGCGTCCAGGATGCATGGGCTCGGGCCCGGCCGACAGCCGGTTCGGTGCGCGGCTCTGTCCCGCCTCGCGTCTCCCTGGCGGTGCGGTCTCCTTCGCCACGGTCGACGGCGCTGGTGACGGGAGGAGCCGGGCGCGGGGGCCGTTGCGCTGCCGCCCGGCGGTGGGGATGTGCGTGAGGGGACCCCTGACCCGCTACTCGACGGGTGAAGGGTCCCCGCACGTGCTTCAGCTGCCGACGGGGCCCTTGATCATCGATGGGTGTCGCACCCATACGCCTCTATGCCTATGGGTGTGACACCCATGCGGCCGCACCTGGGCGCCGGAGCTGCCCGGCGCCGAACTCCGCCCGTCGCCAGCGCCTGTGGTCCACACGCAGATCGAGGCGGGCAACGAAGAGCACCGCGCCTGCCTCGCGAACCTCCCCGAGCCCATCGGCATAGGTTCCCCCCATGACCGAGCTGCACGACCTCACCGCCCTGGAGCAGGCCGCCGCCGTGCGCACCGGCGACGTGTCCCCGGTGGACCTGGCGCAGCACGCGCTCGAGCGGGCCGAGCGGCTGGGGCCGCAGGTGGGTGCGTTCGTGGTCCTGACGCCGGACGAGGCGCTGGGCGAGGCGCGGGCCGCCGAGACCGCCGTCGTCGAGGCCACCCGGGCCGGGACGCTCGCCGAGCTGCCGCCGCTGCACGGCGTGCCCACCGCGGTGAAGGACCTCAACCTCGTGGCGGGTGTCCCGTGCTCGCTGGGCTCGGCGTCCTACGCCGGCTGGGTGCCGGCCGACGACGACGGCGTGGTGCGGCTGCTGCGGGGGGCCGGTCTGGCCAGCGTCGGGAAGACCAACACACCGGAGTTCGGCCTGCCCTGCTACACGGAGAACCGGGTCGCGCCGCCGGCGCGGACCCCCTGGGACCTGTCCCGCTCGGCCGGTGGCTCCAGCGGAGGGGCGGGCGCGGCGGTGGCCGCCGGCATCGTGCCGGTGGCGCAGGGCTCCGACGGCGGCGGTTCCATCCGCATCCCGGCCAGCGTCTGCGGGCTGGTCGGGCTCAAGCCCACCCGCGGCCGGGTCAGCCCCGGCCCGCTGCTGGGCGACGTCTCCGGCCTGTCCACCGGCGGCCCGCTGGCACGCACCGTGGCCGACGCCGCCGCCCTGCTCGACGTCCTCACCGGCTCCTGGCCCGGCGACCCCTACCCGCCGGCGCCACCGCCGCCGGGCGGCAGCTTCCTCGCGCACGTCGGCCGCGACCCCGGCCGGCTCCGGGTCGGGCGCTTCCGCACGCCGGTGGTGGCCGAGACCGAGCTGCACCCCGACGTCGTCGCGGCCTACGACGCCGCGAGCGCCCTGCTGGCCGACCTCGGCCACGAGGTGGTCGACGTCGACCCGCCGTTCGGGCCCGAGGTGGTGCCCACCTTCGAAACCGTCTGGTCGGTGCTCGCCACCCTCACGCCGGTGCCGCCCGAGCGGGAGGAGCTGCTCATGCCGCTCACCCGCTGGCTGCGCGAGCGGGGCCGGGGCACCAGCGGCACCGACTACGCGCTCGCCCTCGGCGCCATGCAGGCCGCCACCCGGCGCACCGCGAAGGCGTACCTCGACGTCGACGTCGTCCTGACGCCCACCCTCGCCGACCTGCCCGCGCCGGTCGGCGGCCTGCTGGACGAGGACGACCCCGCCGCCGACTTCGAGGCGCAGAAGCGCTTCACGCCCTTCACCTCCATCTGGAACGTGACCGGCCGGCCGGCGGTCTCGCTGCCGCTGCACTGGACCGGCGAGGGTCTGCCGGTCGGCGTCATGCTCGCCGGGGCGCCCGCGGGGGAATGGCAGCTGCTCGAGCTCGCGGCCCAGCTGGAGGCGGCCGCGCCCTGGGCGCAACGGCGGCCGGACTGCTGGTGAGGGGGCCGCTCTCGGTCTTCCGGGCGGTTCGTGCTGGCGGTGAGCAGTGCCCGTGATGAAAGGATCGGGACTCCGGCGCGTGCGGGCGCGGGGAGGCGGGGGCGCCACGACCCGCCGGCACCAGGTGGCCGACCGGCAGGAGGACTGGACGTGGACCAGCAGGGCGTGGAGGACCAGGCGCAGCGCGAGCCCGGCGCCGCCGAGCCGCCGGGCCCCGAGCCGCTGAGCCCCGAGCTGGTCGAGCTGGCCACCTCCTACGGGGTGGCCACCGAGTACTGGGACTGGCAGGGCCGGCACGTGGTGGTGCCGGCCGACACCGTCCGCGCGGTGCTCGCCGCGCGCGGCGTCGACGCCACCACCCCGGAGGCCGCCCGCGCCGCCGCCGCCCCCCGGCGCGACGACGCCAGGCGCCGGATGCTCCCGCCCACCGTGGTCGCCCGCAGCGGCTGGGCCCCGGCGGTGCGCGTGCACGTCGAGCACGGCGAGCCGGTGCAGCTGCACGTGCAGCTCGAGGACGGCGGCGAGCGCTACGACGTCGTGCAGCTGGACGTCTGGGTGGAGCCGCGCACGGTGGACGGGCGGCTGGTCGGCGAGGCGACCTTCCAGCTGCCCCCGGACCTGCCGCTGGGGTGGCACACGCTGCACGCCCGCTCGCCCAGCGGCTCGGCCACCGCAGCCCTGGTCGTCACCCCGCGCTACCTCGGCCTGCCCGAGCGCCTGCACGGGCACCGCGCGTGGGGCTGGATGCTCCAGCTCTACTCGGTGCGGTCACGCCGCTCGTGGGGCTTCGGCGACCTGGCCGACCTCGCCGACCTGGCCGGCTGGAGCGGGCGCGAGCTCGGTGCCGGGTTCGTCCTGGTCAACCCGCTGCACTCCGGCGACCCGGTCAGCCCGGTCGAGCCCTCGCCGTACCTGCCCGCCACCCGCCGCTTCCCCAGCCCGCTCTACATCCGGGTGGAGGAGGTGCCGGAGGCGGCGTACCTCGGAGCGCGCGAGCGCGCCGAGGTGGAGCGGCTGGCCGAGCGCCGCCGCCGCGGCGACAGTCGCAACGACGCAGCCGGTGAGCTGCTGGACCGCGACGCCGTCTGGGCCGACAAGCGGGCCGCGCTGGACCTGGTGCACGACGTCGCCCGCACGCCCGCGCGCGAGTCGGCGTACCGGGCGTTCTGCCGCCGCGAGGGGCAGGGGCTCACCGACTTCGCCACCTGGTGCGCGCTGGCCGAGGTGCACGGGCTGCCCTGGCAGAGCTGGCCGGAGGAGCTGCGCGACCCGCACTCGCCGGCCGTCGCGGCGGCGCGCGAGGAGCTGGCCGACCGGGTCGACTTCCACCGCTGGCTGCAGTGGGTGCTCGACGAGCAGCTGGCCGGCACCCAGCGGGCCGCGCGGGAGGCGGGGATGCCGCTCGGCGTCCTGCACGACCTCGCCGTCGGCGTGCATCCGGAGGGGGCGGACACCTGGGCGCTGCAGGACGTCCTGGCGCAGGGGGTCAACGTCGGGGCGCCGCCGGACGCGTTCAACCAGCAGGGCCAGGACTGGAGCCAGCCGCCGTGGCGGCCGGACACCCTGGCCGAGGTGGGCTACGCGCCCTACCGGGACATGCTGCGCGGCATCCTGCGTCACGCCGGCGGCGTGCGGGTGGACCACGTGCTGGGCCTGTTCCGGCTGTGGTGGGTGCCGCAGGGTGCGGACGCCGACGCCGGCACCTACGTCCGCTACGACCACGAGGCGCTGGTGGGCATCCTCGCCCTGGAGGCCCACCGGTCGGGGGCGCTGGTGGTGGGCGAGGACCTCGGCGTCGTCGAGCCGTGGGTGCGCGACTACCTCGGCGAGCGGGGCATCCTCGGCACCTCGATCCTCTGGTTCGAGAAGGACGCGCAGGGGCGGCCGCTGCCTCCGGAGCACTGGCGCGAGCTGTGCCTGGGCACGGTGACCACGCACGACCTGCCGCCCACGGCCGGGTACCTGGCCGGCGAGCACATCCGGCTGCGGCACGAGCTCGGCCTGCTGACCCGGTCGGTGGAGGAGGAGCGCGAGGTCGACGAGGCCGACCGCGCTGCCTGGCTGGACCTGCTGCGCGAGCGCGGGCTCCTGCGCCCCGACGCCGACGAGCGCGAGACCGTCGAGGCGCTGCACCGGCTGCTGCGCCAGACGCCGTGCCGCCTGCTCGGCGTCGCGCTGCCCGACGCCGTCGGCGACCGGCGGGCGCAGAACCAGCCGGGCACCGACGAGGAGTACCCGAACTGGCGCATGCCGCTGGCCGACGGAGCGGGGCGGCCGGTGCTGCTCGAGGACCTGGCTGAGAGCGCGCGGGTGCGCTCGCTCGCGGCCACGGTGTCGGGCAGCTGAGGGCCGGTCGGGAGGGCGGGGTGAGGTGAGGAGCGCTGCTGGGCTACCGGTAGCGTTGGCCTCGTGAAGTCGCGAACCGTCCTGCGCACCGCCGCGCTCGCGCTCGCCGTGCCGCTCACCGCCCTGCTCGCCTCGCCGGCGTCGGCGGCGGTCTCGGCGCTCAACCGCGACAACGGCGACGACCCCGGCCCGGGCCTCTCGGTCTTCCAGACCGTCGGGCTCTACCTCCTGATCCCGCTCGGGATCTTCCTGTTGGCCGCGCTCCTGGTCTACGCGCCCTCGTCGGCGCGCGGCCCGCGCTACCGGCCGGGGCTGTCGTGGTTCGCCGCGCCGGTGTGGTTCAACGGCCCCGGCGCGTCCGCGCCGGCCGGCACCGCGCCGGTCTCGGAGCAGGCAGGGACGGGCGCCTCCGCGGCCTCCCGCACGAGCACGAAGGGTGGGGCCAGTGCCCGCTGGTGAGGCCTTCAGCCAGGGTCAGTCCGACGAGATCGACCGCGCCATCCGGCACGCCGAGGCCGTCGGCGGTCTCGCCGTCTCGGTCTACGTCGGCGAGCTGTCCGGCGACAGCCGCGCGGCCGCGCAGGCCCTGCACGACCAGCTCGAGCAGCCGCTCGACCGCGTGCTCGTGGCCGTCGACCCCGGCAGCCGCCGGCTCGAGATCGTCACCGGCCCCGGCCTCGCGCACCGCCTCGACGACCGCGCCTGCGCCCTCGCCTCGGCGTCGATGATCTCCGCCTTCGCCGGCGGCGACCTCGCCGGCGGCATCGCCACCGGCGTCGCCATGCTCGGCGAGCACGCCCGCCACCCGCGGACCCTGCACACCGACGCGTAGGTCGGTCGCCTCGGTCGGAACGATCACGGGCCCGTGATCTTTTGTCGCCGCCCCCGTGGAATTCCGCGTGGGCGGCGGCCATGTGCCGGGGGGAGTGCTGTGTTTTCGCAGCCCCGGCCGGACGGGGACACGGTCGAAGGCGCTGGTGTAGCGGGAGCGGGCGTCGAGTCGGCTCACGGTGCCGGCTGGCGGTTCGTGCGTGGAACACGATCGAACTCATGGGGTGAGGGGCACCCTGACCCAATAGGTCTGGCTCCGGGGCACCCTCACCCAACGACTTCGATCTTGGGGAGCTCGGAGGACCGCCGGCGGGGCGCCCAACCGGAGTTGAGACCGGGCGGCCCCGTCACCAGCCGTCTTTCGCCCCGAGCAGCTTCGAGAGTGGGCGGCGCGACTGGCGCGGAGACCAGGCCCCCCGTCACCGCTCCACCACCCCGAACACCGAAGGGGCGCCCCC
>JBQCIO010000181.1:0-12663 GCA_051953655.1 Motilibacteraceae bacterium
GAGGTCGGGGACCAGGTGAGCGACGACGCCCTGGTCGACCTGCTGGTCGAGGGCACCACGGTGGTGCTGCAGGGCCTGCACCGGACCTGGCCGCCGGTGCGCGCGCTGGCCGGCCAGCTGGCCGAGGACCTCGGTCATCCGGTCCAGGTGAACGCCTATCTCACCCCCGCGTCCTCGCGCGGCTTCGCGCCCCACTACGACGTCCACGACGTCTTCGTGCTGCAGCTGGCGGGGGAGAAGCGCTGGCGCATCCACCGCCCGGTGCACCCGGACCCGCTGCGCCACCAGCCGTGGACCGACCGGCCCGAGGCCGTCGCCGCGGCGGCCGCGGGCGGACCGCTGCTCGACGTCGTGCTGCGTCCCGGCGACTCGCTCTACCTGCCGCGCGGGTTCCTGCACGCGGCCGAGGCGCTGGGCGAGGTCTCCGCGCACCTGACGATCGGCGTCCACCCGGTCACCCGCTACGCACTGGTCGAGGCGCTCCTGCGCGCGGCCGCGGACGACCCGGCGCTGCGCGGCTCGCTGCCGCTCGGCGCGGACGTGACCGACCCGGCCGCGATGGCACCGCACGTCCGCGACGTCGTCGGCGCGCTGGCCGCCTCGCTGCGGGCCGACTCCGACGGGCCGTGGGAGGAGGTGATCGCGCGGGTCACCGCCGAGGTGGGCGACACCGCCGTGCGCGCCACCCGCCCTGCTCCGCTCGGCCCGTTCGCGCAGGCAGCCGCCGTCGAGGCGCTCGAGCTGGGCACCCTGCTGTGCCGCCGCGAGCACCTGCGCGCAGCCGTCCGACGCGAGGCTGGCCGGCTCGCGGTGGTGCTGCCGACCAAGCGGCTGGACCTCCCGCTGGAGGTGGAGCCCGCCGTTCGCCGTGTCCTGTCCGGGCAGCCCGTCGCCGTGCGAGACCTGCCCGGCCTGGACGACACCGATCGGTTCGTGCTGGCCCGGCGGCTGCTGCGGGAGGGCGTCGCGGTGCCGGTCCCCGCTCCGTGACCCGGCGTGAGACCGGCCCCGAGACCTCGGGTGGCGCTCCCTGGTGCTCCGCCGCTGCGCGTGAGCGCGGCGACGACCTGGTCGGCACCGCGCCGCGGGCCGACCGCTGGCTGCTGGTGGAGCAGCCCGGCCCCTGGGGTCGTGACGCGCTGCGTGAGTCCCGCCTGGACGCGGCGACGGCCGAGCGGGTGGCCTGCCTGGCCGGTGAGCTGGGTGCCCGGGTGGCGGTGGTCCGCCGTCCGAGGCGAAGCCACGACCGCGAGCGCATGTGGGCGGTGGTCGACTGCCGGCGGCAGACCTGGCAGCGCGGTCGATGGGTGCGTGCGGACGAGCTGGTCGCCGGGCTGGAGCAGGCGGCCGCACCGACCGACGGTCCGCAGGAGCCGTGCCCGGACCTCTGGCTGGTCTGCACGCACGGCCGGCACGACCGCTGCTGCGCGGTCCGGGGGCGTCCGGTGGCCGGGGTACTGGCCGCGCTGCACCCCCCGCAGGATGACGGGCCGAGCGTCTGGGAGTGCTCGCACGTCGGCGGAGACCGGTTCGCCGGCAACGTCGTCCACCTGCCCACCGGCACCTACTACGGCTGGGTCGAGCCGGAGGACGCCGGCCGGCTGCTGGCCGCGCACGAGGCGGGTCGGGTCGACGTCGAGCGCTGGCGCGGCCGGTCGACCCTCAGCCCCGCCGTGCAGGCGGCGCAGCAGCACCTGCGCCGACCTCTCGGCCTCGACCGCCTCGACGACCTCGCGCCGCGCGGGTGCGAGCGGTCGGGGGACGGCTGGCTGGTGCGGCTCGACGCAGGCGGGGACGACGTCGTCGTGCGCGTCAGCCAGCGCCGCGACCCGTCGTCCGGTCGGCTGACCTGTGCTGCCGGGCGGGATGCGGCGCCTCCGTGCTGGCAGGCGGGCGTCGTCGCCGGTGATCGGGCGGATTGATGTCCGCAGCAGGAGATCGAGGGGTGGGAACAGCCTGCGGGGGCACCACGTTCCACGAGGTGCCCGACGCGTACGCCGGCTCGGCTGGTAGCGTCGGGAGCACAACTGCACAGGGGGTGATCGGTTTCGACTGCGGATGTCGTAGCAGGGGAAGCGGGTCGAGGATGCCGGGACGATCTCGTTAACCATGACCGGCAAACCAATAGGTGCCAATACCAACAGCACCCAGGGCCGCATGGCCCTCGCCGCCTGAGCGAGGACCTAGGCCCTTGTCAGCCTAGGGTCGCTCCCGACCTAGGGCCTGGCATCAGCTAGGGAGCTTCACCACGAGGTCTGGTCGCGGGACCTCGTGGGACATCGCACAGCGACTGGGCCTGGCAGCAGCTCGCCTGTGAGACTGCTGGGGCCGAGCAGACCGACAGCAGGCTGCACCCGGAGAAGCCCTGGTCCGGTGCCGCAGGACGCGGGTTCGATTCCCGCCACCTCCACCGTGGGGTCTTCGCAGAATGCGAGGGCCTCGAGGTCACCCCATGACGAAGGCCCGGACCGGTTGGTCCGGGCCTTCGTCATGCCCGGCGCTCGGCGTTCGCCCCCGAGGCTGCGGCGGCGTGACCCGGCTGGCAGCCCAGCTCCGGTTGCTCGATCACGTGCACGCCAGCACGGTGCCGTCGTCGTCCTTCACGGGCCGGCCGCGCAGTCCCCCGTAGACGGTGTGCCGGAGCTCCCCGGGGAGGGCGATGGCTGGACTGGACCCCGACGCCCTCCCGATGCGGAGCGAGACGACGACTGCGTCCGAGGTGGTCCTCGCCGAGGCCGTCACGGCGTCTCCGATCCCGTAGAAGTACTGGAGGGCGATGACGTCGTCGCCCACGATGCGGCAGGACTGGAAGTGACTGCGCCCGCGGGGGTGCGCCGACAGGTACCAGCCGGTGCTTGTCAGGGCCGTAAGGGCGACCGCCAGCGCCACCGCGGATGTCCTGCCGACGGTCCGCATGTTTCACTCCCCGCCTCCGCTGCCCGTTGCACGTGGCTACCGGGGTGATTGTGGAGGTCCACGAACAGCATGCGGCCGGGGTGGGTGGAAGCGTCATGTCGTCCTCCAGATGAGCGCGGCTGGATAGGTCCGGTCAGACGGCGACCGGCGATCGAGCTTCCGCTACTGCGCCCTGTGTCGCGGCCTCACCCCGCCTGAGTACCGCGAAGGGGCCGAGTGCATGAGCTGCGGGGAACAGTGGCGGGGGGTCGTGCACTAGCCGGGCCCCGACGAGGGTGGGCCCCGGGGCTGCGCTCTTCATGGGCTGGCTGGGCAACCTCGCGCCGCGTCGGCACGCCCCGCCATCGGGGATGGCACGTCCGAGGTCAGGCTGACGTCAGCAGCACGAGGCAGCGCGCCGCCTGCTCGCGGACGCGCGCGATCGGGTCGTCGCGGCGCGCCGCCACCTCGTCGACGAGGTCGTCGAGGCCATGGCGGGCGACGATCTTCAGGCCCAGCTCCCGCACCCGCCACGCCTCGTCGGACAGGGAGCGGCGGAGCTCCGGCAGGGCCTCGTCCTGCCAGGCCCAGAGCAGGCCGCGCGCGGCCCAGACGCGCAGCCAGTAGACGTCCTCGTGGACGTCGCCGTCGAGGAACTTCCGCGCCGGAGGCCCACCGAGCGCCAGCAGCAGTGAGGGGTCCGCGTCCTCCCCGCGCAGCAGCGCCCGGCAGCCGTCGACGACCGCACCGCGCCCTCGCCGGGCGCACTCGGCCTCGATGCTCTGCCGGGGGGAGACGCCCCAGCGGGACGAGGAGCTCACCCGGTAAGGATCACATCCATGGGGGCCGTGGCGAAGGGCGGAGCACGTCGCCGGCCTGGCGCGAACGGGAGATCAGGATGCGGGGTCCACATCCAAGGCCGGGGACGGCACGCTGGACCGCCCGACGAGGGGAACCATCGCCGCCGGCGCCCTCTACCTGGTGAACGGACGCTTCTCGGTGGCCGACGACCCGTCGACGACGTTCTCGATCAGCCGGGTCGCGCTGCGCTGACCCGTGCCGGTCAGGTCGCCCGGCGTCCTGTCAGGATCGGTGCATGACGGACGATGCGGCGGTCGACGGCTCGGCCGGACCCGGACAGGTCCTCGTCGGCGAGGGGATGCCGGAGCTCGACCAGCGGCTGTCGGACGAGCTCGACGTCGTCAACGCCGCGGCGACCCCCGGCGTGCCGGCTGCGCGCGAGCTGACGGTGCGCGTGCTGGACGACGCCGGGGACCTGGTGGGCGGAATGAGCGGGTGGACCTGGGGCGTGGCCGCCGGCATCGGCCTGAGCTGGGTCCGGGCGGACGCGCGCGGCAGCGGTGTCGGCTCCAGGCTCCTCTCCGCGTTCGAGGACGAGGCCAGGTCCCGAGGCTGCCGGCACGTCTTCGTCACCTCGTTCACGTTCCAGGCGCCAGGGTTCTACGAGCGGCACGGCTACCGCGAGATCTTCCGGTGGGAGGGCGTGCCCACCCCGGAGGCGGCCGACGTCCACTTCCGCAAGGAGCTGTGAGCCGGACCTCGTGAGGGGAGGGGATCAGCGGGGTGGTGGTTCGCGTCTGATCCAGGGGCGTGCGGGGTCGATCCAGGCGGGTGGGCGCCATTCGACGACGCCGGGTTCATTGGTGCGTCGGAGGTCCCAGCCGCCTTCGTGGACGAGCCAGTGCTCGTGGCCGCACAGCGGCGCGCTGTTCGCAAGGCTGGTGGGGCCGTCGTCGGCCCAGTGGTCCAGGTGGTGGGCGGTGGTCTGCGACGGTGGGGCATTGCAGCCGATGCCGCAGCAGCCACCGAACTCCACCGCTAGGGCCCGGTAGATGGTGGCGGTGGCCAGCCGGACTTCGCGGCCCAGGTCGAGCGGCTGGCCGCGGGAGCCGAGGACGGCGGGGACGAGCTTGGCGTCGCAGGCCATTCTTCGCAGGGTGGCGGGGGCGAGGCGGTCGCCGTGCTCGGTCAGGCCGGGCAGGTAGCCAGCGGGCTGACCCGTGTCCGCGTCGACCAGGCCGGCTGCGGTCGTTCGGGACTCCAGGGTCTGCATGGGGATGGTGATGAGGGCCTGGACGGGTTCGCCGTGCCGCAGCGGCATCTCGTCGTGGTCGGTGGCGAGGCGGACCAGGGTGGCCAGGGCGTCGGCACGGCGCTGGGGCAGGGTCCGGCGAGCTGAGCGCGGCAGCGCGGAGTCCTCGTCGTTCTCTGCGTCGTTCCGCATCACGGCGTCCAGGGTCGTCATCAGCAGCGAGGCGGTCTCCTTGGTCAGGCGCCCGCTGATCCGGTACATCGCCCCGTCGGTGGCCACGTCCGGGGTGATGGCGACCTCACGCAGCGAGTGGGCGAGCTTCTCGTCCTGGTCGAGCTTCCGGCCCCGGTCGGGGTCGAGCACGTCGGCGATCCTCGCCGCGGCGGTGACCAGTCCCTTGCGGGTCAGCTCCGGTGCCCGCTCGAGGAGGAACTCCTCACCGTCCTCGACGTCGGAGACGGTGACCGACCCGATCCGCTTGATCAGCCGGAGGCCGTCCACGATGGCCAGCGCCTTGGCCTCGCACACCGACCCGTCCGCGATCGCCGCCAGCACCTGGTCGCTGCCCTCGCGGGCCAGGCGGACCTGCTTGGCGGCGTCGACGTGGTCGATCGTGAGCAGCTGGGCCAGCCAGAACGGGGTGGTGCGGGCGTGCACCCCGTCGGCGACCGAACGGTTGTCGGCCTCCCTGACGAGCGACAGTCGCAGCGCGGCGATCTGGTTCTCACAGGAGACGAGCACCTTCAGGCTGGGTCCGAGCTGGCCGGACTCCAGCTGCCAGACCGGGGCAGCGAGCGCCTGCGCGACCGCCTCTTGAACCACGGCCAGCGCGACGGGCAGCGCCTGCTGCGGGGGCGGTGCGACCTCCTCTGACATGCCCCGAACCTAGACGGCGGCACCGACAGTTCTTGTTGCCAGGCGGGGGAGATCAGGCCAGCAAGGTCACAGTCAGATAACTCCTTCTCGCCGCCGCGCCTCGTCGATGCTCACGATGTCCTTGCCCAGCGGGAAGAGCGCGACGGCGGCGAGCTTGAAGGCGGCGACCCCGAAGGGGATCCCGATGATGGTGACGCAGAGGATCAGCCCGGCGACGATGCACTCGAGGGCGATCCAGATCCCGGCCAGCAGGAACCAGATCACGTTGCCGATGGCCGACGCCGCCCCGGCGCCGGCCTTGGCGACCGTGGTGCGGCCGAACGGCCACAGGGCGTAGCCCGCGAGCCGGAAGCTGGCGACACCGAACGGGATCGTGATGATGAGCACGAACATCACGATGCCGGCCAGGGCGAAGCTGATGGCGAGCCACAGCCCGGCGAGCAGGAACCACAGCACGTTCCCGATGAGTTGCAGCACCCGTCCAGGCTGGCACAGGACCGCGCGGTGCGGGCGGTGGTTCGGCCGGACCGGCGAGCGGGACGGGGCCCGCCGGCATCGCCGACGGGCCCCGTCCTGGGGTGGAGCAGGTCAGCCGTCGTTCTCGTTCGACGGCAGCGTGCGGCCGGGAACCTCGCTGGGGGCGAAGATGCGCGGGTCGCCGGGGTAGGGGGTGGCCCAGCCGTGCGTCTGGTACCAGGTGAAACGGTCCATCTGGGCGGCGTTGGCCCGGTCCGGTGCGGCGTTCGCGCCGCCGAACTGCTGCTGCTCCTGCCAGGCCATCCACTGCGCGTGGACCGCCTTCTCGCTGGCGGGAACCGTCAGCGAGGGCAGCGCCGCCGTGGTGGCCGGGGTGTCCTCGCCGCAGGACGGCGCCGTCTTGAGGCCGAACGTGAGCGGCACCTGGTTCGGCTGCGCGGTGAACGGGGTGAAGTCCGCCGCGTCGGTGAAGGCGTTGCGCATCGGCTCTGCGGCGCTGTCCTTCTGGTTCATCGGCGCCATCCCGAGGATCTGCTCGATGGTCCGGACCATGTTGATCTGCGTGTAGTAGTGGCTGTCCACCACACCGTGCCTGGCCCACGGGCTGATGATCTCGACGGGACCGCGCCCGCCGTCGACGTGGTCGACCCCGTTCTGGGTGTCGTCCTCGACGACGAAGATGGCGGTGTCCTTCCAGTACTGGCTGTGCGAGATCTCGTCCACGATCTTGCCCACGGCGAGGTCGTTGTCCGCGACCTGTGCGATGGGGTTCGGGCTGGTGCCGCCACCGGTGTGGTCGTCCATCAACCACATCATGTTCAGGTTGGCCGGGCCGTTCTTCTCGAAGTCCCGCTTCCAGATGTCGAAGCGGTACTGGTCCGGGATGTCGGTGTCGAACTTGGGGTAGCCGGGCACCGAGACGCTGTTGAGGGACGGGATCGGCGAGGAGCTCCGCACCGTCAGCACGGGGTCTGCGCCGGTGGCCTCCATGTTCCTGCTGTCGCAGTAGAAGTCCGACCAGTGCGCGCCCTTGGGCTTGTCCAGGAACTGGTGGTACTCGCCGAAGTCGCGCACGGTCTTACCGGCCGCCTGGACCCCGGTCCACAGGAAGCCGCTGCGCTGGTGGCCCAGCGCGTCGTCCTCGGAGTCGTAGCTGCGCTCGTACTCGCCGGCCTGGGACTCGACGTACTCCGGGTCGTCGGCCTCCATGACCCAGTTGTGGCCCTCGGCGGAGTTCGTGCCGACGTCGTAGGTGTTGTCGAACAGCCCGAACTGCTTGGCCAGGGCGTGCGTGTTGGGCGTCACCTGCTGGCCGAACTGGGCGAGGGAGGCGTCGCCGTTGCCGCGGGGGTCGTCGCCGAGCACCTGGTCGTAGGTGCGGTTCTCCTTCACGATCAGGAAGACGTGCTTGATCGTGGAGGGGTCGCCCAGGTGCAGGGGCACCGGGACCGGCTTCTCGCTCTTCTTGCCTTCAGCCGGCGTCGCGCCGTGGCCCCAGTCGTTCTGCTGCCAGACCTGGGCGGTGTACCGCTTGAGCAGGGCGTCGCTCGGCATGGAGAAGCTGGTGAGGGTGCCGGTGGAGTCGTGCGTGTTGTAGCCGGTGGCGGGCTCGGTGCCCGGGCCCTTCGAGATGGTGGCTTGAGGTCCGCGGGCGCCGATGCCTCGCAGGTTGGTCACCACGACCTTGCCGCCGACGAGCGCGATCTCCTCGGGGTAGTAGTCGGTGGGGAGCAGGCCGAGGTAGCTCACCGGCTCCTGGGGACTGGTGTAGGAGTAGACGGCCAGCGCGTTGGCACGACCCAGCGACACCAGCAGTCGACCGTCCGGCGTCAGGGCCAGGGCGTTGGGGGCGTAGCCGACCGTCGAGCCCTGCCACGGCTGGGTGTCGATGGTCTGCACGACCTCGTCCTTGGTCGTGTCGATGACCGACACCGTGTCGCTGCCGGTGTTCGTCACGAACAGCACGTTGCCGTGGGCGAGCAGGGCGGTCGGGTGCAGGCCGACGTCGATGGTCCGCACCGGCGCGGAGGCGTCGTCCACGTCGACGACCGAGACGGTGCCCGTGGTCGTGGCGCCGGTGGTCTGGTCGGCGACCACCTGGGTGCCGTAGGAGTTCAGCGTCGGGTCGCCCGGCTGGGCCGGCCGCCCCGCCTCGTCGGACACGTAGAGCTTTCCGCCCACCAGGCGGACCTGGCGCGGTGCGTTGCCGACGTCGTAGCGCGCGAGCACTTCGCCCGTGGCCGCGTCCAGCTTGGCCACCTGGTTCTGGCCGTTGAGCGCGACGTAGGCGACCGTGCCGTCCGCGGAGAAGGCGACGCCGGTGGGCAGGGCGCTCTTGCTGCCCTGCTTGGGCAGCGAGAGGAACGTCGGCGCACCCACCGTGCCGTCGGCGTTCACCGGGAAGCGGTCGAAGCCGTTCACCTGAGGCATCCACAGGAACGTGCCGTCAGGCGTGTAGAAGGGGCCCTCCTGGCCGACGTTGTTGCTGCTGATCTTCAGGTCCGCGTCGCCCGAGGTCCCGGCCTGCTGCAGAATCTTGTGCTGCTGCAGGTCGATGATGGTCAGCGCGATGGCGCGGTCGTTGGTGAGCGCGGCCAGGTAGCGCCCGTCGGGGCTCACCGTGGAGGCCAGCAGCTTGCCGTTGTCCACCAGCAGCCGGTCGCCGATCGGCTTGATGTTCTGGTTGGAGGGGAGCAGCAGACCCTGCCCGGTGCTGTCTCCCACCCGGTGGGTGCCGAAGCGGTCGGTGGCGGCCGCGGCGACGCCGGTGCCGGCGACCGCGACGGCCACGGTGGCCGCTCCGGCGAGGACCTGCGTCCGGCGCCGGCCGCGCGTCGGTGTCAGGCGTTGTCGAGTGACGTGCACGAAGGACTCCCTGGTGTGTGGGTGAGACGTGGTCGATGGGCGACGCAGCGCGGGCGCGCGACGTCGGGCTGATGGGTGAGGCCGCTGCGGGCCTCAGGCGACGAACTGGGCCGTCGGCTCGGGGGTGTCCGCCCCGGAGGACTGGCCGCCGGTGAGCGCGTCGAGGGCGACCTCGAGGGCGGAGCGCACCGGCGTCAGCTCCCGCAGCGCGACGCCGTCGGCGACCAGGTCGGCGACGAGCCGGTCCAGCGCCGCGGTGGTGGCGCGCACGAGGATTCCGTGGGTGGGCCTGGAGAACTGGGGCAGGCGGACGTCGGGACGCACCGTCGCCAGCGCCCGGGCACGGTCGGCGTCGTCGACGACGAGGCGGTGCTCGCTGGGACCTGCCGTCGCCGCGAGAGCCGTGACGGCCCCGTCGAAGCAGACGTGTCCCTGGTGCAGCACGGTGACCGTGCCGCAGACGGCTGCCAGCTCGTCCATGCGGTGGCTGGAGAGCAGGACCGCGGTGCCCTCGCCGGCCAGCTCGCCGATGACACGGTGCACGTGGCGGGTGCCCGCCGGGTCCAGGCCGTTGGCGGGCTCGTCCAGCACCAGCAGCCTGGGCCGTGCCATCAGGGCGGTGGCCAGGCCGAGCCGCTGGCGCATGCCGAGGGAGAAACCCCGCACGCGGTCGGCGGAGACCTCGCCCAGGCCGACCCGCTCCAGCGCCTCCTGCACGGCCCGGCGGTCGACCGGTCCGGACAGCGAGGCCAGCAGGTGCAGGTTGTCCCGGGCGGTCAGCGCCGGGTACAGGGCCGGGGTGTCGACGAATCCGGCCACGCCGGGCGGGGTCCCGTCCGGGCGTGCCCGGCGTCCGAGCACGTGCAGCTCGCCGCCATCGGCACGGGTGAGGCCCAGCAGGATGCCGAGCAAGGTGGTCTTCCCGGCACCGTTGGGTCCTACGAGCCCTCGGACCTCACCTGGTTCCAGGGCCAGGTGCGCGTCGTCCAGTGCGACGACGTCGCCGTAGACCTTTCGCAGACCGTGGGCCAGCAGCACGTCAGACGCGTGCATCCCGCACTCCTCTGTTCGAGCGACGCCCGGACGCTACGGCGTCCGGTTCGCCCGGTGAGGAGACGCTTTGTGAACAGCCTGTGAAGGGGCCGTGGCGGGTCGGTAGCCCTGTGGTCTGGCCGGTCGGGTCAGGGCGGTCCGGTCAGAGCCGGGAGAGCAGCTGCGCCTTGGTCACGGCGAACTCCTCGTCGGTGAGCGCGCCCGCGTCGCGCAGCCGCGCGAGGCGCTCGATCTGGGTCACGACGTCCGGCTCGGCTTGGTCCGGTGCGCCGCCCGGTGCGGCGTGCGCGGTGGCGACGGCGAGCCGGATCGCGTCGACCATCCGCTTGGCGTCGGTCTTGTCCAGCTGCTCGATGACGGCGCGGTTGCCGGCCACGGTGAGCGTGATCGAGGACCACAGGACGCCGCCGCTGCTGGCGACGGAGTCGACGCGGGTCAGCCGGAACTCCTCGAGCTCGGTGTGCACCAGTCCGTGGAACAGGAAGACGACGCGCCGGTCGGTCAGGGCCAGCAGGCCGCTGCCGCGCGCGAACCGGCCCCCTGCCACCTCGCGCACCCGCTCGCCGGGCTCGAGGTGCTCGGGGAGGTGCTGGATCTCGCGCCGCATCCCGAAGGAGTTCTTCACCCGCTCGAACGCCGCTGCGATGTCCGCGCGCGTCTCGACCATCACGCCCCCCGTCGTCGTCCTCGCCCCACCCGTGCACAGCGCAGCGGGACGTCAGCGGAATGCTGCCACGCGCGCCAGATCCTCGGGCGCGACCGCGGCGTCAGCCCGCCGTGGTGCCGGCGGCGAGCTGCGCCTGCGCCTCGGGCTCGACCACCGGGCGCCTGGCCGGCGCGGTGACGAGCCCTGCCGCGCCGAGGGCGAGGGCGGGCAGGCAGAGCAGCGCGATGGCGGTGGCGACCGGGACGACGTCGGCCAGGGCGCCGGACACCGCGGCCGCCCCCGCCTGCGCGACCATCAGCGCGCCTTGGACGACCGAGAAGCAGGTGGCCCGGTTCTCGCGCGGCAACCGGGCGCCCAGGACGGCGCCCAGCGGGATGGTGAGCACCGAGAGCCCGCCCAGGACCGCGAAGACCACCAGGCCGGTCCACAGGTGCGGTGCGAGCAGCAGCAGGCCGGCGCTCACCGCCGCCCCCGCGGCGGTGACCGCCGCGGACAGGCGGACCAGCCCGGCGTGCTCCCCGGACCCGGGCAGGAGCGGGGTGGCCAGCAGCGCGCCGAGCGGGACGACGGCGGACACCAGCCCGGTGGAGATCGGGGCGCCGCCGGCGAAGGCGGTGCAGAACACCACCAGCAGCGACTCCGCCGCCATGCACGCGGCGGCGGCGCCCACCATCAGCAGCACCGACCAGCCGAGCAGGCGGTCCTCGCGCAGCACGCGGCAGGCAGTGGCCAGGCGAGTGGTGACGGTGAGGGGAGACGCCCCCGTCGCGGCGCCGTCGGACCCGCGGTCGGGACGGCTCCTCGGCAGCCCTGCGACGAGCAGGGCGGAGACGGCGAAGGTCGCCGCGTCGACCAGCAGCGCACCGCGAGCGGAGATCAGCGCGACCAGCAGCCCGCCGGCGGCATAGCCCACGAGCAGGCCGGTCTGGAAGGTCGCGTTGAACAGCCGCAGCGCCTGGCCGTAGAGACGTTCGGCGGGGCCGTCGTCGCCGCCGTCCGACGCCGCCGTGCCCAGGCCGCAGGCCGCCGGCAGGGTGGCCGCCCGGGCTCCCTCGAACGGGGGCGTGGCCGCCGCCGCGAGGAAGGACACGGCCAGCAGCACGCCCACCGGCAGGTGCACCAGGGCCAGGACGGCGAAGCAGAGCAGGCGGACCAGGTCCGCGCCGACCATCACGGTGCGGTGCGCGTAGCGCTCGGTGAGCGCGGTGAGGACCTGGCCCAGGCCGAGCCAGGGGGCCAGGCTGACGGCGGTGACGGCGGCGGTGGCGAGCGGGCTGCGGCTCTGCTCGTAGACGAGGATCGCCAGCGCCAGCCGGCCGGCCCAGTCGCCCACCTCGCTGGCGAGCTTGGCCAGCCAGAGCAGCCGCACCGCCGGCACCCTCAGCGGTGCGAGCATCCCGGCGAGGGCCCTGCCGGGCGCCGGTCGAGCGCTCTGGCGCACTGGTCCTCCTCCGGTCCCCCGACAGGCGCCGATGCTGCAGGACGAATCGCCCCAGCGCTACCCCTCGGGGACGATCCCACCACCTTGTGTCACGTGCTGTGACCATGCGGTCACAGCGCATCCGCGGCCCTCGTCGTGCGGACATCGGCGCCGGTGAGCGTGGATCCTCCGGCCGGCGGCCCGGATTCCGCAAGACCGTCCAGGTGAGAGAGGGGACCTTTTCGGCCCCTTCACAGGACGTATGTCCCCGCCCCACCCCCGGTCACCGGGTCGATCCTTGTGGTGTCAAACGATCAACAGTTCGACGGGAGCCAGGACCGGTCCCCACCCCGGTCC
>JBQCIO010000182.1:0-2523 GCA_051953655.1 Motilibacteraceae bacterium
ATGTACTCAACCTATCGCACCGCGCCGCATATCGATGTCGAGGAAACCATGCGCCGCGCCGTGAAGATGCTGATGGAAAGCCTGAAGACCGGTGTAAAACCCATCCTGCTTTGGGCGCCGATCCCTGTGGTGCTGCCGGGCGAACGCACCAGCACGGTCGATGAGCCGGCCAAGAGCCTTTACGATAGGCTGCCCGGCATCGACGCCATCGACGGCGTGTGGGACGCCTCCTTGATGGTCGGCTATGTTTGGGCCGACGAGCCGCGCGCTGGTTTGGGCCCCGCGGGCACGGGGGCGCAGGCGCCGCGGCTCTCCGGGCGGGTGCTCACCGGGGCGCAGCCGCCGCACCTCGCCGGCGACCCCGTCACCGAAGGACCGGCCGACGCGCGGGTCCTCGGCGCCGCCGAGCGCCCGCCGGGCCGCGCCGCCGGCTGGGCCTGGACCGGCCCGGTGGTCGACCCGGTGCGCCGCCTGCGCGCGCTCACCGCCCGGCTGGAGGCCGCCGGAGGCACGCTCACCCGGGCCGCTCTCCCCGCGCTGCCGGAGCGGCCCGACGTCGTCGTGGACGCCACCGGGCTGGCCGCCCGCGCGCTGGTGCCGGACGACACGGTGCAGCCGGTGCGGCTGGAGTGGGTGCACGTGGCCGGCGTCGACGTCGAGCACTGGGCGGTCGACCTCGCCGATCCTGCCCGCCCGGTCCAGGTGGCACCGGTGGAGGGCGGCGCGGTCGTGACCCGGACCGAGGTGGGCACCTGGGACCTGACCGCTCGCGCCCAGGACGCCCAGGAGCTGCTCGCGCGCGCCGCCGCGCTGGAGCCGCGGCTGGGCGCCGCCCGCCCGGCCGGCCACCGGGTGGCCCTGCTCGGCGCCCGGCCGGCCCCGCGCGTGCTCACCACGCCCCGGACGGACGGGTGCCCGGTCGTGCACTGCTACGGCCTGGGCCCGGCCGTGTGGTCGCTGGCCTGGGGGGCGGCCGGCGACGTCGTGGCGGCTGTCACCGCGCTGGAGACGTCCGGCGCCCCTGCCTGAGCGTCGGGCACCGGCCGGTTCAGGTCAGCGCGGGCAGGCCGTTCGCGGCGCGGATCGCCTCCACGATCCGGCCCATGATCTGGGTGATCCCGAAGTCCTTGGGCGTGAAGACCGCGGCCACGCCCGCCTCGCGCAGCGCGGCGGCGTCGGCCTCGGGGATGATCCCGCCGACGACCACCGGCACGTCGCCGGCGCCGTGCTCGCGCAGCAGCCGGAGCACCTCGGGGACGAGCTCGTTGTGGCTGCCGGACAGGATCGACAGCCCCACGCAGTGGACGTCCTCCTCCACCGCGGCGGCCGCGATCTGCGCCGGGGTGAGCCGGATGCCCTGGTAGACCACCTCGAAGCCGACGTCGCGGGCCCGCACCGCGATCTGCTCGGCCCCGTTCGAGTGGCCGTCCAGGCCGGGCTTGCCGACCAGCAGCCGCAGCCGGGTGCCGAGCTCCTCGCCGGTGCGGCGCACCGCCTCGCGGACCCGGGCGATCTCGGCCCCGGTCTCCCCCGACGCCGCGTGCGGCGCGACCCCCTGCACCCCGGTGGGCGCGCGGTACTCGCCGAACACCTCGCGGAGCACCTGCGCCCACTCCCCCGTGGTGACCCCGGCCCGGGCGCAGGCGATCGTGGCCGGCACGAGGTTCTCGTCGGTCTTGGCCGCGTCGCGCAGCGCGCGCAGCGACTCCTCCACCGCGCCGGCGTCGCGCGCGGCCCGCCAGGCGGCGAGCGCCTCGCGGGCGGCGGCCTCCACCGCCGGGTCGACGGTCTGGATGGCGGCGTCGAGGTCGGCCGTGAGCGGGCTCGGCTCGGTGGTGGTGAACCGGTTGACGCCCACGACGACGTCCTCGCCGGACTCCAGCCGGGCCCGGCGGTCCGCGTGCGAGGAGACCAGCTGGGTCTTCATGTAGCCGGACTCGACGGCGGCCACCGCGCCGCCCATCGCCTGCACCCGGTCGATCTCCGCCCGCGCGCCGGCCACCAGCTCGGCGACCTTGGCCTCGACCACGTGCGAGCCGGCGAACAGGTCCTCGTGCTCGAGCAGGTCGCTCTCGAAGGCCAGCACCTGCTGCATCCGCAGCGACCACTGCTGGTCCCACGGCCGGGGCAGGCCGAGCGCCTCGTTCCAGGCGGGCAGCTGCACGGCCCGGGCCCGGGCGTCGCGGGACAGCGTGACCCCGAGCATCTCGAGCACGATCCGTTGGACGTTGTTCTCCGGCTGCGCCTCCGTCAGGCCCAGCGAGTTCACCTGCACGCCATAGCGGAACCGGCGGTGCTTCGGGTCCTGCACGCCGTAGCGCTCCAGCGTGATCTCGTCCCACAGCTGGCCGAAGGCGCGCAGCTTGCACATCTCCTCGACGAAGCGCACGCCGGCGTTGACGAAGAAGGAGATGCGCCCGACGACGTCGCCGAACGTCTCGGCCGGCACCTGGCCGGAGTCGCGCACCGCGTCGAGCACGGCGATCGCGGTGCACATGGCGAACGCGACCTCCTGCACCGGGG
>JBQCIO010000183.1:0-11636 GCA_051953655.1 Motilibacteraceae bacterium
TGGTGGGTCCGGTGGGGGTCTGGGGGGGGGGGGCGGGGTGGGGGGGTTTGGGTTTCCGCTTGGTCGGCGCGGGGGTGCGCTTGTGGGTGGGGCTGGGCGGGCCCGCCGACACCGTGGCCGGCGTCATGGACGCCGTCGACCTGGCGGGGGCCGGCCCGGAACGATCGCGGGCCCGTGACCCTCACTCGCCCACCCAGGTGACGTCACCGAGGTAGGCGAGCACTCTCCTCGGTCGGGCCGGCCCCGATCCCGCCCGGCCGCGCCGCCGGAGACCCGTGCCGCCGGAGACCCGTCCAGGACCCGCTCAGATCAGCCGCTGTTCACGGCACGTCCACCGCGACGTCGTCGTTGTCTCCCGTGGCGGACAGGTGGCGGCGTAGGATCGCCATCGCACCCCGACATCGTCAGGAGCTCCCCATGCGTGGTCTGTTCGAGGGCTGGCACATCGTCGTCCTTCTCATCGTCGTGCTCGTCCTCTTCGGCGCCAAGCGGCTGCCCGACAGCGCCCGCTCGCTGGGGAAGTCCATGCGGATCTTCAAGTCCGAGGTGCGCGCGATGAACGAGGACGGCGACGAGCGCCCGGCGCCGCGTCCGGCCGACCCGCGCCCCATCGAGGGCCGGGTGGAGAGCAGCGCCGCCGAGCGGGAGCCCCGGGTCGAGACCCCGGCCTCCGAGCGCACCGAGCGCTGAGCACCCCTCCCTCGCACCCCGGTCCCGCCTGACCCGTGGTCGCCACCGACGACGCCGCCACCGGGCGGCGGACCAAGCCCCGCGCCGGCCGTGCCGCCAAGGCCACGGGGTGGGACGCCGGCGGGCGCATGTCCCTCGCCGACCACCTGCGCGAGCTGCGCAACCGCATCGTCAAGGCGGCGCTGGCGATCCTGCCCGCGGCCGTCGTGGCGTACCTGTTCTACAAGCCGATCCTCACCCGGATCACCGAGCCGGTGTGCCAGCTGCACGTGGCCGGCACCGGCTCCACCGAGTGCAGCGCGCTGGTCATCGCCGGCGTCGTGGCGCCGTTCTCGCTGGCGCTGAAGATCGCCCTCTACGGCGGCATCATCATCGCCTCGCCGGTGTGGCTGTGGCAGCTGTGGGCCTTCGTCGCCCCCGGCCTGCACCGCCACGAGCGGCGCTACTCCATGGCGTTCGTCGGCGCCGGCGTGCCGTTCTTCCTGGCCGGCGCGGCGGTCGCCTACTGGGCCATCCCGCGGGCCCTGGACTTCGTGCAGGGCTTCGTCATCTCGCAGGCCAGCGTGCAGATCCCGATCGACGAGTACCTGTCGTTCTTCCTGCGCATGGTGCTGCTGTTCGGGCTCGCCTTCGAGTTCCCGCTGGTCCTCATGCTGCTCAACGTCGCCGGGGTGCTCTCCGGCCGGCGGATCCGCAGCTGGTGGCGGGTCATGGTCTTCCTGATCTTCCTGTTCGCGGCCATCGCCACCCCCACCGGCGACCCGTGGACCATGACCATCCTCGCCGCCCCGCTGTGCGTGCTCTACGTGGTGGCCATGGGCCTGGCCCTGCTCAACGACCGCCGGCGCGAGCGGCGCCGGCTGGCCGCGCCCGATGCCCAGCTGTCCGACGACGAGGCCAGCGCCCTCGACCTCACGCCCAGCCGGCTCGACGACGAGCTCGAGCCCGGCGACCGGCTGGAGACCGCGCACCGCGCCCCCGCGCCGCGCCAGCCCGGGCCCGACGACTTCGGCATCTGACGTCGGCGTGCGCGCCGGTGGGCCGCTGACGCTCCGCCACGGCTAGTCTCCGCCGCGTGCACCCCCCACGGCACCTCGCCCTGCTCGCCAACCCGACCTCGGGCCGCGGGCGCGGCGGCCGCCTGGCCGGGCCGGTCGCCGAGCGGCTGCGCGCCGGCGGCGCCCGGGTGGACGTCCTGGTCGGCGCCGACGCCGACGCGGCCTACGACCTCGCCCGCGCCGCGGTGGCGGCCGGGGTGGACGCGCTGGTCGCGCTCGGCGGCGACGGCATGGTCAACCTGGCCACCCAGGTCGTGGCCGGCACCGGCACCCCGCTGGGCGTCGTCCCGGCCGGGACCGGCAACGACATCGCCCGCCTGCTCGGGCTGCCCCGCGGTCCGCGGCTCGCCGACGCCCTGGCCGCGGCCGACGTCGTGCGGGCCGGCCGGGTCACCAGCCTCGACGCCGGCCGGGTGGCGGGGCGCTGGTTCCTCTCGGTGCTGTCCAGCGGCTTCGACTCCACGGTCAACGAACGGGCCAACCGGATGCGCTGGCCGGGCGGTCGGTGGCGCTACGACGTCGCCATCGCCGCCGAGCTGCGCACCTTCCGCCCGCTGCCCTACGTGCTCGAGCTCGACGGGGAGACCTGGCGGACCGAGGCGATGCTGGTGGCGGTCGGCAACGGCCGCTCCTACGGCGGGGGGATGCTCGTCTGCCCGGACGCCGACCCCACCGACGGCCGTTTCGACGTCGTCGTGGTCGGGCCGCTGTCCCGGCCGGAGTTCCTGCGGGTCTTCCCGTCGGTGTTCCGCGGCGAGCACGTGAGCCACCCGGCGGTCTCGGTGCGCCGGGCCGCCACGGTGACCCTCGCCGCGCCCGGGATGACCGCCTACGCCGACGGGGAGCGGGTCTCCGCGCTCCCCGTCACCGCCGAGACCGTGCCGGCGGCGGTCCAGGTGCTCGTGCCCTGGCCGGCCGGTCCCGGCGCGACGGTCGGCGCCGCACGTCCGGACTCGTCGTTCCTGACCCGGGGCGACGCCGGGTCGTAGCATCGCGGCATGAGCTCTCCCGCCGAGCGGTTCGCGGCGTCGCGGCGTCGGGCGGCGGAGTCCCGCTCGCAGACGGGGCGGGCGCGATCGACCCGGTCCGAGCTGTCGACCTTCACCGACGGCTACGAGTTCGGCCTGGACGAGTTCCAGCTCGAGGCCTGCGAGGCCCTGGAGGCCGGCCACGGCGTCCTGGTGGCCGCGCCCACCGGCAGCGGAAAGACGGTCGTCGGCGAGTTCGCCGTGCACCTGGCGCTGGCGCAGGGCCAGAAGTGCTTCTACACCACGCCGATCAAGGCCCTGTCCAACCAGAAGTTCCACGACCTGGTCGAGCGGCACGGCGCGCAGAACGTGGGCCTGCTCACCGGCGACAACACCATCAACGGCGAGGCGCCGGTGGTCGTCATGACCACCGAGGTGCTGCGCAACATGCTCTACGCCGGCAGCCGCACGTTGCGCGGCCTCGGCTACGTCGTCATGGACGAGGTCCACTACCTGGCCGACCGCTTCCGCGGCGGGGTGTGGGAGGAGGTGATCATCCACCTGCCCGACGGCGTGCGCCTGGTGTCCCTCTCGGCCACGGTCAGCAACGCCGAGGAGTTCGGCGAGTGGCTGGTCACCGTGCGCGGCGACACCACCGTCGTGCTCGAGGAGCACCGGCCGGTGCCGCTGTGGCAGCACGTGCTGGTCGGCAACCGGATGTACGACCTGTTCGTGGACAGTGTCGGAGAGGGCAGGGCGCACGAGCGCGTCAACCCCGAGCTGGTGCGGGTCTCCCGGGAGGAGGACCGCTGGTCCGGCGGGCGGTTCGACCGGCGGGGGACCGGGGGAGCGGGCCACGGGCCGCGTAGGCCCAGGGGCTTCCGGGTGCCCAGCCGGGTGGAAGTCATCGAGCGGCTCGAGGCCGAGAACCTGCTGCCGGCCATCACCTTCGTGTTCAGCCGGGCCGGCTGCCAGGCCGCCGTGGAGCAGTGCCTGCACTCCGGCCTGCGGCTCAACCGGCACGCCGAGGCGCTCGAGGTCCGCTCCATCGTCGAGCAGCGCTGCGCCGACATCCCCGACGAGGACCTCGGTGTGCTCGGCTACGCCGACTTCCTGGCCGGCCTCGAGCGCGGCATCGCCGCCCACCACGCCGGCATGCTGCCCACCTTCAAGGAGGTCGTGGAGGAGCTGTTCGTCCGCGGTCTGGTGAAGGCGGTCTTCGCCACCGAGACCCTGGCCCTGGGCATCAACATGCCGGCCCGCTCGGTGGTGCTGGAGAAGCTGGTCAAGTGGAACGGCGAGACCCACGCCGACGTCACGCCGGGGGAGTACACCCAGCTCACCGGGCGCGCCGGCCGACGCGGCATCGACGTCGAGGGCCACGCCGTCGTGCTGTGGCAGCCGGGGCTCGACCCGAAGGCCGTCGCGGGCCTGGCCTCCACCCGCACCTATCCGCTGCGCTCGAGCTTCCGGCCCTCGTACAACATGGCGGTCAACCTGGTCGGCTCGGTCGGGCGGCACACCGCCCGCGAGCTGCTGGAGTCCTCCTTCGCCCAGTTCCAGGCCGACCAGGCCGTCGTCGGGCTGGCCCGCCAGCTGCGCCGCAACGAGGAGGCGCTGGAGGGCTACCGCGGGGCGATGAGCTGCCACCTCGGCGACTTCGCCGAGTACGCCGGGCTGCGCCGCCGGCTCAAGGACCGCGAGAGCGAGCTGGCCCGCCAGGGCGCGGCCAACCGGCGGGCGCAGGCCGCCTCGTCGCTGGAGGCGCTCAAGCCCGGCGACGTCATCCGGGTCCCCTCGGGCAAGCGGGCCGGGCTCGCGGTCGTGCTCGACCCGGGCGTGCACGGCGGGCTGGAGGGGCCGCGGCCCACCGTGCTGATGGCCGACCGGCAGGTGCGCAAGCTCTCGGTCGCCGACTTCCCGACGCCGGTGGAGGCGCTGGACCGGGTCCGGATCCCGCGCTCGTTCAACCCGCGCAACCCCCAGCAGCGCCGCGACCTCGCCAGTGCGCTGCGAGCCACCGGGCTCGACCACGACGCCACCCGCCCGCGCAAGCAGCGCGGCGACACCGGCGACGACGCCGAGATCGTGCGGCTGCGCGCGGCCCTGCGCCAGCACCCGTGCCACGGCTGCGACGAGCGCGAGGACCACGCCCGCTGGGCCGAGCGCTACTGGCGGCTGCGCCGGGAGACCGGCCAGCTCGAGCAGCGGATCGAAGGGCGCTCGGGCACCATCGCCCGGACCTTCGACCGCGTCTGCGCCCTGCTGGCCGAGCTGGGCTACCTCGGACCCGACGACGAGATCACCGAGGAGGGGCGCCGGCTGGGCCGGCTCTACAGCGAGCTGGACCTGCTCACCTCCGAGTGCCTGCGCGCGGGCCTCTGGGACGGGCTGAACGCGGCGCAGCTGGCCGCCGTCGTCAGCGCGCTGGCCTACGAGTCCCGCCGGGACGACGACGTCGCCCCGCCGCGGCTGCCCGGCGGCCCGGTCAAGGAGGTGCTGGCCGAGATGGTCCGCCTCTGGGTCGGTCTGGAGGAGCGGGAGAAGTCCCACCAGCTCTCGTTCCTGCGCGAGCCCGACCTCGGCTTCGCCTGGCCCGCCTACCGCTGGGCCTCCGGCGCCCGCCTGGAGCAGGTGCTCGCCGACGCCGAGCTCGCCGCCGGCGACCTCGTCCGCTGGACCAAGCAGCTCATGGACCTGCTCGGCCAGGTCGCCGAGGCCGCCCCCGAGTCCTCCCCGGTCCGTCGCACCGCCCGCGACGCCGTCGACGCCCTGCGCCGCGGGGTGGTGGCGTACTCGTCGGTGGGGTGAGGGCCCGAGGCGGCTTCACACGAGTTGGCGACGCCGGTGCCTGTGGGTGCTCCAAGGTCAACGGCGCTGGTGACGGGGGAGTGCGCGGGGGTCCGGTCGGGTCGCCCGCCCGCCGGTTCCGACGCAAACGATCACGGCCCCGTGGTCCTTTGCCGCCGCCCCCGCGATATTCCACGGGGGCGGCGACCGTCTCGTGGGAGCGGTCCCCCTCTGACGTCGGCGGGCCGCCGGACCAGCCGCCCGCGGACCGCCCCCGTCAACAGCCGAGACCGCGCCCACGACGGGACCGCCAGCGGCGGACGTCGCGCAACGAGCAGCGAGAGCCGAGCCTCCTCAGCCCCTCGCCACCGCCGTGAACGCCGCCAGCACCCGCCCCACCGGCCCGTCGAGGTTCCACCGGTCGGCCAGCTCCACCAGCTTCTCCGGGTCGCGCGGCTCGCGGGGCAACCGGTCGTCGAGCTCGGGGATCGGCACGTCCAGGGCCACCCGCACTACCGGCGGGGCGACGTCGAGGTAGTCGCGGGCCGCGGCCAGCTTGCGTCCCGCGGCGGCCGGCATCGCGGGGTCGCCGGCGTCCAGCGCCCGGATGAGCGAGGACAGGTCGCCGTACTGGCGGATCAGCTGCGCGGCGGTCTTCTCGCCGACGCCCTTCACCCCGGGCAGGCCGTCGCTGGGGTCGCCGCGCAGCACGGCGAGGTCGGCGTAGGAGCGGCCCGGCACGCCGTACTTCTCGCGCACGACCGCGTCGTCGACGACCTCGTGCTTGCCGACGCCGCGGGCGGTGTAGAGCACCCGGACCTTGCGGGCGTCGTCGACCAGCTGGAACAGGTCGCGGTCGCCGGTGACGACGTCGACCGGCACGTCGGCGCGGGCGGTGAGGGTGCCGATGACGTCGTCGGCCTCGAACCCGGGCGCGCCGGCCCGGGCGATGCCCAGGGCGTCGAGCACCTCCATGATCACCGGCACCTGCGGGGCGAGGGTGTCGGGCACGTCCTCGCTGCCGTCCGCGGCCACCGTCGCCACCCGGTGCGCCTTGTAGGACGGCACCGCAGCCACCCGGAACGCCGGTCGCCAGTCCTCGTCCAGGCAGGCCACCAGCCGGGTGGGCCGACGGTCGGTGACCAGCCGGGCCACGAAGTCGAGCAGGCCCCGCACCGCGTTCACCGGGGTGCCGTCCGGCGCGGTGAGCGAGTCCGGCACGCCGTAGTAGGCGCGGAAGTAGAGGCTGGCGGTGTCCAGCAGCATGAGGCGGTCGCCGGCGGTCGTCGTCACGGGCGCGAGTCTGCCCGAGACCGGCGACAGGCGTCGGCAGGCTCGCGCCGGCGCTGTCAGGGGTGCAGGTAGGTTGCGGTCATGACCTCCGCCGCCTCCGCCGACCGCCTGCGCCGCGCCGCGCGGGCCACCGCCGACGCCGGGCTCGACGCGCTGCTCGTCACCCCCGGCGCCGACCTGCGCTACCTCACCGGCTACGACGCGCTGCCGCTCGAGCGCCTCACCTGCCTGGTGCTGCGCGCTGCCGGCGATCCGGTGCTGGTGGTGCCGGCGCTGGAGGAGCCCGCGGCCAAGGCCTCGCCGGTGGGCGCGCTGGGCCTGGAGGTCGTGCCCTGGCAGGAGACCGACGACCCCTACGCGCTGGTCGGGTCGCTGCTGCCCGGCGCCGGGGCGGTCGCGCTGGACAACCACATGTGGGCCGAGAAGGTGCTCGCGTTCGCCGCGGCCATGCCCGCCGAGCAGTCGCTGGCCGGGCACGTGCTGCGCGAGCTGCGGATGCGCAAGGACGCCGCCGAGATCGAGGCGCTGCGCGAGGCGGGCGCGGCCATCGACCGCGTGCACCAGCAGGTGCCGCAGTGGCTGCGGGCCGGGCGCACCGAGCGCGAGGTGGGCGCCGACATCGCCGCGGCGATCGTGGCCGAGGGGCACGTGCAGGTCGACTTCGTCATCGTCGCCTCCGGTCCCAACGGCGCCAGCCCGCACCACGAGGTGTCCGACCGCGTCATCCAGCCCGGCGACCCGGTCGTCGTCGACATCGGCGGCACCACCGCGGCGGGCTACTGCTCGGACTCCACCCGCACCTACGCCGTCGGCGAGCCGCCGGCGGACTTCCTGGCCTACTACGACATCCTGCTGCGCGCCCAGGTGGCGAGCGTGGACCACGTGCGCCCCGGCGTCACCGCCGAGTCGGTCGACGCCGCCGCCCGCGACGTCATCGCCGCCGCCGGCTTCGGCGACAAGTTCATCCACCGCACCGGGCACGGCATCGGGATGGAGAGCCACGAGGAGCCCTACATCGTGTCGGGGAACACCATCCCGCTCGAGGCGGGCATGGCGTTCAGCGTGGAGCCGGGCATCTACCTCGCCGGCGAGCACGGGGCGCGGATCGAGGACATCGTCGTGGTCACCGACGACGGCGTGGAGCGGCTGAACACCACGACCCGCGAGCTGGTGGTCCTGCCGGCGTAGGACGGCTGGAGCGGACGCTTCACCTCCCGACGCTCCGGCGCCGCTAAGGTGCGCCACATGTCGCTGGAGGAGATCGACCGGCGGATCGTCGCCCTGCTGGCCGAGGACGGCCGGATGAGCTACACCGACCTGGGCAAGGCCACCGGGCTGTCGACGTCCGCCGTGCACCAGCGGGTGCGCCGGCTGGAGCAGCGCGGCGTGGTGCGCGGCTACACCGCCGTCCTCGACCCCGAGCTCGTCGGCCTGCCGCTCACCGCGTTCGTCTCGGTCAAGCCCATCGACCCCAGCGCGCCGGACGACGCGCCGGACAAGCTCGCCCCCATGCCAGAGATCGAGGCGTGCCACAGCGTGGCGGGGGAGGAGAGCTACATCCTCAAGGTGCGGGTGGGCGCTCCCGGCGAGCTGGAGTCGCTGCTGGCCCGCATCCGGGCGGCGGCCAACGTCTCGACCCGCACCACCGTCGTGCTGAGCACGCCGTTCGAGGCGCGCGCCCCGCGGCTGGACCCGCCCGAGCCCGCCTGACCACGTGCCGCGCGGCGGCTCCGACCGCCGTCAGTGCACGACGACGGCGTCGGCCTCGCGGGCGGCCTGCTCCCGCGAGCTGCGGGCGAACTCCTCGGCCTCGGCCACCGCGGCGGCCACCTCCTGCGCCGCGTGCTCGCGCCACCAGTCCTGCCCCTCCTCCGGGAGGGTGTGGATCGGGTCGTAGTACTCGTAGGTGCGGGTGAGCGCCTCGGGGTCTTCCATCTCGATGCCGGTCCGGTAGTTCTTCGTCCAGTACGAGACCCCGCGCACCTTGTCGTAGGCCTCGAGCTGGTGCACCCACCGCTTGCCGACGAACGGGACGTCGCAGACGATCCGCGGGGTGGCGTAGCCGGGCAGGTAGCCCATGATCGCGTGCTGCAGCTGCTGGGCCTTGCCGACCGACACCCGCCAGTGCTCGCTGAACGGGATCATGTCGCACATGTAGAAGTAGTAGGGCAGCACGTTCGCCTCGCCCTGCAACGCGAAGCACAGGTCGAGCAGGTCCGCCGGGGTGGCGTTGACGCCCTCCATCAGCACGCCCTGGTTGCGCACGTCGCGCACCCCGACCTCCAGCGCCGTGCGCGCGGCCCGCGCCACCAGCGGGGTGACCGAGTTGGCGTGGTTGACGTGCGTGTGGATGGCCAGGTTCACGCCGCGGCGAGCGGCGGTGCGGGCCACCCGCTCCAGGCCCTCGACGACGTCGGGCTGCAGCCAGTGCTGCGGCAGACCCATCAGCGCCTTGGTGGCCAGGCGGACGTCGCGGACGGTGTCGATGTCGAGCAGGCGCATGAGGAAGGACTCGAGGTTCTTCCAGGGCATGTTGGCCACGTCGCCGCCGCTGACGACGACGTCGCGGACGCCCGGGGTGCGGCGCAGGTAGTCCAGCATCGCGTCGGCGCGGTCCACCGGCTTCAAGCTCAGCTTGAGCTTGTCGATCGTCGGCGTGGAGTTGCCGACCAGGTCCATCCGGGTGCAGTGGCCGCAGTACTGCGGGCAGGTGCTCAGCATCTCCGCGAGCACCTTGGTGGGGTAGCGGTGGGTGAGCCCCTCCACCTTCCACATGTCGTGCTCGTGCAGCGAGTCGCGGCTGGCGTGCGGGTGGCTGGGCCAGTCCGACCGCCGGTCGGAGAACACCGGGAGCATGTAGCGGCGGACCGGGTCGGCGTAGAGCGCCTCGGTCCAGCTCTCGCCCTCGCCCGGGCCGGTCGGGACCATCGTGTTCACCATCTGCGGCGGCACCAGCATCGACATGGTGGCCCGCTCGGCCTGGTCGCGCTCCAGGTCGGCGTAGAACCGGTCCTCGACCAGGTCCCCGAGCACCTCGCGCAGCTGCTTGAGGTTCTTCACGCAGTGCGAGCGCTGCCACTGCGCGCTCTCCCACTGCTCGCGGGTGACGCCCCGCCAGCCCGGCAGCCTGGTCCAGTCCGGCTCGACCAGCTCGCGGCGCTGGTAGACGTAGGGCTGCTCCATCACCTGCTGCTCGGCGAGCTGGCTCACGGCGGGTCCTCCTGGCGGTGGGCGTCGGAGCCACGCTACCGGCAATCCTGCGGCCGCTCCACTATGACGCCGTAGGATCTGCGGCCTGATGGCTGTCTGGACGGAAGGACCGACCGTGACGACGGAGACCGAGCGCACCGCTGCCACCACCGCCCCGTCGCCGGTCGGCCTGCACCGGGTGCTCGAGCCCGCCGGTGCGCTGCCGCAGGCGGCCGCCCGGCTCGACGACCGCCCCGAGCTGTGGCCCGACGAGGTGCGGGTGCGGGTGGAGCGGCTCAACCTCGACGCCGCCTCCTTCCGGCAGCTGTCCACCAAGCACGGAGGCGACGGTGCGGCGGTGCGCGACGAGGTGCTCGCCATCGTCCGTGAGCGGGGCAAGATGCAGAACCCGGTCACCGGCTCCGGCGGCATGCTGGTCGGCGTCGTGGACGAGGTCGGACCGGAGTCGCCGCTCGGGCTGTCGGTCGGCGACCACGTCGCCACCCTGGTCTCCCTCACGCTCACCCCGCTGCGGATCACCGACGGGCTGTCGGAGTGGGACGGACGTAGCGAGCAGGTCCCGGCCCAGGGGCACGCGATCCTGTTCGGCCGCTCGATCGCGGCGGTGATCCCCGACGACCTGCCCGCCGAGCTGTCCATGGCCGTCATGGACGTCTGCGGCGCCCCCGCGCTCACCGCGCGGGTGGTGCGCTCCTACGTCGAGCGCGGGCGGGCACCCGTGGTCGCGGTGGTCGGGGGAGCGGGCAAGTCCGGCTCGCTGTCGCTGTCCGCCGCCCGCCAGGCCGGCGCCGCGCGCACCGTCGGGGTGGTGCCGGTGGAGCGCGAGCGCGCGCTGCTGGAGGGTGCGGGCCTGGCCGACGCGGTGGCGCTGGCCGACGCCCGCGACCCGGTGGCGCTGGCCGCGGCCGTGGACGCCGCCGGCAGCCCCGCCGACGTCACCGTGGTCTGCGTCGACGTCCCCGGCTGCGAGCAGCCGGCGATCCTCTCGACCGCCCAGGTCTGAACTATCATCTTCTTCTCTATGGCCACCAATTTCGCCGCGGCAGCGCTCGGCGCCGAGGGGGCCGCGGCCGACGTGCGGATGCTGGTGGGCAACGGCTACGTGCCCGGCCACGCGGCATACGCCCTCGACCTGCTGCGCGGCAACGACGCGGTGCGGCGCCTGTTCGAGTCCCGGCTGGACGACTGAGGCACATCCGCGACCTCGGGGGCAAGGCCCTCGGACCCGTGGACGCGCGGGCCGTCCCGTGGTCGGATGCGGGGTATGCCTGCTGACGTGACGCCGGGATACGCCGCGGATGACCTCGAGCTCGACCTGCGGTGGTGGGCTGCGGCCAACTACCTCACGGTCGGGCAGATCTACCTGCGTGAGAACGCGCTCCTCACCGAGCCGCTCCGCGTGGAGCACACCAAGCCACGCCTGCTCGGGCACTGGGGGACCAGCCCGGGGCTGTCGATGGTCTACGCCCTGGTCAACCGGCGGATCCGCGAGACCGGGTCGAGCTGGCTCTACGTCACCGGCCCCGGCCACGGCGGTCCCGCCCTCGTGGCGGCCGCGTGGCTCGAGGGGACGTACTCGGAGGTCTACCCGCAGGTGGGCGACGACGCGGCCGGGGTGCTGCGCCTG